>CAYOFL010000078.1:0-14178 GCA_964403165.1 uncultured Ignavibacteria bacterium
TCAGTCGCAAGATACCTCCCTCTCCTCTTACTGCCTCTGAGATCAAGAAGGAGTCACCTTTGTCATGATAAAGTGCGGTAGGATGAAATTGGATGAATTCCAAATTTGCCACCTCTGCTCCCGCCCGATAAGCCATGGCTAATCCGTCGCCGGTGGCGATGGAGGGATTGGTGGTGTGTATGTAGACTCTGCCCGCTCCACCGGTTGCCAGCAAGGTGATTTTGGACAGACAGGTGAGGACTTGCTTTTTTTCTTTGTCCAGAACGTAAGCGCCCCAGCACTTGGTTTTTTCATCCGGCTTTCGACGGTAACCTTTGAGATGATGCTGGGTGATCAGGTCGAGGGCGATGTGATCTTCTAAGATCTTAACATTCTTCTTGGCTTTTACCGCGCTCAGAAGCGAGTTTTCCACCTCTCTGCCGGTGAGATCGGCGGCATGCACCACCCGGTTCTTGGAATGTCCCCCCTCCAACCCCATATCGAATTCACCTTCTTTTCCTCTCTTTCTGGTAAACCGCACCCCTATCTGGATCAGTTCCTCAATGCATCCAGGACCTGTCTCCACCACCCTTCTTACCACCTCAGGATTACATAGCCCATCCCCTGCCTTTAAAGTATCTTCAACATGGAGCTCGAACGAATCATCCTTTGCCATAACTGAGGCGATGCCTCCCTGGGCATAGTTGGTGTTGGATTCAGAGTCCTCCTTTTTGGTAACGATGACCACATCACCTAACTCAGAAGCTTTAAGAGCAAAGGAGAGTCCTCCAATGCCTGATCCGATCACCAGAAAATCGGTTTTTATCTCCATTTATTCTTTACCCTCGATTTTACTTAAGAGAATTTCCTCTCCTCGGGTTATCTTTAGATCTATTTTTAACACATAAAAGGGGATATCCAGTCCCGCCTGCGACGGGATCTCCGACTCATTTATCAAAGGTATACGCACAGAGTCTTTCTCTGTGGTGATAATAAAATCGGCATCTTTGTTTTTTGCCTCTTCTTGCAGAGTCGAAATATCCTTCCCGCGGTATGGGAAGTGATCTCGGAAAATTCGATGTTTTAAGATTTGTATCTTCAATTGCCTCAGACTATTCTCGAAGGATAAAGGATTCCCAATGCCGGAAAAAACTAAAGCCTTTTTGTCCTCTACATCCTTGAGGTTGACTTCCGAACCATTGAATAGCTTTTCTATGGAGCGGATCTGGTGGATGGATTCTACTATCGGAGTTTTGGGATTATACCTTTTTAATATTTGGACCAACTCATCTGTATTGGAAGCCTGATCGGTTTTTGTCAGAACAAACACATCCGCCCTTCTCAAGGAAGTTAGAGGTTCCCTCAGGGTGCCTGCCGGAAGAAGTCTTCCGTTTCTAAAGGGGTTGACCGAATCGATCACCACAATATCTAAGTTCCTGAAAAGTTTTTGATGTTGAAACCCATCATCTAAAATCAAAAACTCGGAGCCTAACTTTTCTGTGGCGTACTGTCCTGAGATATTCCTATGTTTGCTTACCATGATGGGAACGCCAGAAAGTCGCTCTGCCAGAAGATAAGGCTCATCTCCCACATCTTCCCAGTTTATCCTCTTACGTGTTTTTTGTGTCAGCTCCACCATCTCTTTTTTCTTTCGCTTATATCCCCTGGAGAGTATAGCCACCTTTTTATTTTTCTCTTTGAGCTTTTCTGCCAGATAGATGACTAAAGGAGTTTTTCCAGTTCCGCCCAGGGTGATGTTTCCCACGCTGATCACCCTTGCTTTAAGTTTTTTCTGTTTGAACACCCCATGCTGGTAAAGAAAAAGTCTTATGCCGCAGACCAGTCGGTATGGCAATGAAAAAAAAGAAAGAAACCAGCATGACAATGCGTAAAGCGTCCGCGGTCCTTCGACTTCGCTCAAGACAAGTCCGCTGTCCGCGGTCCGCCGAGAGTGGATGGTTGTCGACCGACAGCCGACGGCGGACGGCCGACTGTATTTTCCAAAAAGGGAAAAAATCAAATCAGTAGTCCTTTGAGCAACTCCGGTCCTTTTCTGGATGGCTTCTTTTGCCCTCTTTCCCAACATTATTCTCTTCTCATCATCTGAAAGCAAGTTGGACAAATTAAAGTAGAGTTCCTCTTCCTCCTTAACTTTTATGCCTCCTCCGGATTGGATCAAGATATTGGCTTCCTCTTTGAAATGATCTACATAAGGTCCGAAAAGGACTAAAACTCCATAAATTGCCGGCTCCAAAAGATTGTGTCCTCCCACCGGCACCAGGCTACCCCCCACAAAAGCCACATCAGCCAAAGAATAGATTTTAGAAAGCTCCCCCATGGTATCCAGAAGAATCATGCCTTGATCCTTCAGGGTGGCATCTTTGTCCAGTTGACTCTTTCTGATGAACTTCATCTGCTGTTGAGAAAGCAACTTTTCTATTTCCTTTATTCGATCAAGATGTCTGGGGGCAAGCACAAAAAGCAAATCTTTGTTCTCCAGTTTTAGCCTTTTGAAGACTTCGATCAAAATCTTTTCCTCTCCTTCCCTTATGCTTCCGCCGACAATCACCTTGAAATGATCGGGAATAAACATCTTTCTTTTCAGCCCATTTTTATCTTTTGTTTGGCTGGCATACAGGAGGCGATCAAATTTAAGATTCCCAGTTACTTTGATTTTATCCGGATTTGCGCCCAGAAGTATCATCCTCTCTTTATACTCCTCTGACTGCATACACAAAAGATCAATATGTGAAAGTGTCTCTTCAAACAGGCTTCTTACTAAAAGATATCTGCGCAGGGAGGCATCAGAGATGCGTCCGTTGATCAATGTCACAAAACAACCCCACTTTTTCGCTTCCCTTATCAGATTGGGCCAAAGCTCGGTCTCCACCAAAATCAGAGCCGCAGGTTTTATTCTTTCTAAAGCTCTTCTCATGTATCTTTTTAGGTCGACGGGGAGAAAGAAAACCATCTCAACTTCCTTCAATATCCTTTTCGCCTCTTTCCTGCCAGTTTTGGTGATGGTCGATACCACTAGGGCATATTCTGGATGAATTTTCTTAACCTGGGGGATGATGGTGGACAGAACTTTCACCTCCCCCACCGAGGCGGCGTGAAACCAGATGACTTTTTCCCCACGAAGCTTTTCTATTTTTTCCTTTGGCAACCTTCCCATTCTTTCGCCAATTCCGTGTTTACCTAAAATTGCCCGAAGGAAAAGATAAGGAGAGGCAATGATGAAGGCGAAATTTAAAATGACGTTATAAAATGCGTACATTTATGGATTTGTTGAGTTTTAAAAGAACCAGAACCTAACTTAAGTTAGGCTCTGGTCTTTGCTTAATTTGAATGCAAGAAATAATCATCCGTCTCTTGGGTTAACTCCCCAAGTCGCTTTTCCAAATCGATTCTTATCTCCTCCAATTCCTTAGAAGTGGCTTCAAGTGGCACACAGATTGGTTTTCCCAGCATGATCACCACCTTAGAAAAAGGCTTAGGGATCAAGAATCTGTCCCAGGTGGCGAGATTCCAGCGATTCTTAGCAGAGTTAGTAATGGGAACGATGGGCATTCCGCTTCTTTGGGCAATATATATTATGCCCGGATGAACTTCAAATCCAGGTCCCTTGGGTCCATCCGGAGTTATGGCTACGTCAAATCCAGATGTGGTCTTTTCACACATTTCGAAGATGGCTTTGGAACCACCCCGGGTGGTGGATCCCCTCACCGAGACGAACCCTAAGTTACGGATTATGCGGGCGATGAATTCCCCATCTTTGTGCTGGCTGATCAAAACATGTATCTTTTGTTTTCGATGGGAATAGGTGAAAATGAGCATCCTGCCGTGCCAGAAAGCATAGATCACTGATTTTTTTTCTTTCCTTAGGATATCTAAATTTTCCTCCCCCACCCATTCGATCTTCAACGTCATTCCCAAGATGTAGATCAAGAGCGGACCTATCCAGGATGCTAAAAATAAAAGGAGTTTGTCTTTTTTTTGTTTAAGCCAATTTTTCATTCACCTACTATCCGATAAAGACTTGTAACTTCAAACCCATCGCAAGACCCAATTTTATCTGCCGTATCTTTGCAATCGCCGCCATTTCAGATCATACAAGCTGAGGCTGGTCTGTAGAATCCAAAGGAGGGGTTAACATTTTAGTCACGATTTCAGCCGCTCTCCTCGACGCACCCTTCTCCCCCAATTTTTCCTTTACTTTCTTCAGCTCATCTTGGATGGCTTTGTATCTCTCCTTCTCGGTTAGAATCTCATGCATCTCTTCTGCGATATGACTGGGAACTGCCTTGTTCTGTATGAACTCCGGAACTATTTTTTTGCCGGCCACCACATTGGCTAAGGCGATATTGGGTATGCTGACCAAGCTTTTTGCCACCAGATAAGTCCACAAGCTGGTCTTATACAATACAACAAATGGAGTGCCTAAAATGGCGCATTCTAAGGTGGCAGAACCGGATGTGATAAGAAGTAAATCCGAATGTTTCATCAAATCATAGGTTAAATTTTCCACTATTCTTGCCTGAGAGCTAACAAGATTTTCTATTCTTTGTTTTTTAATGGTAGGAGCCAATCCTAAAAGCACCTTTAAATTTTTAATTCTTGTTTTCAAAAGCTCACAGGATTCAAGCATGATGGGCAGAACCTTTTCCACCTCCTGCCATCTGGAGCCGGGAAGCAGTCCCACCACCACCTCATTTTTTCTTATGTCAAATTTGTTTTGGAAATCCTCTAAGGATAGGACTGGTCTAGTCACCTCCAGAAAAGGATGACCTACAAACTCACAATCTATATTAAACCTTTTGTAAATTTCCTTCTCAAAAGGAAATATCACCACCATCTTGTCTATCAACCCTCTCATCTTTTTCACTCTGTTTCCACCCCAAGCCCAGACCTGAGGGCAGATGTAGTAAACCACCGGTATCCCTGATTTCTTGAGTTTTTTGGCGATCCTTAGATTGAAGCCGGGATAGTCTATCAAAATCGCCAGATCCGGCTTTCTGGTTTGGGCCACCGAGGTCATTTTTTTCATAACTCCTCTGATGAAACTCAAATTCTTTATCACTTCAAAAAAACCCATAAAGGAGAGCTTATCAACATGAAAGATTAGCTCCACCCCCTGGCTTTTCATCCTGTCCCCCCCCATGCCAAAGATTTCTAAGTTTGAATTAATCTTTTTAAGTTCCTTCACCAGGCTGGATCCATGCAGATCGCCAGATGCCTCCCCGGCTATGATCACTATTTTTTTTGGCTCATTCATCGTCAGCGCAAAACACTCTCTAAAGATTACAAACCTTTCAGTTTATGTTCTTGAGGTCTCTGAAAGACACGGTGGAGACGAGAATTTGGAGTGTTCGCCTTTAGGCGAACCACATAGGTGCTTGTGATAAGCAAAAGTTCAGGTCAAGCTGAAGTCGTAGATCCCGCTTCCGCGGGGCTTGACACTCCAGATTAGACTCGTAGTTAGAATTTGGAATATCTTGCCTTACTTTCTAAGATTCCCCAGTACGCGTTTTGTGTTCCTCAGCTTTTTCTTTGATCCTTAGCGCAACCTCCAAAGCCTTTTTGCCATCTTCACCGGTAACTTCAGGTGGTGTTCTGGTGCGCACCGCATCTAAGAATGATCCTATCTCTGAGCTGAGCATATCCTGATCACAAACCTCCGGTTTTTGGTAGACTATGGTCTTGCCCATCTCCTCCACCGGTATATTCCCCACCACGGTCTTTTTCTCTTTTTCCCCCTGAGGTAATTGGTTAACATCCACCAGTTTGTAAATCTCCACCGACTTTTGTAAAAAATCTAAGGATATATAGGAGTCTTTCTGAAAAAGCCTCATCTTGCGTAAAACTCGAGCGGAGATACGGCTGGCGGTGATGTTTGCCACACAGCCGTTTTCAAAAGTCAATCGAGCACTACAGATATCTTCACTTTCAGCAACAACCGGCACACCCACCGCTTCGATGTTTGTTATCCCACTTTTCACCAGACTCAATATCAAATCGATATCGTGGATCATCAAATCTAAAATCACCGCCACGTCTGTTCCCCGAGGATTAAATTGAGCCATTCGATGGGATTCGATAAATTTGGGATGGGGTTGGTATTTATCTATGGCTTTAAATGCCGGATTGAATCTTTCGATGTGTCCCACCTGAAGTATCAAATTCTTCTTTTGAGCAAGTCTGATCAGCTCCTCTGCCTGTTCACCGGTCTGGGTTATCGGCTTTTCGATCAAAAGGTCTTTTCCTCGCTCCAGTATCACGCTCGCCAGAGGAAAATGAGCAGTAGTAGGGACCACCAAGCTGACTGCATCTGTCTTTCTCAGAAGATCATCCAAGTTTTCAAAATATCTTGTGCCGTATTTTTGAGCCACACTTTCGCCTTTTCCCAGGTCAATGTCGTTTACTCCCACCAGTTCCGCCTCTGAAATTTGGGAAAAGATGCGGGCGTGATGATCACCCAGATGCCCCACCCCCACCACTCCAACTCTTACCCTTTCCATTCTTTAGCCTCCTTGAGCAAACATAGGCTATTTTCGTGGCACCGGAGACATCAATTGGTTTCACCATAATAAAAATCGTTAAAAATATAACCAACCACGTGGCAATAGTCAATAAAAGAAAAAATGGCATTTGCCTCCACCTGTGGGGGATAAGGGGTAGGTAGCCGTAGGCTTCAGCCTGCGGGAGAATGGGGGAATGAACGATGAGTAGCCGTCCAGCCTCCGGCGGGACGGGGAAAGAATAGGAAAAATGTAACAAGCCTGTGACCGGGGCTCTCCTGCCTGTGGCGGGATCTACCTATGGCATGACCAGCCTCGGCAAAAATACAATGCAGGGTTGATCGTCAAGGCTGAGAACTGACAAAAATCGTATAGAAAAGTATCCAAAAAAAGTACCTGTCAGATCAATTATGACATGCACTTGGAGTTTTTAGTAGCGCTACGGGGATTCGAACCCCGGTCTGATGGCTGAGAACCACCTGTCCTAGACCTGACTAGACGATAGCGCCAAGCTTTGCTAACAGTTAGTTCACGGATCACTGTTCACAGCAAAAACCCTCAATTCTTTTCTCCAATAGCTACCAGCTCCTCGGGTTTCTACCGTGAACCATCAACTATTCTATCGGAATTTGGACTTCGGTGACAAACTGTTCTGGAGGAACACCAGGACCCGCCTCCAGATAAATCTCCATCACCGGCCCACTTACTTTATGTCCTTTCTCCTCTATCCACTTAAACATAGACGGATACTCTTTGGCGATTTCCGCATAAGGTCCCTTTAGTATGGCGTAAACCACTTTTTGCACCGGAATCTCCTGCACCCCATAACCTGAATCTGGCATGAATCCTTCCGGGACCACAATTCCAATCTCGCTTCTTAAACTTTCAGCCGGAACCGTGGCTGGATCATCATAGTAGATACCCACCACGTCTCCGGTAAGTTCCTTAAAAGCCGCGTATTCACCCAGTTGACCGAACAAAGCTCCCGCCTGATCATACGGTCCCACATGCTCCAGATAGCAGATGGTCATCTTTTTAGTGGTCTTAATTAAAATCTCATAAGGCTTCTTCTCCTCAGCTTTCTTTTCGCATCCCAACTGGGTGAAAACAAAGACGCCCAGAATCAAACAAGAAACAAAAAAAAACCTCTTCACGAATAACTCCTTTTTTAGCAGTTTAGCTTTCTCCCATAGACTACACGCCTAAACTATGAACTACGAACCAAAAACCGAACTCATCTTGGCTGGGGGACAGGGATTCGAACCCCGATAGACAGATCCAGAGTCTGCCGTCCTGCCATTGGACGATCCCCCAATTTTTCAGACACTAAAATAAGAAAAGGGAGCTTTTTGTCAAGGAAATAATACTTGACTTTATTGAAGGTTGGGGTTATTATTAAATAGAATTCCCAATCTAAAAGAGGAGCACAGCTTATGACTTTTTAGCCAATTCATGCACAAATTATCTTCATTCCAATAAAGCGAATGCAAAAGATCTTTGTTTACCCCAACTCATTAATCCTGATCAAAAAGAAGGAAAGAAATGAAGTTAATCTTATTGTTTATGGCTGTGCTGGCCGCATGTATTCTGTGGCTCACAGATCTTTCTTTTGCCCAGTGCCCGGAAGATCCAAATGATAATGGGATATGCGATCCCTTGTTGGGGCAGGGGCTGAACCCCTGCCCCAACAGGATGACGGGATAGGAGATCTTGGTGATGTGGTTTCCCTAACAACTATCTTTTCAAAAACGGTCCACCTTCATGCTGTTAGACTGAAAAGAAGAACTGATGAATGTAGTATTGTAAGACGAACAGGTCTGTTTACAAAGAAGATTGTCAACTATTTATGCGCAAGGAGCTTTTATGAGGTCAAAAGAAATAATAGGGGTCATCCTATTTTTGATCATCTTCTCTTTCTCTTCTGGGGTATCCTCAGCCCAGGATCCCGGTGATGCCGACACCGTAAGATTGGCAAACATCTCTGGAGAGATCGGGGATACGGTCTCTATGCCGGTGTTTTTGTATAATGATGAGGAACTGATCTCAGTGGTGATCCCGATTTTGGTGGATGGATATTCTGGCTGGTTGAGATTCGATTCGGTTTCATATGTGGGAAGCCGTTTAACCGATCCAACAATTTTGGATGACAGGCAGGTTTACGTTTTCGGGACAGACACATTCACCGTCGACTCTTTGTTACTGTCTTTCTCTGTCTCCTCCGGAGCTAACTTACCTGTTGGGCAGGGAAAGCTCTGTGACCTCTGGTTCACCTTGCATTTCGGAGGCCAGGTTTTGATTGATTCTTTGTCTGATTCGCCACAAGGAGGATTGTTGGTCACCGACTCAAACTCACAGAGCTTCACCCCTCAATTTTTATCAGGTTTGATTGACATCTCCTGTGACTATCTGGTGGGGGACGTGAACATAGATTTCAGTGTAAATATAGGAGACATTATCATGCTCCAGAAGATATATCATTACGATAATCCTCTAAGCGGGTATCCTATTCACGACCGTCGGGGCCGTGGGGATCTAAATTGCGACCGAAGGTTGGATATGCGTGACTTGGTTCATCTGACGGACTGGCTCTTTTTTGCCGGGACCTACCCCTGTAGCTGTGGAACTATCAATCCTTCATTATATGATGATCCTTTGCTTCCGGATACAGTATGGGTGGAGTCCGAAACTCTGATAGTAGGTATCTCTTCTCCAATTTGCATGGGTGTAGTAAATGATGAACCAGTGAAAGGTCTGGCATTATCCTTGGAGATAAACGGGAGTGCTGTGCTGGGAGTCGATTGGGAGAGCAGACCGTTCTATACCGACCGCATAGATAGCGCCTGGTTAATGTTTCTCGATGGTGAACATGCAGATGGCGTCAATCCGGAGATCTACCATTTCTATGCTTGGCAATACTCATCTATATCAATTCCCCTTCCACCCGGAAGAGATGCGGTCTGTTGTCCTTATTTTATTCCTCAATCAACTGGAACAGCAACTTTTAGCTTGGTATCCTGGGTCAATGAAAACCAGTCCATGCTGGTTACAGAAGATCATGCGGCAATACTGCCTACTCTTTACGGTGGAAACATCACGGTCCTACCCTACCTTACCGGTGACCCCAATCATGATGGCATGATAGACATCGGAGATGTGGTCTATTTGATAAACTATCTATTCAAAGGTGGACCCATCCCTGACCCCTTAGAAGCCGGAGATGCCAATTCTGACGGAATAGTTGACCTCGGTGACGTGGTCTACTTGATTAACTACCTGTTCAAAGGTGGTCCACCGCCGTGTGAACATAAGTGAACCGCCATTGGATTTTACTGATCCAAAAGGCAGAAGGAAAGGAGTGAAAAAATGAAGAGAAATCTTTTAATCTTTTGTGTTATGGGGTTATTTATCCTCTTATGGTCCGCTCCTGCATGGGCACAGTGCCCGGAGGACCCAAATGATAATGGGATATGTGATACTATGTATGTGGAGGTCTATCCGCCCGATACGCTCTTTTCTGGTCCAGGGCATCTTGTTCGAGTTGCTATCTATGTAACGCATGATGTTCCAGATCCAATCATAGACTCCATTGCTGGCTTCCTTATTCCGCTGGTTTACATCTCCACGAACCCGAGCGCTAATTGCGTTTTGGATTACTATTATAACAACACAACCCTGTATCCTTCCCCTGATACTGACCGGAGCATCTTCCGCCATCTGGAAGGAGTCAGCAACTGGATGATGAAACTCTCAGAGCAGACCCCGGGCTTGGAGTGGAACCATAGGGGACTTAACCTGTCTTCCGGGAGCAACTTCTGGCTGGTCATGAATCCCACCGGCACCGAGGACCGACTGTTTGAGGAAGGAAGCCGGATTCTTTTGGTGACCATGACCTTCAAAGTAGATGATACTACGGGCATATACTTAGATTCGTGCTTCTGGCCTCCGTCAGATCGTCTGGCATTTGCCAGATCAGATGCGGTGACTTACATTCCCAGGCACAACCTCCCCTATTGTTTTTCTCTGTCCTATCCTGAGGTAGGGGATGTTAATGCAGACGGCATAATCGACGTAGGAGATTTAGTCTATCTGATAAACTATCTATACAAAGGTGGTCCTGCCCCCGACCCCTTAGAGGTTGGAGACTGCAACAGCGACGGAGTGATTGACCTCGGTGACGTGGTTTACCTGATCAATTATCTGTTCAAAGGTGGCCCAGCGCCAGGTCCTCCAATTGGAACTCTACTTGATTACTATGGCTGCAAAGAATTCCAGAAAGGAACCGCTATAGATAGCACACCACCAGATCAAGATTGCATAGAATATCAGTATGACGGAGCTGGCCTTCTTCTGCTCAAACACGTAAATGCAGGATTTAATTGCTGTCCTGATGAGATCTTAGCGGATATAACCATTGAGGGCAACGTCATCACAATAGAGGAAAACGAATCTCTTGAGAGTGGGGGATGTTATTGTCTTTGCCTTTTTGACGTAGATTACCAAATCAGCAACCTTGAATCTGGAGAATACACCATAAGAATAAACGGACTATATTTGGAAGAGGGCGACGAAATACTCCAGTTCACTGTTGATCTTGCCTCTTCGCCTTCAGGTAGTTTTTGTGTATATAGGGATCATTATCCCTGGGGGATTTGGTAGTAGGATTGTAACGGTGACGTGATCGTAGCTCTTGGAAACGTTATTTATATAATCAACTATCCTTACAAAGGTGGACCGCCACCATCCTGTTAGTTTCCGAACTGTCGAACCATTCTGTTATGCACACATGGAAGTCCCAGCCCTTACCAGGCTGGAAATCCCGCCAAAGGTGAGGCTAAGCTTCTGTTAGCATTGGCTTGGGGTGCCCTTACCTTTGAATCCATGTATACAAGAGTTTTCCTTGACTTTTTTCGTTTTTGAGTTATAATTAAAATAGGTTTAGTATATGAACGTAAACGGAAGTTAGTTTTTCCCTAACCTAAAAAGGAGTAAAAAATGCAAAAGTGCGGAAGAGTAGTGGGACTTTTTGTGACGGTGCTGATGTTAAGCAGCGTCATAACTGTCGCTGACAATGGAGAAGTCAGCGTAACCATACCTGTTGGAACATATGAGATTAAACACACCCTACAAGGACAGGAGGTCACCGTTGAGAACTTCGGACGTCTGTTAGTTCCGGGAAAGCCGAACTTACCATCAAAGATCTTTGCTATAGCAATTCCTCCAGGAGCTTTTGTGGCTGAAGTTAACTTCGATGTTGGTGAAGGTATAGTGCTTCCCGGAACCTATGAGGTATCTCCTTCGCCCTTACCCAGAGTGATCATCCAGGAAGATCCACTGCTCTATGAAAGAGACAGGCAGATGTATGAGGATAACTATAACTCAGTTTATGGAAGTGATGAACCATACCCGACTTCGGTTGGAGAAGTTGTTCGCACCGCTGGTTTCAGAAAGTATAACTTAGCAGATGTGATAGTCACACCGTTTACCTATCGTCCTCTGTCCGGTCAATTGACATACTATCCTGAAGTTACTGTCCACATAAGCTATACTTTTCCCAAAGATTTTTCTTCAGAAGATATAATGGTTGACAACCTTCCCCGGAAGGAACGAATCGCGCAAGAAATTATCCTTAACTACGATCAAGCTCAGAGTTGGTACCCCAGCGTGACCGGAGATAAAGACAACTACGACTTTGTCATCATTACTCTTGACGCCTTGACCTCATCTGTTATTCCGCTAGCGAATTGGGAGACCAGCAAAGGGAGAAGCGTGAACGTAGTAACTACCTCCTGGATTAGTGCCAATTATACTGGTTACGATCTGGCGGAGCAGATGAGAAATTTCTTAAGAGACAAGTACCCGTCAGGTGAATGGGGTATTGAAGATGTACTTCTTGTCGGTCATTACGACGACGTGCCCATGCGCCGCACAGCCCAGGATTTGGGGTATGGAGAACCGGAGACCGATTTCTATTATGCCGAGCTCTCCCTTCCGGATAATATGTCCTGGGACGCGGATGGGGATCACCGCTGGGGTGAGGATTCAGACCCCATAGATTTTTATAATGAGGTAAACGTTGGAAGAATTCCATGGAGCGAAGCTTCAACTGTTTTACACATTTGTCAAAAGTCTGTTGCTTATGAACAGAACGACGACCCAACATTTAAGAAGAACATACTGCTTTTAGGAGCTTTCTTCTGGGATAATGATCCCAATCCGCGTACTGATAATGCTGTCCTGATGGAAGCTAAGGTTGATCAGGTTTGGATGTCTGATTGGACCATGACCCGGATGTATGAAGAGGGTTACTCCACCTACCCCATGGACTACAATCTCACTTACAACAATGTCCGCTCGGTCTGGTCGTCCGGCACATTTGCCTTTGTCGACTGGGCAGGTCACGGCTCACCCACCTCCAGTCATATCTACCACGGCACTGGTGAAGCTTTTGTCTCTACGTCCACTTGCCCCAGTCTCAACGATGACTATCCGGCAATCTGTTTCGCCGATGCCTGCAGCAATTCGGATACGGATTATCTGAACCTGGGTCAAGCTATGTTACAGCAGGGTGCGGTGGGCTTTGTAGGTGCCACCAAGGTTGCCCTGGGATGCCCAGGCTGGGACGATCCGTACGATGGATCCAGTCAGTCATTAGATTACTTCTTTACCATCTGTGTAACATCAGGAGACTACACTCAGGGAGAGGCTCTTCAATGGGCACTCACACAAATGTATATCAACGGCCTATGGTCTTATGTTAAGTATGAAACCTTTGAGTGGGGAGCGCTGTGGGGCAATCCTGATCTCGGAATGACTGCTTCTGCATCTTTGAGCATCCTTTTGCCTGATGGTGCGCCCGCGTACATCGAGCCGGGAGTCCCTACCACCATCACTGTACGGATCAATGAAAACGGTGATTCGTATATTCCGGGTACAGGCATGCTTCATTATCGTTATGACGGTGGGACCTATCTCACCTCACCGCTCTCGCCTTTAGGTGGAGACCTGTACGAAGCCACATTGCCACCGGCGGAATGTGAGGATGTGCCGGAATACTACTTCAGCGCCGAGGGAGTTGAATCTGGAGTGATATACAACCCTTATGATGCTCCTGCCACTGTCTACTCTTCGCTTGTGGGAGAACTTGTCGTTTTGTTTGCTGACAACTTCGAAACTGACCTTGGCTGGACAGTTGAAAACGATCCCTATCTTACTGATGGCGCCTGGGAACGCGGCGTTCCTGTTGGCGGTGGTGATCGGGGTGATCCACCCACTGATTTCGATGGCTCAGGTAATTGTTATCTCACAGATAACGTAGATGGTAATTCCGATGTGGACGATGGGATCACCTGGTTAATCTCGCCAACCTTAGACCTTACTACGGCCCTTGATGCCGAAATTCATTACGCCTTATGGTATACCAACAACAATGGAAATGATCCCAACAACGATCTCTTCAAGGTCTATGTCTCCAACAATGGCGGTGGAGACTGGATTTTGGTTGAGACAATCGGACCCCAAACCTCTGGTGGGTGGAAGGAAAAAAGCTTTAAGGTTAGCGATTTTGTCACGCCCACTAACCAGATCAAAGTTCGTTTCGAAGCCTCAGATCTGGGTGCTGGGTCTGTGGTGGAAGCAGGTATCGACGACTTCACCGTTTCCGTCTTCGAGTGTGGTGAGTATA
>CAYOFL010000079.1:0-14006 GCA_964403165.1 uncultured Ignavibacteria bacterium
GGCTGGCGCAACAGGAAGAGTTGCCGGTGCACGGTACGCTGTGGCTGCTTGATCGGATGGTGGAATCGGACGTGATTCCGCCAGGGCGGGCTGCTGAGGCGCTGAAGCGGATGTTGTCCTGTGGAAGTCGCCTTCCCAGGGCCGAGTGCAAGGAGCGTTTCCAACGGTGGAAATGAGAGTTAGTAGAGGAGGTGAGGGTTCTGGGTTTCCGGGGACATAACCCTTATTTTTCTGTTCAGTAGATTGCTCGCTCTTTTCTTAATGGTTTTCCTTGAGAAGTCTTCACTCTTTCTTAAGAATGGCAGCATGACCTGGGAGATGTGGTATTCTCAAGAGGGTCTTACTACATCCCCTCAAGTGAGAAGCTGACAAGACGATCGCTGAAAAGACGGCGCCCAAGACGAAAACTTAAGGAGAAATAGGTGTTGAGTGCCCCCGGAACTCCGATAAAAGAAAGCTACGAACAACAGAAACACGAAGAGAGAGCTCCCTATGTTATTGACTATCTTCAGAAAATGGCATAAAATGGCACGTGCCGATGAAGAAAGGTTTCATACGGAAAGCCCGAGACGCTGTAATCTCGTGGGGGATCGGCAGTGGCCTTACGGTCATGGCGCATTATCTTGCCCAGCGTAGTGGACTTCTGATCCCCAAGACGCCCGCAATCCTGATATGGCTCGCGATCGCGATGGGCGCTTTCGTTGGGTTGCTGGTGTTCGCCTACTTGCACATGATTGACCGCTATGGTCTACGATCCCGGAGGTGGCGGTGGTCGGGAGTTGCTCTAGGGGGATCCTTGGCGTGCGCGATGTTCGTCGGGATCTTGCTCTTCTCTGGAGAGCCTGCTGCTTGTGGACCATACTCCGTGTCGCTCACGCTGGATGGACAGCGGATCACACTCTGCTGCGAGCCGTACAAGACAAATGGTAAAGCAGTCTTGGACGTAGAGAGAAGAGACGGACGGAAATGGGTTAGCATCTCCTTATCGCGGTTGGACCTCCCCTATGCCGAGCTCGATGAGACCATTCCGTTCGACTGCGGCGTGATGTTGCGTCCCAGGTCTAGAGACCGCCTAGACCTATCTGCGTACAGCTCGCTTGAACTCATCCTTGAACTAGGTCCGTCTGATACAGTGGGAGAGCTGGGTGTAGGAATAGCGGATTCGTGTGGAGCTGAAGTTAACTACAAAATGGAAAGGTACATCACGTCGGAGTCAGGGCAGGGACAGCGGACCGTCCACGCCAGCATCCGGCTTGGCGACTTCATCCGCTACGTGAACGTGAGAAAGGTTCACCAGATTGTGATCTTCACTCGCGCAGAGCTCATTGGACCCGATGGCCAGGTGGCCTTCGAAGTAAGCGAGATCGGAGTGAGTCGTGGAAGGTAAGAAGCTCTTCCTGCTGCTCTTTTGTTTAGCGTTTGTCATCCTTAACATTTGCGCCGGACTCGTTATTGTCCGGTGGGGGCGCCCAGCGTCAATCGGCTACTTCGCGGTGCTTGAATTCCTCAACCTCGGAATCGCGTACGGTCTGACGGAATTCATCCTGGCCCTGGTTCTCCGCCCGACCAACCTCCCACAAGTGGACAGGCTGACCGAAGAACCGCCGGTTGCCATCCTGTATGTGACGTACGAGGACGTGCTTCCTGAATGCGTAGCAAGCTTGGCGGCTCAGACTTACTCCAACTACAAGGTCTTCTTGCTGGACGATTCGGTGGATGAAAGGTGCAAGCAAAGGGTCGATGAAGTCGCTGAGCGCTTTGGATTCCAGGTGGTCCGTCGAGCCCAGCGCGGAGGCTTCAAAGCGGGGGCGATTAACAGGTGGCTGTGGCGCTTTGGAAGTGAATATAAGTACTTCGCCGTTGCGGATGCCGACAGCCTTCTAGGGAATACGTTCCTGGAGCAAATGGTGCGCTACGCCGAACATCCTGAGAACGCAAGGGTTGCCCTGTTTCAAAGCAAGCTCGTCGCTTGGAACAAAGCTGACGTCCTGCCTCGGATCACGTCGTATATGAGTCAGTTGACGCTCCACAAGATGGACCGCCTGATCAACCGGTGTGGGTACCTTGCCTCGTGGGGACATAACAACCTGTATAGAGCCCAAGTCATCGTTCAGTTGGGCGGCTTCGACGAGGCCTTCTCCAGCGAGGATTTGGCCACCGGCCTCAACCTATTGAATGCCGGCTATGAGTGCAGGCTCGTGGATCTGGTCTCCTACGAGAGCTTCCCGACGACGTTTGCCAGTTATGCCTCGCGCAGTGCCAAATGGGCGAGACAAACGCTTCAGCTAGAGTTCTACAAAACCGATACAGCCTGTGTGCCATTCGTCACGAAGTTCCACATGTTCATGAACAGCTACGGGTATGGCATTCATCTCTTTTTCATCTTTGGAATGATCCTGCTAACCTGGGGCGGTAGGTCGACGGCAACGGATATCCGCTACGCCGTGGCGGTGTTGCGGCGCCCCGAGTCATTGGGCTTCCTCCTACTTCTAGCTTTCTACGTAACCTATTTCTTTTTGCTGAACCTGCCGCTTGCTATCCGGTATCGGGTTGGTGTACGTCGCTATATTGCGTCCACGATGATCAGCCTCTTCCTAGGTTTTTACAGCGCGATCCCCGTTTTGAAGGGAGTCGTGTCAGCGGTTCTCAGGAAGAGAGTATTTGCAGTGACTGCGAAGGGTCAGGCGGCGGAGTCGTATTGGATGAGAGATGTTCGACATATTGGCTATCTTTGCCTTCTGGGGCTAGCCGTGGGGATGGGGCTGATTCGAAACCCTGTTGTGATCCTGTTGAACTGGTTCTGGCTCATTCCTTTTCTCCTTTCCCCCTTCGCTGTTTGCTTTCTAGCTAGGAAGCAGTACAAATCCATGAGGAGGACGACATGCGGAAAGGCAACAGGCTTGTCTGGTTAAGTGTGCTTGTCCTGCTTCTTGTTGGCACGGTTCTCGGCATTGGCCTTAGCCTGCTTGTTTTTGGTGCAAGCGATGAAGAAGTTGATCTCAGACCGGAGGGCGGGCTGATCGCGGCGGTGGATTTTCATCTTCTTTCGAGCAAGGGGCGTTCCGCGATGGAGTTAGGAACGTCCACGTACGATTACCTTACTTGGGCATGGTCGGAGCTTGTTCCCACCCTGTTAAGGGAAGGGATTGGTGTGATCACGAACGCTGTGGAGGCGGGGCAGGAGGACCTTGGCAATCCCATCTACGCGACTCTCCTCGAATGGACACCAGTGGGCGGGAAAGTCCGGTTTTACCTGGACAGCGATTGGGACGTCGGTGAAGAGCATCTTCAGACGTTCTCAAGAAAGCTCCCTCAGACCAAGAGATGGGTAGACGAAGGTATGGGCTTCCGGGCTGAACAACTGGTCTTCGCTGCCACATTCGCGTATGGCGAGGTGGCTTCGGCTTATGCCTTCATCTCGGCAAGCCTCCCTGAGGACGACCTAGAAGCGACGACCGAGGCGATCCGCGTCGAGTCTGGTCTCAAAGACACGGACTGGATTCGGCTGGTCTCCATCCGAGACGTACGGTTCGATGTGTTCGGGCGCCGGGCGACCGGAGTCGCCGTTAGGTATCTGTCGTCAGAGTTGCACTCTCTCTCGGCGTGCTTGGAACAGCATATTGGGTACCTCGTCAGCGAGGAGATGGAAAGGGCGCTTAAACGATGCGGTCAGGACGAGGCCCGTGAGTTGTCACTGCAGGTGCTCCGTGGATGCAAGATGCGAGGTAGGGTGTATGATCCCTGTGGAATCCGCCATAGGTTTGCCGTGTCAGGTGATCGAGGGGGATGGCGGTCTGATATCGGCATCCTCCCCCTTTCGGTCACCGGGATCTGCTATTCCGTGTTCGGGCTCTAGGAGTATTACCTGAACGGATCCCCTGCCCGGAGAGCGTCCGGGGTCTATCACTGGAGTTTGCGCCGGGCGGGCCAGAGCTTGTCTTTTGGCATTCGACCGCTCTGTTCCACCTTCTTCACGATACGGCTGATGGTCGAGTAGTGTAGGCCCACAACAGCCTCAACGTGTAGCCATACTGTTGGACAGCCTCGGAGTTTTGGTTTTTCGGGTCTTTCGGAGACATAACACTTATTTTGCTATTCAGTAGAGTCCTCGCCTTTTTCTTAATGGTTTTCCTTGAAAAGTCTTCATTATTTCTTCAGAATGGCACCGGGGCCTGGGGACTGTAGTATTAGGAGAGGGTCTTGCTACATCCCCTCAAGTGAGAAGCTGACAAGACGATCGCTGAAAAGACGGCGGCCAAGAAGAAAACTTGAGAAGAAATAGGTGTTGTTTCTCCGGGACTCCCCCATGCGGCCTACATTCCATAGAGATTCAATATTTGGGACCGTGCACTGATAGGGAAGAACCCGGCACTCTCAACGATGAATTCCCTGAAAGTGTCCTCGTAGAGCTCTATCAGCCGGTCCAGCTTCTCATTCTTGTATTCCAATGTTTCGAGAAATTCATCGTGAAGGGTGAGTATCTTCAACTGGTCCAGCGAAACTGTTGCAGAGAAGCTTAGGAGCTCTGTCCACATGTTGTTGACTTCGTCAAGGTAGTCCGCTACGAACTCAAAGTCCATCCACCGCAGGAATGCCCGTTTCCATGTCACAGCAAATACTATGTTCGGGATGTCATAAAAGAACTCTCTCTGAACCTGTAACCCTCGTAGTAGCTGAAGATTCTCAACATCGGTCCGACGATAATCCTCTATTCTAGCCTTCGATATCTCAGAGTGATTTTCATACACCCAGAGCTCTGCATTGACCTCCTGAGGTAGTTTGGGCAATTGGAATATGTAATTAAGGCCCTTGTTATGACGCCCTATCAAGGAGCGAATTCTCGGGGCGTTAGGTCCCGACATATTGGCAGACAACAAAGGTGGGTCAGTTCGTGAGATATATCTTCTGACACCTATGAGTCGTGGATTTGTCATGTAATGACCGATCTCGTGCAACAAAACTGAATCCTGCTCTTCCTGTCCGGATTCTAAGAACTGGGTTGTTAGCAGGAGACGAACTGGCTCATCCTGATGCTCTGCCAAATCACGGGTGTCAATAATCTCAGCGTTCTGACTCCAGCCTCGCCTGATGGTATTCACATCGTTCTGATAGAGACTATACTGCTCATCTGGTGCGAAGACCATGTCAACCTGCTCTAAATGGGGATACCGTGATTGGAAGCATTCAAGACATCGGCTGGCATTTTGCTCAAGCCCTGGCTCAGTAACCACGATTATTCTTTCCATCTGCTATCACTCTGCCTGTAGTATACTATCTCGACCTTAGGGAATTCCGGGGACATAATACTCATTTCGCAAGCTGAAACAATCGCAGCATTCAACTTCATGCGTTAGCTTGAAAACGCAGCATTGCTGGTTCAGAATGGCAATGTGGCTAGAATCGCGCGCGTCGTGCTACCAAGCATTTCGCACCACGTAACCGAACGTGGTGTTCGTTCTATGCCTGTGTTCTTTTCTGATAGCGACAGAATGGCCTACCTTCATCTTCTCCGGAAGTAAGGGGAGCGTTACGGGATCTGCTTCCTTGCGTGGTACCTCATGACCAATCACGTTCATCTGATTGCCGTTTCTAAAGAGACGGCGAGCCTTTCTCGGGGCATCGGTGAGGCGCACCGCCGGTACACGCGGCGGGTGAACTTCCGCGAGGGGTAGGGGCATTAGCCTCCAGCTATCAGGTAAAGGCCTTTTGCGGAAGTGCTAATCACTAAATGCTAATTTGAGCAGTGCGGCCGCGCACATGTCTGGCTGCGATGACGCGCTTGTAAAGGTCTCGCCTCTTCTTTTAAGATAGTTGGAGATTGGCGGGGATTTCTTTCGGAAGCTGTCGCGGAGCAACAGGCGGAGGAGATACGCCACCATGAGCGTACAGGGAGGCCCCCATAGCCTCCGGCCGATCGGAGATGAGAATTTCGTGATTACCCTTAAGAAAGCATTGGGCTGTGTTCTCTTAACGCCAAAAGCCAGGACCAGAATGCAGGATCAGCCAAAGATAAGTATGGTGTTCCCGGAACCCATGGTACACCCCAAGATTCCAAAATCCGAGGGTAGTCCCCATTCATTCCTTCGCCAAGTGGTTTCTAGTGTAATTCCCTTGGCAAAGCTGACCAGATATTATATGATTCTTTGGGGTGAGCAAAGTGGACTACAACGTAGTACCGCAACTGTTCTGCAAGCAAATACCAACCCTTGACAAATTGAGGAAGCGCGTCGCCCTGGGCTTGTCTGGATTAGAGCAGGCGAAACACGCCGGGAGACAAGAAGCCTTTGGGGAGTACACGCTATGAATGCGCCACGCTACGCTGCTGTCAATCATCAGGAAGTTACCCAAGACAACGGACGGGCAACCCTTCTAGACTTAGTTCTAGCTCATAAGCTAGACTACACACGGAGCTTCCTCAGAGAGCGGCGTCTCCATTTCACCGGGACGACTGCCGTACTGAGGGAGCGACTTACCCTCTATCTTAATACGGAAGTAATACATGCTGATGAACTTATTGACTTGCTAAACAACATTGAGGGATGGGGTAACCAGCACGTTTACCTCTTTAGCTCTCCTGACGGCCTGTTGGATAGCTGGACCAACGAGCAATGGGTCTCTCGGCATTTACAGGACGCTGGATTGACGCACCTGTTGAATAGGCGCTTGCCGCTGATCCTACCGGAGGCCCCGACTCTATCGTCCATACAGTACTCCCGAGAACATGTGAGATTCTTTTGGGTCGAAAGGCGTGTGTGGGAGGAAAGAAGGCCGGAAGAAGATGAGCAAGAAGACGACATCATTCGAAAGGCCTATAAGATCCGTTGTGAGCGGGGGATAACGTCGTTTGCCTGGGATCTGGTTTCCGGACAGGCGATGCTTATGATCCAACGATTGCCACGCGGAAGTAACTACACCTCAAAACTTGAGGAATACAAATCCCACATGCGGTCTGTGATAGATATTGACTCATTCCAACCCTTTGAGATACGGCGAGCTGTTCAGAGTATCGAGCAGAGTGGCGAAGTTCGTTCCCGACAGGTCAATTGGGAAACCGCTCGGGGTGGCTTTGCCACCCTGAAGAGTTCCGGTCGAAATATCAGCTACCACGTTGATCCTCAACTGCACGATGCTAGACAGGCACTTGGAACCTATGTGTCCGGCGCACTCGGTAATTTCTACTGGCTACCGAACGAGCATCTTGCAAGTGAAGTACATACTCACATATACAGCAGAGATAACCGCGTGGGCATCTTTGGAGAACACACTGAAAAAGAGGTCCGTCATGTTCTTTCCCGAATCAGGCATCATTCTAGATAGGCACCCACATCTGCGGGAGGAGATCGAGAATCTTGACCGCTTTATGAAAGAGTTTTCTTCAGGGCCCTTTGAAGCCCCACAAGTGGCGGAAATGATTGGCACGGAAACCCCAATTCTATTAAGACTTCTGGGTATCTACGTAGAGGAAGGTTTGCTGCAATGCGAAGAGTGCGTTTGTTGCCCTGTCTGCGAAACTCGTTTACCGCTTCCTGAAAACTGGGATTCACCAGAGGGAAATCCCGCAAGGGTATTCTGTGATATATGCGGCAACGATGTTGACGTCACCACCAAAGACATTGAGAAGCGGTACCAGATTGCCTTTCAAAGTCCTCAGGCAAGAAAGGATAACGGTACTGGCCAGCTACTGGCGGGTTCAGTCACTGGTCACAGCATGAATGAGGGATTTCCCCAAGGCTTCATCGATGACGTATTCCAACATACGCCTATCATGTCGTACCTTGCTGACAAGCTATCTGCTAGAGACAAACCGCTCGCAGGAATACGAGCGGTTGTTGTCCTGCACTTCCTTCGAGACCTCGTGCCTTTTACTGAGGCAATGATTAACCTTGGATTGGATCCTTCCGCAGCTCACTTTTTCTACAAACACTATCGCTACCCACAGCGAGACACAGTGGCAACCTGGCTTAGGGAAAAGAGCACTGACGTTCGGGATCTCGATGAATTAGATCCTTTTCTATTAGACCTCAACAAAGAGCAGAAGGAAACACTTGGGCGCGTCCTAGTCATCGAAGATGGTGGTTACGTAGTCCCACTAATCCATAAGAAGTACCAGAATGTACTGGACAATACCATCGGCGCTGTTGAACAGACAATGCGCGGCATTTGGAACGACAGAGAAGTGAAGAATGATGGAACTGATTTAAAGATACCAATAGCTTCGGTTGCGGAGGCAAAGCTGAAGGGATTCTTTGAACCCCCTCATGTTGCGGAGGCGGTTATCAAGAATATAGAGTCATGGATTCCGGACAGCACCCTCGCTGGTATGCGCGTTGCTGTGATCGGTTATGGTGCCATTGGAAAGCAAGTTGTGGCTAAGCTCACTGGGCGCGGAGCAAAAGTGACTGTCTATGACACAGACAGCAATCGGATACTCGAGGCAGATAATCAGGGCTACAATACAGCGGATTCGGCTCTTGATGCTGTTTCCGGTGTCCAGCTTGTAGTGGGGTGTTCGGGTAGAGGATCGCTTGGCCGGAGTGAGATTCTGGCGCTGCAACACGGTGCAATGCTCGCAAGCGCTTCTTCAGAGCTAAGAGAGTTCGCTATCGATGAACTCAAGCACCTATCCAAAGATCATAGGCTATTTCTTGCTCCCGATGACCGACAAGCAGGTACAACTTTTGTACTGCGGAAACGGAATCGCGAGGTTGTTCTCCTAGCGGATGGATATCCAGTCAACTTCTGGGGCATGAACAGCATGCCTGACCAGGTAAGCGATCCTATTATGTGTCTTCTCTTGCTGTCCGCCGTGGCGATCGCAACCGGTTTGATCTCAGAACCTGGGATCGACTCGGATATCGTGAACGCCCTTGCTTCTGAATACGAAATAGCAGAACTGTACCACGATCACTACACCTAGGAGAGAAACGTGCGCAGATCAACCCCTTGGACAAAGTTATCATATTCTCTGGCGGTTGCAACAGAACTGGACTTTCAAAAGAAGGTAATTCCAGTGCTAAGGCTTTGCTGGCCGTCTCTTGTTCAAACCCCAAATAGGAAGACCTGGGATGAAAAGGGGATTGATTTGCTCGTATGGGAAGATCAGGGCCCGTTTCCTTGCTGTGTTCAGTGCAAAGGGTTTCATGTTCAGAATCTTAGCCATGACCAGGTACGCCAAGCGGAGGAGTCAATTGACAAGTTCCTTGCGTCCGATGTGACCTGCGACACATACCTACTCGTACACAATCGCGATGGTAGACACGGAAAGTTCAATACAAGAATCAGACAACGACTGGATCAAGTGGTCTCCATGGGCAAGGCTAGGGAGGCTCATCTCTTGGATCGGCAGACTTTGCTAAATCGAGCCTTCAATTGCATGAAAACTACATTGGATGCTAAGCTCCACAAGTATTCCGAGGAGTTACTTAGGTATTTCCAAAGCCTGTTCAGGTATGGCAACTATTATGTACCGACGGTTCCCGTTGCGGAACGGCGGTTGGTCTTCAAGAGGGGTGAGCCCTGTTCCGTTAAGAAGATCCATGAGGTCGAATCTCTGGAAGTGGGCAAGCTTCTTCTTTCAGCATCCGAGACGCGCTGGACACTGCTAGCAGGCATGTTCGGCTCTGGTAAGTCGACGGCCGTTCTGCATGCTGCTACCTCTTCTGATCAAGCGGTGATCTTTGTGCGTTGCGCTACTCTTCCAGTCTCTCCTCTAATGACAAGCACAAATATGCTATTGGAGGAAATAGTAAAATCCTTAGATTTTTTTAAGGAATCTGAATATCGAGACCTACTCTGTGAGCTTGCGGGTCCTACGCTCGCAACTCTGTTACGTAATCCTAACTCTCCATACGCGCTGATCCTTGATGGCTTAGACGAGAACAGGGTATACAGCAATCTTAGTGGTCTTCAGCTCCTGAGCAATCAGTTAGCCGAGCTAGCTTGTTCTATCGTCCTGACTACGCGTACGGAGCACCTAAGCTCGATGTTCGGGGACTTTAGTTCAGCATTCTACGAATTCTCAACAAAGAATAGTCCAGGGCGGGATGCGCGATTGCTTGAGTTAGGGCTATGGGAGAAGGAACAGGTAATTCAGCTTGTTAGTCAAGCTGAGTCGAAAACCAGGGGAGTAGGTAAGAGGAGGTTGCAAGAGTTCCTTGATCTTGTCAAGGAAAGCCGTTATGAAGCTCTATATGGCCAGCTCCCGTTCAGTCCACTCTTCCTCCAATTCATCCTGGAAGATGTTGTTGAGCACGGGGTTCGAAAGGTCGACCGGTCTCTACTCATACGATCTTGGGTTGAGCGCAAGATTAGGCGTGATAGAGCTTCAGCTGAACGAATCTCACCAGAACGCTCTATTGACATGGAGGATTTTGTGGCCCGAATGATCAGATTGATGGAAAATATTGCAGGCTCGATGATATCCACGACAGAGAAAGCTTACAACCTTACCGAATCAATCAGTTCAGACATAATCGCTGAGAAAGCGTCACAGCTGTTTAGCGTGCCGAGTGACCTTGTTCTTCCTGTTCTGCTGAACTCTGTGCTGGTTCCAGTATCGACGCGGCGCGGTTCCAGGCTTGACGTCACATTTGCTTTCAAGGTCATTCAGGAATGCTTTCTAGGAGCATACCTCGCTCGGCAGAACCTCTCAGATAACGGTTATCCCGATGCTGTCAAGTCGTTCTACTCTGAAATTGCCTTGGCGTCAGGTTGAGAAAAGCGAATCTGCAGGTTTTCCGGGGGCATGATACTTATTTTGCTATTCAGTAGGATTGTTTCCTCTTTTCTTAATGCTTTTCCTTGAAAAGTCTTCATTCTTTCTTCAGAACGGTACCATGTCCTGAGAGATGTGATATCCTTAAGAGGGTCTCACTACATTCCTTCAAGTGAGAAGCTGACAGGGGACCGGTGAAAAGACGGCGTCCGAGACGAAAACTTAGGAAGAAATAGGTGTTGTGTCCCGGATTCCTGGATTCCCTCAAAAATTTTCAAGAAGTAGGAGCCAATGCGCTGTTGTATTAACGTGATATGCATTACAGACTTTAACCCCAGGATGCCGCTATACTGGAGGCATTCAAGGAGTGCGTCTCTCGATAGCGAGGGAGGGCTAAGACAAAAGGAGATGGTGTCTCGTGAAAAGGTTGGTCGTAGTATTGCTTTGGCTATTGTTGCTCATCGGGCTGCTCGGTGTCCAAGGGTTGGGGAGTAACGCAACCACCCCTCCTCCTGAGATTACACCAGCAGTTGTTAATTCGACCTACGCGTGCTACCTAACTTGCATCCTTCCCAACTATATCATCGCAGAAGATCTGGACAGCGATGGATGGCTCGATTTGAGCGTTTCATGTTTTGGCAGTAGCCAGGTCTGGATCTATCGAAATCTGGCTGTTCCGCCAGTTCCGAAAACCGGACCTAAACTACCAAGCGTGCCAGGGGCCTTTCTGGTCAATCACAGCAGCCTTGGTGGCCCGATTAATGTCCCGCTCGGTCCTGTTGCGCTTGTTAGCGGGAGATTTGGTCTCATTGCAGACAAGACGAAAGGTGCGATTAACAAGGGGGATCAGATAGTTGGTGTAGATGGATATCCGGATCTTGGCGTTCTTTCGAGCGTATCGCAACAAGTGACCGGAGCAAACTTCGGTGCAACTCCACCACCTCAACCAATCCCGAGTCTTTGGAATGCACCGAATCCTTTGCCTGCGCCCCCCGTCCATATGGCTGTGGGAGATTTTGACCGGGCAGATGGCCTGTCGGACGTGGTTGTCCTGGACGCGGGTATCCCATCTTTGGGCACACCGCCGGCTTTGTACTTCTACACGAGTGCGGGTTTTGTAAGCGCAGTTGTTCCATGGGCCATCCTCCTCCCTCCTTTCCAACCGACCTTCGTTGTCGTCGCCGATTTCAATCAGGACGGATGGGACGATGTTGCCGTCTCTGATACGGCCAATACAGTAACCATCTACTATGTTGTGGGTGGAGCACCAATAGGGATCTCCCCGATTGCGTTAGGTGCAATCTCACCAACAGGTATGGATGTCGCTGACTTCAACAACGACGGATTCCCCGATATCGTCGTGGTGGGGAACAACAACGTTGGCAATGGCTTTGCGCAAGTTCTACTGAACACCGTTCTGCCCCGAGGATTCCGACTTCTCCCCCCCCAGCCCACATGGGGTCTCAATGCCCGCTTTGTCGAAGCGTTCGATGCGGATGGGAACGGCTGGCCGGATTTCGCTGTCGCCAACTTCGGCAGCCACACGATAACCATTTTCCTTACGCAGCCGGGGAATGCGAGTGGGCAGCCGGACTACGCCAGGAATACGCGGGATATCGTCTGCCTAGAGCCCAAAGTAGTTGATATCACGACCGTGCCGAAATTCAAATATGAGCTCCAGTGTGGTTACTACCCCACCGGCATCGCTTCTGGGGACTTCGATCGGAACGGTAAGATGGACATGGCAATCACTCTCTATTCTGCCACGGAGGAGATCTGCCCTCAGAACACCTCATGCATCGAGGTGATCTTCGACGTGGCATGTGGCAAGCAGCCAGACCAGCAGCTTCACCAAATTAATCCGCAGTACGAGCCACAAGAGTGTAAGTCTTGCAAGGTAGAGCCCTGCAAGGAGAACGTTCCTCCAGAAGCCGAGATCCAAACGGAGGGTGAGACAAAAAATCCGTAAGCCCCTCAAAGGAGGGGCTGGTAACTGAGGTTGAGGAGAAGACCTCAGCAGAGAACGATCAACCCGCGAGATCATCTCCGGATGAGCATGAGGCGGCACCGGAGACTGAGGCTGTTGTGCCAACTTATTCTAGCGTAGAGAGAACAGAGCCTCCACAAGTAGTAGAGGAAGGACCAGCACAACAGCCTGAAGAAGAGGCTATGGAGGATATCAGTAAGGAACCTATTCCCCTTGCAGAGGACGGTTCTCTACCTGCTACAGCGCGTGAGATCGCCTTCACACGAGCGGTGGTTGATTTACTGAAGTTCGTTCGGCTTACTGACTTCGTCCCGTGCGACTACAACCAAGACGGGGTTATTGATGTCCTCGCCTTGAACTCCAGGTTGAGTACAGGATACGGCTTCAGTGGAATCGGGAATGGTGTCTTTACCGAAGGACCAAGCTTCGATCTTCCGTTTAGGCCGGCTGCAGCTGTGCCAGTTTCAGACTCTGGCAATGCGGTAAATGGTCTCTTCCTTGTCAGTGCTGCGGGCACGGTGTCTATCTTCTATCCTCTCCTAGAGGACGATCCATCGATGACGGCTAAGGCGTCGTCGTTCTCCGTCTTCCGTGTGGAGACTGCGGATGGACCCGTTTTCGTGGTTCACGGTGATGGCGAAAGCTTTGTGCATGTCTATTTCCTGATAAACGGAGGGTTGCAGGACAAGGGGGAATGCCCGGCATCGCGTACCAGTGACGTCACTGACTGGTACAATGGGATCACGACGTGGGATTCCCTGGATGCGCAGGAGCCCTTCCCCTTGCCGCCAACCGGTATGGAGAAGACAGCGCGCATTGGGGATCTCAACGGCGATAATATCCCAGATCTGATCTACTATGACTCTGGTAAGGTCATCTACCTCCTCAGCCGTGACGGAGAAGCACTCATGGAAGAGCAGACAGTTTCGTGTTATTCGAAACCAGCGGCACTGCGGCTAGCCGATGTTGACGGAAACGACTTTCTTGACGTGCTTGCGCTGATGCCGTCAGGAACGTTGGAGGTCTACCTCGTGACTCCTGAATAAAGACAAGGGGGCATTCAAGGGCCGAAAGCGGGACCCATTATGCAGACCGGGTCCCGCTCTGTTTTCATGCCCCATGCGTAACCCTTCTATTTCTTCAGACTCCCTGCGGTATTAGTCACTATAGGTATGACGCGAGTTCAGCCTTGACCACATCCGTAATATCAACGAGCTTCGCCGTGTTGCGGTAGATGATGACATTCTTTGATCGCAAAACAAGGTCGTAGCCGTTCTCCACCGCGATCTTCTCCGCTGCCTTCAC
>CAYOFL010000080.1:0-13822 GCA_964403165.1 uncultured Ignavibacteria bacterium
CAACGGATTGAACGGATTAAGCGGGTCAATGGATTGAACGGATTAAGCGGGTCAATGGATTGAACGGATTAAGCGGATATACTTGGTTTAATTGGTTAGATAGATGCAAAAGAAGAGAAAATATCATGGTAGAACTATCAGAGTAGAGCAGGAAATTTTCTGCCAAAGAGGAAAAGAGATACCTAAGAGCCGAGAAGACTACCAAAAGATTAAGATGACATAGATTTCTTCTTAGCCTGTATAAAACAGTTTAGCTCTGGCAAAATAAATTGCACAGAGGAGATTTTAAGCAAAAAATTTGAAGTTTATTCCGTAGTTAAAATCTGATTGAAGGAATAATGGATGAACGGACAAAAGATCAGAATATGGCTTAAGGCTTACGATTACAGGTCATTGGACAAGTCAGCTAAAGAAATCGTAAGAACCGTGACTCGTACCGGGGCAAAGGTAATCGGACCGGTACCACTCCCCACCAAGAGGAGAGTTTATACCGTTTTAAGGTCTCCTCACGTGGACAAGAAATCCCGGGAGCAGTTTGAGACCCGCATCCATAAAAGGCTGGTAGACATCTATGATTCCACCCCCCAGACTGTGGATGCTTTGATGAAGCTGGATCTGCCCGCAGGTGTGGATGTGGAGATAAAGGTGTGAGAAGCAGTAGGCAGTAAGCAGTATTCAGTAGGCAGATTTTCGGGAGTAAGAGGATGGAAGGAATTATCGGGAAAAAGATCGGGATGATTAGAGTTTTCAATCAGGAGGGGCAGGCTATACCGGTCACAATCATAGAGGCAGGTCCCTGCCCGGTGGTGCAGGTGAAAACCCAGGATAGGGACGGGTATAATGCCATCCAGATCGGATTTGGAGAGAAGCGGAAGAAACTTTTTACTCTTCCCCTGTTGGGTCATTTTGATAAAGCCAAAGTTGAGCCCAAAAGGATACTAAGGGAGATAAGAATGGAACAAGTAGAAAAGATAGAAGTGGGGAAAGAGTTGAAGGTGGATATATTTTCGGTAGGAACAAAGGTCAACGTGACCGGAGTTTCTAAAGGTCTGGGATTCCAGGGTGGAGTGAGAAGACATAAATTCCATGGCGGTCCTAAAACTCATGGGCAATCAGACCGACTGAGGGCTCCGGGCTCAATAGGTTCCAGCTCCTACCCCTCGCGGGTATTTAAAGGTCAAAAAATGCCAGGAAGAATGGGAGGGGAAAGGGTCACCATCAGAAATCTGGAGGTGGTGGGGGTAGATGTGGAGAAAAAATTGCTTTTGCTCAAGGGAGCAGTTCCGGGCAAAAAAAATTCATACTTGACCATAAAAAAATCTTTGGTTTGAAGGATGTTTATGCTCAGTGCAGTTACCTACGATAAAGAGGGAAATCAGATAGAGAGCTTCAAGCTGGATGAGAGGCTTTTCGGGCAGAAGCCCAATCTGTCGGTGATTCATCAGTATGTGAGGGCTTATTGTGCCAACCAGATACAGGGGACAGTGAAGAAAAAGAATCGGGTGGAGGTAAGAGGAGGGGGTGCCAAACCCTGGCGACAGAAGGGAACCGGTCGGGCACGTGCCGGAACCAACACATCTCCCATCTGGGTAGGTGGAGGAAGAGCTTTCCCTGTGGTGCCGCATGATCGTCACATAGACATTCCCAAAAAGATGAAACGCAAAGCATTGTTCTCAACCCTATCAGCTATGGCTTCGGAAAATCGAGTGAAGATAATCCAAGATATCAGCCTGGATGTCCCCAAAACCAAGATTATGGTTGAATTGTTTGACAAAATGGGAATCCGGGGTTTTAAGATACTCTTACTTTCTGAGGGCAAGGATGAAAACTTGTATAAGTCCTTAAAAAACTTAAAAGATATAAGATTTAGAAGGGCTTGTCTGGTCAACCCTTATGATCTTTTGACCTGTGATTTTCTGGTCATGACAAAGGAGGCTTTAGATAGCTTAACCGAGGTGTTTGCCGGATGAATGACCCGCGAAAGATCATAAGAATGCCTTTAGTCTCGGAGAAGAGCACCAATCTGCGTGCTGATCAGAATAAATATGTCTTTAAAGTAGACAGAGCCGCAAACAAACTCCAGATAAAAAAGGCAGTGGAGGAACTTTTCCGTGTACAGGTGGAAGATGTGACCACCCTGATGATGCATGGCAGACCGAAAAGAATGGGAAGATTTGAAGGAAGAAGGCCGGATTGGAAAAAAGCCATTGTGAAACTTAAAAAAGGTGAGACCATAGAACTTTTTGAGAAGGTTTAAGTGAGCCTTAATCGAGTTTTTTTGTTGTTGCTTTAGGAGATTTGAGTTTATTGAGGTAGCAAGATGCCCATTAAAACATACAAGCCAGTCACACCATCTTCAAGATTCAGGACGGTGTCCACCTTTGAGGAGATAACCCGCACTACTCCGGAGAAATCGCTTCTGGTTCCTCTGAAGAAAAAAGGTGGCAGGAACAAACAGGGGAGGATCACCTGTCGACATCGAGGTGGGGGGAGCAAAAGGTTTTTGAGAATCATAGATTTCAAAAGAGACAAGCTAAACATTCCGGCTTTTGTGGCAACCATTGAGTACGACCCCAACCGATCTGCTCGCATCGCCCTTCTGCATTATGCGGACGGAGAAAAAAGATACATTATAGCTCCTTTAGAATTGAAAGTGGGCGATAAGGTGATGGCAGGCGAGGATGTGGAGATACGACCGGGGAATGCCATGCCTTTAGGAAAAATCCCTTTGGGTACCATGATTCACAATGTGGAACTAAAAAGACAAAAAGGTGCGCAGATAGCCAGAGGAGCAGGAACGTATGCTCAGTTGGCGGCAAAGGAGGGAAATTACGCACATGTAAGACTTCCCTCCGGAGAAGTGCGATTGGTAAGGTTGGAATGCTTCGCCACCATCGGGCAGGTGGGCAATTTAGATCATGAAAACATAACCTACGGAAAAGCCGGCAAAAGCAGATGGCTGGGCAGAAGACCCCGGGTGAGAGGAGTGGCAATGAACCCGGTGGATCATCCCATGGGGGGAGGAGAGGGAAGATCATCCGGAGGCAGACATCCATGCACCCCCTGGGGAAAGATCACCAAGGGATTGAAAACCAGAAAGAAAAAACCGTCCGATAAGATGATCGTCAAAAGAAGAGGCAAAAAAAGTTAAAAATTAAAAGAGAAAAATTCAAAATTAAGAGGATTCTAATATTTTTGCATTCCAAATTTTGAATTCTAAACTTTTCGGAGGTAGAATCAAAAGATGGCAAGGTCTTTAAAGAAAGGTCCCTTTGTGGATGAGCATCTTTCAAAAAAGATTTCGGCTTTGAACGAGACAGGAGAAAAAAGGGTGGTCAAGACCTGGTCCAGGCGATCCACCATAACGCCTGATTTTGTAGGACATACCATAGCTGTTCATAATGGGAATAAGTTTATTCCGGTATATATTTCCGAGAACATGGTGGGACATAAGCTGGGAGAGTTTTCCCCCACCAGGATCTTCCGAGGACATTCCGGAAGGATGACGGAGAGATCCACATCCTTGAAATAGGTTGGCTCTAAGGGTCGGTGAAAAGTTCGGGTTTGAGGAATCGGTCATGGAAGCTAAAGCTAAAGCAAGATTTGTCAGAATGTCTGCCCGGAAGGTGAGAAGGGTGGCGGATCTTATCAGAGGGAAAAATGTGGAGGAGGCACTTAACATACTCACCTTCACTCCCAAGACGGCGGCTTCGGTTTTGGAGAAAACCTTGAAGTCTGCCACCGCCAATGCCTTAAGCGTAGAAGGGACGGCCAAGCTTAAAGCTGAGGATCTGCGGATAAAGAGGATACTGGTGGATGGCGGTCCCATCATGAAAAGAATACGGCCCATGGGAATGGGTAGAGCATATAGAATCAGGAAAAGAACCAATCATATTACCATAGTGGTAACTGATGGTAAAGAGGAAGAAGAGTAAAGAGTATAGAGTATAGGGTATAGAGTATAGTCTCAGGCTTTGATCTGCCAAGGAAGTGAGGAAACGGATGCTTCTTCTATAAACTCTGCACATGGTTGAGCAGAAGCAGAAGAGCAGATAGAATAGTTGAAAAGTAACAAGAATCGAAAGAACGATTGCTAAATGCAATGAGGTAATTGGTGAGGACGGCAAGGGTGAAATCAATAGATTAAAGGAGGTGTAGTTGGGACAGAAGACCAATCCCATAGGACTGAGATTAGGGATCATAAAAACCTGGAGCTCCAGATGGTTTTCCGACAGAAAATATGCCGATCTTCTGAAGGAAGATTTAACGATTCGAAAGTATACTGAGAAGAGGTTAGACCACGCTGGAGTATCGGCAATAGACATAATCAGAGCTCCGCGGAAGGTGACTTTAGATATTCACACTGCCAGACCGGGGATCGTAATTGGACGCAAAGGGGCGGAGGTGGATAAGCTGAAAGAGGAGCTTCAACTGCTCACCAAGAAGGAAGTGACTATCAACATCATAGAGGTGAAGAAAGCGGAGCTTTCTGCTAAACTGGTTGCAGACGGCATTGCCAAACAACTGGAAGGAAGGGTCTCCTTCAGAAGGGCGATGAAGAAGGCGATCGCCTCCTCCATGAAATCAGGAGCTTTAGGCATAAAAATCTCCTGTGGGGGCAGGCTGGCTGGGGCGGAGATTGCTCGTACAGAAAAATATATGGATGGAAGAGTCCCGCTACATACCCTCCGTGCAGATATCGATTACGCCACCGCCACCGCCCACACCACCTACGGCTGTATCGGAGTGAAGGTGTGGATTTTTAAAGGAGAGGTTTTAGGATCAAAAGAGGAAGTTTCCCCCAGAGAGGAGATTTCGCCAAGGGATACGTCAAAGGGAATGAAGCATGGAGAGGATAAGAGAAAAAAAGGAGAAAGGAAAAGACGCCGAAAGAGAGTTAAAAAGGAAGGTTAGATGGGCAAAAATCAAAAAAGGTAAAAGGGGCGTTGTTTTTTGATTTTAGCACCGCAAATCCTAATGAAGAGGAAACGTTTTTATGTTAATGCCCAAAAGAGTTAAGTACCGAAAACAACAGCGTGGCAGAAGAAAAGGTAAGGCTCATCGGGGTTCGGAGATAAACTTTGGAGAATTCGGTATCAAAGCCTTGGAGCCGGCCTGGCTAACCAACAAACAGATCGAGGCAGCCAGAGTGGCTTTAACCCGACATATAAAGAGGGGAGGCAAGGTGTGGATCCGCATATTTCCGGATAAGCCAGTTACGGTGAAACCTGCTGAGACAAGAATGGGAAAGGGAAAAGGCGCTCCCGATCACTGGGTGGCAGTGGTGAAGCCGGGAAGGATTCTGTTTGAGCTGGAGGGGGTAACTCCCCAGCTTGCCCGAGAGGCGCTTAATTTGGCATCTGCCAAGCTCCCCATAAAGACAAGATTTGTAACCAGAACTCAAATTTAAAAAAAATTTAGAGAATTTTAAAATATGAAAAAAGAGCAGATGAGAGAGCTGATCAGAGAAGAGCTTCTGCAGAGAAAATCGGAAATGGAAGAAGAGCAGTTTAACTTAAGATTACAGAAAGCTAGCAAGGAGCTGGATAATCCTTTGAGGTTGAGGATCTTAAGAAGGGATTTAGCTCGCATAAACACCATTCTGAAAGAAGATGCACTAAAGATTCGGCCCTTAGCTACCGGGGAAGTGAAAACCAACTCTTCTGAGGAGAAACAGGAGTAAAAGAGAGTGGAAAGAAACAAAAGAAAGGTAAGAGAGGGATGGGTAATCTCAAACCGGCTGGATAAAACCATCGTGGTTGCCGTTGAGAGGCTTTTCAGACATCCCCGATATGAGAAGATCATACGGAGGACCTCCAAACTTTATGCCCATGATGAGAAAAACGAATGTAAGATCGGCGACAAGGTGAAAGTGATGGAGACCCGACCTCTGTCTAAGTTGAAAAGATGGAGACTTTCAGAGATTTTAAAGAAAGCCAAGTGAGCTTGAACGTCCGTCGTCCGCCGACCGCGGTTGACCCTCGACAGACGGGATGAAGGGAAGATGAGACATGATTAGAGAGTATTCAACTTTAGTAGTGGCGGATAACTCCGGAGCAAAGAAAGTGATGTGTTTCCGGGTGCTGGGAGGGACCAGAAAAAGATATGCTCGCATAGGTGATATCATCGTGGTGACGGTGAAAGATGCCGTTCCCGGCGGAACAGTCAAAAAGTCAGAAATCTGTCGGGCGGTAGTGGTGAGGACTACCCGTGAAACCAGACGTAAAGATGGGTCGTATATCAGGTTTTCTGATAATGCCGCCGTGATTATAAACGAGTTGAATGAGCCCAAAGGTACCAGAATATTCGGACCGGTGGCGCGAGAATTAAGAGAAAAAGAGTTTATGAAAATTGTGTCCTTAGCTCCGGAGGTAATCTAAATTTGGTTCAAGCGGCTTGGCAAGCTTGAGTTTCTTGAAAAAAAAACTTGTGAACAAACTTGAGTGGTCAAAAAGATGAAGATCAAAAAAAATGACACCGTTTTGGTTATTGCCGGAGACAATAAAGGAAAAACCGGGAAAGTGCTGAAGGTCTCTTTGGACAAAAACCGGGCCATCGTGGAAGGGATAAATTTCATTAAGAGGCATACCCGGCAGACCCAGAGAGCTCAAAAAGGTGGCATAATTGAGAAGGAAGCGCCTGTGCACATTTCTAATCTCATGCTTTTTTGCCCCAAATGTTCCTCCCCCACCAAGGTGGCTTTTAAGATTCTGGAAGGGGAGGAGGGGGGAAAACAAAGCAAGGTTAGAATCTGCCGAAAGTGCGGTGAAATAATCTGAATCTTCTTTTAGATTATTAAGGTGAAGATGACATGAATTCAAAAACCCTAGAGAGAAGCAAAAAGGATATGGCTGTGCCACGGATAAAAGAAAAATATGAAAAGGAAACGGTACCTGCTTTGATGAAAAAGTTTGGGTATAAGAACGTGATGCAGTCACCCAGGTTGGAGAAGATCATGATCAACGTGGGGATGGGAGATGCCATCCAGAACGTCAAGCTTTTAGAAGCTGTCTCGGCCGATCTTGCTACCATAACTGGCCAGAAGCCGGTCATCCGCCGGGCTAAGAAAGCTATATCTAACTTTAAGCTCAAAGCTGGCATGCCCATCGGATGTATGGTCACCCTGCGCAAGGCTAAGATGTATGAGTTTTTCGATCGTCTGGTGAATGTCGCCATCCCCCGTATTCGCGATTTCAGGGGCACTTCTCCTAACTCCTTTGATGGAAGAGGAAATTATAATCTGGGAATTGGAGAACAGATAATTTTTCCGGAGATAGATTATGATAAGGTGGAGAAGATCAAGGGGATGAACATCACCATCGCCACCACCGCCAAAACCGACGAAGAAGGATTTGAGTTGTTAAAAAGTTTGGGAATGCCATTTAGAAGATAGAACCCATCTTAGGAAAGATAGAGAAGCTTGATTTTTTAGATTTGTAAACCAAAGACCGAATCTTGAGGAGATCCTTTGGCCAAGAAATGTTTGATTGAAAAATCCAAGCGAAAGCCGAAATTTCGCGTGCGTCAGCACAACAGATGCCATCGGTGTGGAAGGTCCCGGGGATTTATGCGAGATTTCGGGCTGTGCCGTATCTGTTTCAGGGAGCTGGCACTCAAAGGGGAAATTCCCGGCGTGGTAAAAGCCAGCTGGTAGGAAGGTAAGAAGGAAAAAGATTTTAACCTGAAAGATGAAATAGGGAAGGATGTATTCATGAAGACCACTGATCCTCTGGCTGATATGTTGACCAGAATCAGAAACGCCGGTAAGGCGAAACATAAGAAGGTGGACGTTCCTTCTTCTAAGATGAAGAAGAGGATCGCTCAACTGCTTTTGGAACATAACTTCATCAGCAACTTCGTAGAAGTGGAGGACAACAGGCAGAATCTTTTGCGTATCTTCTTGAAATATGATCATGAGAATAATAGTTACATCTCCGGACTTCATCGGATCAGCAAGCCCAGCCTTAGGATCTATGCAGATAAAAAACAGCTGGATCAGATGAAACGAGAGGTGGGACTTTTCATCCTTTCCACCTCCAAGGGTATTCTGGCTCTAAATCAGGCCAAGGAAGCTTGCGTTGGAGGAGAGGTCCTTTTTAAGGCATGGTGATTTTTGAGGAAGTAATTCTGAGTAAGGTTGAAAGGAAAAAATGAGCAGAGTAGGGACAAAGTCTGTATCCATCCCCTCCGGGGTGAAGGTAAAAATAGAGGAGGGCGTAATTAAGGTCACCGGTCCCAAGGGAGAGTTAACCTTTACAATTCATCCATCCATGGTGGTGGAGGCTAATCAGGATGAGGTGGTGGTCAAGCGACCATCGGACAATAAGTTTTTTAAGTCACTTCACGGATTGACCCGATCTTTAATCGCCAACATGGTGACTGGAGTGACCGCCGAATATCAGAAGAACTTAGAGATTCAGGGGATCGGATACAAAGCTGAGCTTTTTGGGAAAAAACTCAATCTCTCCTTAGGTTTCTCTCATCCCATACTGTTCTCTCCACCCGAGGGCATAAAGATAGAACTAGATGGACCCAACAAGATAAAAGTTTCAGGGATAGACAAACAACTGGTGGGATTGGTGGCAGCGAAAATCAGATCCTTCCGTCCTCCTGAGCCATACAAGGGCAAAGGGATCAGGTATGAAGGGGAAATCGTACGGAAGAAAGCTGGCAAGACAGCTACTTAGAAAGTTTTAGGTGTGCATTTGGATTAACGGTGAGAGCTATGCTTAGAAAAGAAAGATTGAAAAAAGCGAACATAGCCAGACGTCGAAGCAGGGTGAAGAAAAAGATATTTGGAACCGTCCAAAGACCCCGCTTGTGTGTATATAAAGGCTTAAGGCAGATATATGCTCAATTGGTGGATGATGGAGCCGGTCGCACCTTGACCGCGGTATCCAGTCTCACCCCGGAGTTGAAGTCTCAGATCAAACCTGAGGATACCAAATCTCAGGTGAGCAAGAAGGTGGGGTTTCTTTTAGCTCAGAGGGCAAAAAAACTGGGTATGGCTTCGGTGGTGTTCGATCGAAACAGGTACCCTTACCATGGAAGGATTAAGTCTTTAGCCGAAGGAGCCAGAGAGGGGGGGCTGGGGTTCTAATTGTATGATCGGCGGGAGACGATAGGTTTTGTTTTATGCGTCGAACATAAAAATAAATGAGTTTTAAAAAAGAGGTGATTTTTGGCAAGATTTGACGAGGAACAATCTTTAGAGTTTACGGAGAAGGTTATCTACATCAATCGAGTGGCCAAGGTGGTCAAAGGGGGGAGGCGATTTTCTTTCACCGCTTTAGTTTCAGCCGGAGATAGAAACGGCAGAGTGGGGATTGGGTTGGGAAAAGCGGGGGAGGTCGCCGTTGCCATCACCAAGGGGACTGAGGCGGCTAAGAAAAAGATGTTTGAGGTTCCTCTGGTGAATGGGACCATTCCTCATCCGGTGATAGGAAGATTTGGTGCAGCCAGGGTTCTTTTGAAGCCAGCTTCACCCGGCACCGGTGTGATCGCCGGTGGTCCTGTGCGAGCGGTTTTAGAAGCCGCGGGGATTTTGGACGTGTTGACTAAGTCTTTGGGCTCTTCCAATCCCCATAACGTGGTTAAAGCCACCGTAAATGGTCTTTTGAATTTGAGGATGCTTAAGGAGAAGGCTCGAGTAAGAGAGAGTGAAATAAAACGGTAGGTGACCGCAAAAATCTTTTAGGAGCTTAACCAACAGAAGTAACCATAAGATTGAGTAGAACAGATGGGTTTTTTGCAGTTGGTTATTTCATACCAAAGAGTTACAAAATCTAATGAATGGTCTATTAGGGATGATTTAAAATGGCTGGTAAGTTGAAGATAACGCAGATAAAAAGCGCCATCGGGTATGTGAAAAAGCAGAAGCAAATCGTAAGAGCTTTGGGAATCAAGAAGCTTTACCAAAGTGTGGAGCAAAAGGATACCCCTCAAATAAGAGGAATGATTGAGAAGGTGAAACACTTAGTCAAAGTGGAAGAGGTGTGATTTGACAAAGGCTTCTTTAGGAAAACCAAAGATTCGGATTGGAAATCTTCATCCTCCTTCCGGTTCCACCCAAAAGAGAAAAAGGGTAGGTAGAGGTCCGGGATCGGGTCACGGAAAAACGTCCACTCGGGGCCACAAGGGACAATTGTCCCGAGCCGGAGCCAAAAAGCGACCCTGGTTCGAAGGCGGACAGATGCCTCTTCAGAGACGAGTCCCCAAGAGAGGATTTACCAATATATTCGGTAAAGAATTCCAAATTGTGAATCTGTCTGCCTTGTCTAAGGTCGTTTCCCAGTCCTCAGAATCGGCAAAAGATGTGATCTCTCCGCAGATATTGAAGCATGCAGGTTTGATCAAAAAGACAGACCTTCCGGTAAAAATACTGGGTCAAGGAGGGATAAAAGGAGCAGTGGTGGTTCAGGCAAGCGCCTTCAGCAAAAAAGCCAAAGAGAAGATTGAGGCGGCGGGTGGCAAAATTGAGGTGATAAGATGTTAAGCACCATCGGGAGCGTCTTCAAAATTCCGGAACTCCGGAAAAGGATTCTTTTCACTTTAGCCATCCTGGTAGTGTATCGATTGGGAGGGCATGTGCCCACCCCGGGCATCGATGCTCAAGCTTTAGGGGAGTTCTTCCGGGGAATGAAGGGTTCGCTTTTCGGCTTATATGATATGTTCGTGGGGGGTGCCTTTCAGAAGGCAAGCATCTTCTCGTTAGGGATAATGCCCTACATATCTGCCTCCATCATTATGCAGCTTTTAGGAGCGGTGATACCCTATTTCCAGAAGCTACAAAAGGAGGGGGAGGAAGGAAGGAGAAAAATCACCCAATATACCCGTTACGGCACGGTTTTGATCGCCGCCATGCAGGCTGCCGGAACCTCGGTATTCCTGGAGAGCCTTCAGCCTTCCCCCGGAATATACGTGGTTCCCCATCCTGGTCTGGGCTTCAAGCTTTTGACCGTGATCACCTTCACCTGTGGCTGCCTCTTCATTATGTGGCTGGGGGAGCAGATCACCGAAAAGGGGATTGGCAACGGAATCTCCCTGATTATCATGATCGGGATCATCGCTCGTTTTCCCAGCGGCGTGGTCGACGAGATCAGGATGTTTTTTCTGGGGCAGAGGAACTTCTTCACTGAGGTCTTTATAGTCGGGCTGATGGTGGCGGTAATTGCATCTATCGTTTTGGTCACCCGGGCTCAAAGAAAGATACCGGTGCAATATGCTAAAAGAGTGGTTGGGAGAAAGATGTACGGGGGGCAGTCGACCCACATACCCTTATCGGTTAACACCGCCGGCATAATTCCCATAATCTTCGCCCAGTCGATCATGTTTGCTCCCGCCACTCTGTCTTCCTTTTTCCCCAACAGTGAGTTCATGCAGAACTTCTCCTCCTGGTTTCAGCCGGGGACGGTTCTGTATTCGCTTATATTCGGGCTCATGATCATATTCTTCGCCTATTTCTACACCGCCATCGTGTTTAACCCGGTGGATCTGGCGGATAACATGAGAAAATATGGCGGTTTCATTCCCGGAATCAGACCGGGCAAGAGGACCAGCGAATATATCGATAAGATTCTTACCCGCATAACCTTGCCCGGGGCGATATTCTTTGCCGTGATCGCCGTCCTTCCCTACTTTATGATGAGGGGGATGGGCGTCGAGTTTTATTTTGGAGGAACCGGTCTTCTGATTGTAGTGGGGGTAGCTTTAGATACGCTTCAGCAGATTGAATCTCATCTTCTGATGAGACATTATGATGGATTCATGAAGAAAGGGAGAATAAGAGGGAGAATGTAGAAAGAAAAGGATGAATTTGATATTACTGGGAACTCCCGGCTCAGGAAAAGGGACTTTAGCCAAGCTTCTCTCATCTGAGCTAAAGATGCCTCATATCTCCCCGGGGGATATCCTGAGGGAGGAGGTAAAGCAAGGTAACCCGTTGGGTAAAATAGCAAAACCCTTTATGGAGAAAGGAGAGCTGGTTCCAGACGAAGTCATTCTGAAGATGATGGAAAAAAGAATAGGTCAGTCGGACTGCAAGAAGGGTTTCATACTGGATGGATTTCCTCGCACCATAGTTCAGGCAGAAAGGTTAGATGGGATGCTCTCAGGGTCAAATAGAAGTATAGATTTTGCACTGAAATTCGAGGTGTCGGACCAATGTGCCCTGAAGAGATTGGGAGGGAGGCGGATCTGTTCTGTATGTGGCGCCGATTTCAATCTTTATACTAAGCCTCCTCGAAAGGATAATGTGTGTGATACCTGTGGAGGAAAGCTATTTCAAAGAGCAGACGACAAAGAAGAGGTGATTTCCAAAAGATTGAAAGTATATCGGGAACAGACACATCCCATAGAAGAATATTACAACCATCAGGACAAATTGATTCGAATAAATAGTGAGTCCAATCCGGATATGGTTTTAAAAAAGATTCTGAAGGTGCTTGAGGTTAGGTAGCATATCACCTTCAGACTTAAAAGGCGATTTTGCACATGATAGAGTTGAAAACAGAAAGAGAGATCCAGATAATAAAAATCAACGGCAAGATACTGGCAAGAACTTTGAAGTTGATAGGAGAAAAGATCCGTCCCGGAATCAGGACCAAAGAGTTGGACTTCCTGGCGGAGAATTTCATCAAAAAACAGGGAGCTTATCCGGCTTTCAAAGGATATCGAGGATTTCCCTCCTCCATCTGTGTCTCGGTAAATGAGGAGGTGGTGCATGGGATTCCGGGAGAGAGAATTATACAAGAAGGAGAGATTGTCTCCGTGGATATCGGAGTTCTCAAGGATGGTTATTATGCCGATGGGGCTTACACCTTTCCGGTGGGAAAGGTGTCAGAGGAGGCACAGAAATTGATGCGGGTTACTCAACAGGCTTTGGAAAGTGCTCTTCAGTTTGCCCAAGAGGGAAGGTATCTTTCGGACATATCCCACGCCATCCAATCCTCTGTAGAAGAGAATGGTTTTTCGGTGGTAAGGGATTTAGTAGGGCACGGTATCGGAAAAAGACTACATGAAGAGCCGCAGATACCCAATTTCGGCGATCCAGGGCATGGAGTGATGTTAAAAAGGGGAATGGTATTGGCTATAGAGCCTATGGTGAATGCGGGATCTTATGAGATAGATACTAAAGATGATCAGTGGACCATCACCACCCGGGATGGTTCTCTTTCCGCTCATTTTGAACACACCGCGGCGGTGACTGAAAATGGAGCCGAGGTTTTAACCGTGGACAGATAAGTCCCAAAGACAGGTGGCACCAATGCCAAAAGAGGAGACCATTCAGGTCGAAGGAAAGGTGATTGAGCCGTTGCCCAATGCCTTATTCAGGGTGGAGTTGGAGAATGGACATCGGGTGCTGGCACACGTCTCCGGAAAGATGAGAATGCATTTTATCCGAATCCTCCCCGGAGATAAGGTGACGGTGGAGCTTTCTCCTTACGATTTAAGCCGAGGGCGAATAATATACCGATACAAGTGATCCTGGACTGGGACTGAGACTGAGACTGAGATGAAGAGGTCGACTGGACTAAGAAGGAATAAGTCGATAATTGGGAAAGGAAGAAAAGATGAAGGTGCGATCGTCTATAAAGGTGCGTTGTGAGAAGTGTAGGATCGTAAAGAGGAAGGGGATATTGCGGGTAATCTGCAAGAATCCTCGCCACAAACAGAGACAGGGATAAAAACCGGAGGGAGAAGTTGGCCAGAATTTCAGGTGTGGATCTGCCCAAAGACAAAAGGATAGAGATAGGTTTAACTTATATCTACGGGATAGGTTTATCGTCCTCCAGAAAGATTCTGCAAGTCACCGGAGTAAATC
>CAYOFL010000081.1:0-13693 GCA_964403165.1 uncultured Ignavibacteria bacterium
TAGTGCGGAGTGATGGCAGGGTGGAATATCTTCAGCCATCCGGCATTCCGATTGGAGCATTTGATACCTCTGACTGGAAAGAGGAGACTCTTGAGTTCGGAGTAGGGGACTTTCTTTTCATGTATACTGATGGCGTCTCCGAGGCGACCAATACCGACGGTGAGATGTATAAATGCGACAGGTTAAAGCGATTTCTTCTCAATTCCCAAAAGCAATCTCCAGAAGAATTAACCAAATCAGTGATGAATGAGATCAATGACTTCATGGGAGAGGCTCCCCAGAGTGACGACATCACCATGATGATTCTGCGCAGAGAGCGTTAATAAACTTCTTGATTTTTCGAATAAAAACCCCTATTTTAATAATATAGATAAATCAGGTATCGTTAGGCTTAATTGAATATCTAAGGGCAAGCGCTATGGCTTCTGAGCCTGAAGAAAATGGTTTGGACAAAACCCGGTCGTTCAGGGTACTTGCCAACGGGACAGTAATATCTCATTATAAGATTATTGAGAAGATCGGCTCCGGTGGCATGGGCGTGGTATATAAAGCCGAGGATACCAAGCTTCGCCGCAAGGTCGCCCTCAAGTTCTTACCGTCTGAATACGCCTCTGAGCCGCAACTCAAAGCCAGGTTTACACGGGAGGCCCAGGCGGCAGCGGCTCTAAATCATCCAAACATAATCACAGTGTATGAGGTGGCCGATTATCAGAGCAAGCCCTATATCGCTATGGAGTACGTGGAAGGCGAGCCGCTGAAGGATTTGATCGCGAGAAAAGAACTCTCCGTCGGTGAAGTGCTCGATGTGGCCTTGCAGATTTCCGGTGGTTTGGCTGCTGCTCATCAGGCAGGTATCATCCATCGCGATATCAAGCCGCAGAATATCCTGATGGGCAAAGATGGTCGGGTGAGAATATGCGACTTCGGTCTGGCCAAGGCGAAAAAAGACGTGACCCTAACCCAGGCCGGTTCAACGCTTGGGACCATTGCGTATATGTCGCCCGAGCAGGCGCAGGGGAGGGAAGCGGATCATCGAAGCGACATCTTCTCTTTCGGTGTGGTCTTGTATGAGATGATTGCCGGTCGGCTTCCATTTAAGGGTGAGCATGAAGCTGCGGTAATTCATTCCATTATAGAAGATGTGCCCGAGCCATTGGCCCGATATAAATCAGATGTACCGGGGGAATTTCAGAGGATTGTTGGCAAGGCCATGGAGAAGAGCCGAGAGGTGCGCTACCAACATGCTGACGATCTTGGCGCTGATTTAAGAAGACTCAAGACGGAGTTGCAGAGGGGGGAGACGAGGACGTTGGAGAGTGCGAAGAAACCCAGACCTTCCATTGCTGTGCTGCCCTTCACCAATTTGAGTGCCGACAAAGAGCAGGAATACTTCTGCGATGGCATGGCAGAGGAGATAATTAATGCCCTCTCACATGTAAAAGGGTTGCGTGTGGTAGCTCGGACCTCAGCCTTTGCTTTCAAGGGGAAAAGTGAGGATATTCGAGAGATCGGAAAGAAGTTAAATGTAGAAACGGTGCTTGAAGGGAGTGTGCGGAAAGAAAGAAATAGGCTCCGCATCACAGCACAGCTTGTAAACGTGACTGATGGTTACCATCTTTGGTCCGAGAAATACGATCGCAACATGGAAGACATTTTTGCCATCCAAGATGAAATCTCCTTAGCGATCGTAGACAAGCTTAAAATCAAGCTCCTCGGGAAAGAGAAGGAAGCACTTGTAAAACGGCATACGGACGATCCAGAAGCCTATAATTTTTATTTGAAAGGGCGGTACTTCTGGAATAAGAGGACGGAAGACGGCCTAAAAAAGAGTGTTGAAAACTTAAAACTAGCAATCAAAAAAGATCCTGAATTCGCTCTTGCTTACGCAGGTCTGGCCGACTCTGTATCAACTCTTGGATTTTACGGTTTTTTACCTAGAAAGGATGCTTTTACAGAGGCAAAATTAGAAGCAGTAAAGGCACTTGAGATTGATGATACGGTCGGAGAAACTCACGCTGCAATGGCTAATATTAAAGCATGGTGTGAGTGGGACTTGGAAGGTGCAGAACGTGACTACAGGAGAGCTTTAGAACTCAACCCTTCTGATGCGGAAGCCCACCATATGTACGCCCATTTATTAGAGGGATTGGGGCGTTTTGATGAAGCTTTCAGAGAAATGGATCTGGCGCTGGAGCTTGAACCCCTATCCATCAATTTAAACTCTTGTATAGGACAGATTCTGTTCGCAGCTCGAAGGTTCGATGAAGCGATAGACCAGTTACAAAAGACAATCGAGATGGATCCAAACCTCTCTCTCTCGTACCTGTGGCTTGGAAGGGCTTATCTGCAAAAAGGGATGCATAGTCAAGCGATTGAAAGCTTTGAAAAAGGCACTACTTTTATTGAGATTCGTACGATGTCGATCGCAGCTCTTGGGTACGCTTACGCTGTAATAGGGAAGAAAAATGATGCTCAGAATAGACTTGATCAATTGAAAGATCTATCGAAAAAAAAGTACGTTGATCCTTTCGATATCGCATTGATCTATGTTGGTTTAGGCGAGAAGGAACTTGCGTTTGAATGGTTGGAAAAGGCGTATGAAGAGCGCTCTATGTATATGTTTTTGATCAAAGTGGATCCGTTTTTTGATAATTTGCGTTCTGATCCGAGGTACATATCATTACTGGAAAAAATGGGCTTAGTAAAATGATAGGCAAAAGTATCTCACATTATAAAATACTCCACAAACTTGGCGAAGGTGGTATGGGTGTAGTCTACAAAGCTCAGGACACCAAGTTGGAGCGGGTGGTGGCCATCAAGTTCCTTCCCCAGCATCTGACCACAGAGTCTGTTGAAAAGGAGAGATTCGTGCATGAGGCCAAGGCGGCTTCGGCCTTGAACCATACCAACGTCACCACCATCTATGAGATCGATGAATTCGAGGGGCAGACGTTCATCGTCATGGAGTACTGCGAGGGCCAGACTCTGAGGAAGATAGTCGAGAAAGAGACCCTCTCGATAAAGAAAGTTCTGGATATCGCTATTCAGATATGTGAGGGCCTGACCATAGCCCATGAGAAGGGGATTGTTCACCGGGACATCAAATCGGACAACATTATGCTCACCCCCCGCGGTCAGGTGAAGATAATGGACTTTGGCTTAGCCAAGCTAAAAGGGGCTACCAAGCTGACCCAGAGTCGCTCCACCTTGGGCACTGCCGCCTATATGTCGCCGGAACAGGCCCAAGGTAAAGAGGCCGATCATCGAAGCGGCATATTTTCTTTTGGGGTAGTGTTGTACGAGATGGTCACAGGCCGGCTTCCCTTCAAGGGCGAGCATGAGGCCGCCACAATCCACTCCATTGTGAAAGATACACCCGAGCCATTGGCCCGATATAAATCAGGTGTACCCGGGGAACTTCAGAGGATCGTTGGCAAGGCCATGGAGAAGGACCTCGAGATGCGCTACCAGCATGTTGATGACCTTGGGGCAGATTTGAGAAAGCTCAAGACGGAGTTGGAAACGGGGGTAACGAGAACCTTGGAGGCTGCGACAAAACCCAAGCCTTCCATAGCTGTGTTGCCCTTTACCGATTTGAGTGCCGACAAGGACCAGGAATACTTCTGCGACGGCATGGCCGAAGAGATCATCAACGCCCTGACGCACGTGGAGGGTTTGCATGTGGTTGCCAGGACCTCGGCGTTCTCATTCCGAGGCAAAGAGATAGACATCCGTGAGATTGGCAAGAAACTCAATGTGAAGACGGTGCTTGAGGGAAGTGTACGGAAAGCAGGGAACCGGCTGCGCATCAGTGCGCAACTGGTGAATGTTGCCGACGGTTACCATATCTGGTCTGAGAAATACGATCGGGACTTGGAAGATATTTTTGCCATCCAGGATGAAATCTCCCTGGCGATTGTAGACAAGCTAAAAATCAAGCTTTTGAGGAAGGAGAAGGCTGCTCTGGTGAAACGTTATACGGACGACCTTGAAGCGTATAGCTTGTATTTAAAAGGGCGCTACCACTGGAACAAGAGGACACCAGAAGGCCTCAAGAAAGCCATCCAACATTTCGAGCAGGTAATAGAGAGGGATCCGAGTTACGCACTGGCTTACGCCGGGTTGGCTGATTCGTACATTTTGCTTGCAGAACATAGTCTCCTCCCGCCTAAGGACGCTTTCCCAAGAGCGAAGGCAGCAGTAATAAAGGCTCTAGACATTGAGGAAACACTTTCCGAAGCACATACATCGTTAGCATTTATCAAAACGCTTAGCGATTGGGACTGGATGGGTGCTGAGAAGGAATTCAAGCAAGCAATTGAGTTCAACCCCGGTTATGCGACCGCGCACCAGTGGTATGCTGAACATTTAACGATGACGGGACGGTATGCGGAAGCCATTGCAGAGTTCAAACGGGCGCAAGAGCTTGATCCGCTTTCGTTGATCATAGGCGTAGCGTCGGCAGTCACTCTCTTCTGCGGAACTCGCCGGTACGACCGCGTCATAGAAGAATGCCAAAAGGTGCTGGAGATGGACCCGAACTTCGGCGGGGCACTCAATGTCCTTGGGATGGTCTATAGGGAAAGGGCGATGTATGAGGAAGCTATCGAGGCATTCCAAAAGGCGAGAACCTTCGATGAAGGTAACACGTGGGTAACGGCTGAGCTCGGACACGCCTATGCAGTATCGGGAAACAGGAGCGAAGCGCAAAAGGTGCTCGACGAACTGGAGCAACTGTCGAAACGAAGCTATGTCCCTCCAGACAACATAGCATTAGTCTATTGGGGCTTTGGTAAGAAAAACCTGACGTTCGAATATCTGGAAAAGGCATATGAGGGTCGCTCTGTTGGACTGTCCTGGCTCAAGGCGGATCCTATTTTCGACAGCCTGCGCTCGGACCCGAGGTTCATTAAATTGCTGAAGAAAGTGGGATTGGAAAAATGATCCACCAAGAAGATGGCGGACAAGTCGGTCAAACCATATCGCATTACAAAATCCTCAAAAAGCTCGGCGAGGGTGGAATGGGTGTGGTGTATAAAGCCGAGGACACCAAGCTCAAACGCACCGTCGCTTTAAAGTTCCTTACGCTCCAGGCCTTGGGAAGCGAGGAAGAAAAGACCCGATTTGTTCATGAGGCCCAAGCCGCAGCTGTATTGGATCATCCCAATATCTGCACGGTTCATGAAATTGACGAAGCGAATGGCCAAACCTTCATTGCAATGGCTTGCATTGACGGGCCGAATTTGAAGGAGAAAGTCCAAGCCGGTCCCCTGAAACTGGATGAGGCTTTGAACATTGCCATTCAGGTAACTTCTGGTTTGCAGGCGGCGCACGAGAAAGGGATTGTTCATCGGGACATCAAGAGCGCGAATGTTATGGTAACGGAAAAAGGTCAGGCAAAGATAATGGACTTTGGCTTGGCCAAATTAGCCGGGGGAACACAGCTTACTAAAACAGGCACAACCATGGGCACGGTTGCTTATATGTCGCCGGAACAAGCCCGGGGAGAAGCAGTCGATTATCGGACAGATATCTGGTCATTGGGTGTTGTGCTGTATGAGATGCTCACCGGGCAACTGCCCTTCAAAGGGGAGCACGAGCAGGCGGTGATATATTCCATTTTGAATAAAGAGCCTAAGCCAATTACTGAATTGAATAAGGAGATTCCCAAAAGTCTGCACACGGTTGTAAAAAAGGCATTGGAAAAGGACCCGGCCCAGAGGTATCAAAGCATGGGTGATATACTGACCGATTTACAGGCAGTGAAGAGGGGTTATGGAGTAATTGAGAAACCCTCGATCAAAAGAAAAAAAGATAAAATAAAAAAAGGTGCAATTCTCATTTCCGTGACTGTGGTTTTGGCTCTGATTTTGATAGTGTTGCTTGCACGTCAGAGGGAGAAACAAATCCCTGTCAAGATTTCTAAAATTCCTATCGGTGTAATGTTCTTTGACAATCGGACTGGCGAAGAAAAATACGATTACCTGCGCAAGGTTTTGGCGGATATGTTTATTACCGATCTTGGTCAGTCGAGGTATCTGCAGGTCATGGCTTTCCCACGAATGTTTGATCTCCTAAAATCTCTTGGTTATAAAGATGTGGAGACCATTGACGCCTCTTTGGGGTTTGAACTGTGTAAATTGGCAGGCACTCATGTGATGGTGCTGGGAAGTCTCACCAAGAGCGGCGATACATTTGTGATAAATACCCAAGTGCTCGACGTAGATACAAAAAAACAGATAGCAGCTTACAGGGTTACGGGTGAGGGTGAAAACAGCATCCTAGGACATTTGGTGGACGACCTTTCGGACGAGATCAAAAGAGGAATGGAGATTTCCATAAAAGAAATTCAACAGGAGCATAAGAATATAACAGAACTTACCACAACCTCTTTAGAAGCATACAGATATTATTTCGCCGGACGAGAAGCAGCCTATCGGATGTATCATCAGGAGGCAATTGACAATTATGAAAAAGCAGTGGCTTTAGATTCTACTTTTATAGAAGCTTACGAACGTTTGGCGCGGCAATATCATGAAACTCATGAGTACACAAAGGCTCTGGAGATCATTGAAAAAGTAAAATCTTTTTCTGGCAATTTAACCGAGGAAAAACTGGTTGAGATTCTTGCGCTGGAAGCTTACATTAAGCATGATTGGGATCTGGCGATCAACTATTATAAAAGGTTAATAAGCATAAATCCAGAAAACATGGGTGCGCATATCGATCTTGGCATGGTCTATTACCAGAGGAAAATGATGTATGATGAGGGTACATCCGAGTTCAAAAAGGCATTAGAACTTGATCCTCAAGGAGTCACGCGCCTCACCAGTTTTACTTACAACATGCTCGGCTGGGCCTATCTCCGCAAAGGAGAATTGAAAAAAGCCCGTGCGGCTTTTGAAAGATATGTTGCGCTACTGCCAAACCAACCCCATCCCCTGAATTGTTTAGGGGAGTTCCACTTGTTTGTTGGCAATTACGATCAGGCGATAACGACTCTGCAACAGTCTTTGAGAATAAAATCAGATTTTCCTGTCACCTACGGTGATCTCGGCGATACTTATTTGGCTAAAGGTATGTATAGCCAAGCACTGCTTTCTTACGAAAGATATATTGCTTTGTTCCCCGGTGAAGTCGAACAAGCAGAAGGTCATTTCCTCCTGGGTAAACTCTATTATTTAAAAGGTGATCATGCGAAGGCTATTCAGAAATGTCAGCAAGCCCTGGAACTTGATCCGCAGATGATAGAAGCCCATTGGATTCTGGGTTTAACTTTTGTCAGGAGAGAAATATTCGATCAAGCTGAATCAGAGGTCTTGAGCATTAAAGGATTAATAGAAAAAACGAAAACCGAGAAGGCAAAAACATATTATTATCATCTCTTAGGTGAGTTATCCCTCAACAAAGGTTTTTACCAGCAAGCATTGGAGAATTTCAACAGGGCGGCCGTTATCTGGTCCTTAGAGCGCGCATTCTATGTTAATGCTTTGGGAGAGGCTTATTTCAAGACAGGGGAATTGAATAAAGCAGCAGAAAAATTTGAAGCTGTCCTTAAAATCAATCCAAATTATGCACAAACTCACTATCTGCTCGGTTTAGTTTACGAGAAAAAAGGCAGAAAAGAAAAGGCAAGGCAACATTTTCAAAAATTTATGGCTATTTGGAAAGATGCCGATGAAAATCTACCGCAGTTGATAGATGCCAAGAAGCGACTGGAAGAATTATGAAACCCCATCAATTCGGCTCCTGCATAGAGGGGTATAGCAAAAAATCATCATAAAAAGGAGGTGATCTGAATGTCTTTACTCAAGCGAGAAGATTGGGAGAAGCTCAGATATCGACACAGGGTAGCCTTTACGGGAATGAGTCGAAAAGTGTTCACAACGCTTTTGGACAAAGTGTATGGTCCCAAAAAGAAAAAGAAAGGCAACCCAGGAGGTAATCCTGGAAACGGAGGCAAACTTGATGACACAGATGTGCTGATGGTCTATTTGGCTCATGACATGGCGCTGGCTCGTTCAGAGCCGGGCATCCGACCTGAACCAACCGGAATACAGTGAAAACCGTTGGTGGGGGCATTGCGATCTCTCTTTGCGGGATCCGAATTTTTTGGATTTTGCGTTCGGTCAGAACCGGTCAATATTTAAACGTGCCTTAAAAATCTATGCAGATTGTGTTAATATGATTGGCAAAACAATATCGCATTACAAAGTCATCGAAAAACTGGGCGAGGGTGAAATGGGTGTAAGATAATCAATTTACTATTAAAAAAATCATAGCGCCATGGAAAATAATCCAGAAAAAACATCACCGGCGATCGATTCGATTGAAAAATTACGATTATACCAGTACCGGGGCGTATTTTGTAACCATTTGTACGCATGAGAAAGTACGTTTGTTAGGCGATATTGTGAATGGTGAAATGCAATTAAGTGCATATGGACGTGTAATCGAATTCGAATGGTTTAAAACGGCTGAATTACGGGACAATATTGTATTGGATGCATTTGTGATTATGCCAAATCATGTGCATGGGATAATTATTATTACCCGTAGTAGTAGTAGTAGTAGTAGGTAGGGGCGTATTGCGATACGCCCCTACCCAATCCGAATTCCGGTCACCATCCCAGACGATTGGTGCAATTGTACGCGGTTTCAAATCGGCGGTAACCAAACGAATCAATAAGATTCGCAACATGCCAGGTGCACCCGTCTGGCAACGCAATTATTATGAGCATATTATCAGAAACGAAAGAGAATTAAACAAAACCCGCGAATACATCATTAACAATCCCTTACAATGGGAATTGGACAAAGAAAATCCGAAAAATTGGGAGACGAATTTATGATCGGCAAAACCATTTCGCATTACAAAATCCTGGAGAAGTTGGGTGAAGGCGGCATGGGTGAGGTATATCTTGCCGAAGACACCAAGCTTCATCGTCAGGTGGCATTGAAGTTTTTACCTCTTCAGTATGTTTCTGATAAAGACTTCAAGGTACGTTTCAAACGTGAGGCGCAGGCGGCGGCGGCTTTGAATCACCCTAATATCATCACCATTCACGAAGTTGCAGAATATGAAAATAGACCATACATCGCCATGGAATATGTGGAGGGGGTATTGTTAAAAGATTTAATTGCTGAAAAAAAGCTTTCCATTGGCAAGATTATTGATATTGCCATGCAGATTTGTGAAGGATTGGCAAAAGCGCATCAGCAAGGGATCGTCCACAGAGACATCAAACCACAAAACATACTGATAGACAAAGACGGGCGGGTGAGAATTCTGGACTTTGGTCTTGCCAAGTTGAAAAGAGATGTGATGCTTACCCAACCTGGCTTAACAGTTGGCACGGTAGCCTATATGTCACCAGAACAGGCCCAAGGCGAAGAGGTTGAACGTCGTAGCGACGTCTTCTCCTTCGGGGTGGTGTTATATGAGATGATCACAGGACAACTTCCCTTTAAAGGAGAGCATGAAGCAGCCATAATCAATTCTATAGTAAATGAGACACCTGAACCACTGGCAAGGTATAAAGCAAACGTTCCAGAAGAATTGCAGAGGATGGTTGATAAGAGTTTGGCTAAGGATAAAGAAGAAAGATATCAGCATGCAGACGATCTGTTAGCCGATTTGAGGCGAGAGAAGAAGAGCCTGGAATACGTAAAGACCACCCAAATTCCGCCAGAGGTTGTGGTACCAAAACCTAAGAAGAAACTTCTTCCGTTTTTGGTTCCCGCTTCAATCGTTTTCATCCTTGTTTTACTTTTTTTAATTCTCAAACCTTTCAAATTTGAGATGGTTCCGGAAAAGAAGGCGGTAGCAGAAGAAAATACTTTAGCCATTATGTATTTTGAGAATATGGTGGACAGAGAGGATACCGTGAGACTGGGTGAGATCGTAACCAATCTGTTAATAACTGATCTTTCTGAATCTGAATATATGCGTGTGGTCTCCAGTCAGAGGCTGTATGATATTCTCAAGCTTTTAGGAAGGGAAGGAGAGAAAAAGATCGACCGGGAAGTAGCCACTCAGGTTGCGACAAAAGCCGGAGCCAAATGGATGCTTTTAGGGAACATTCTTCAAGTTGAGCCGCGAACTGTAATTACCACTCAGCTGGTCAATGTGGAAAGTGGTCAGGTGGAGGCTTCTCAACGTATCACCGGGCAAACGGAAGAAGAGATATTTTCTTTGGTAGATAAGCTGACCATTGAAATTAAGAAAGACCTCTCCCTGCCGGAGGGGGTGAAGAAGGAGCAGGATAGAGCGGTGGCGGATGTCACCACCCATTCACCGGAAGCATATCGCTACTATCTGGAGGGAATTGATTACTTCAATAAAGTCTATTTCACAGAAGCAGAAAAGAGCTTCAAGAAAGCTTTAGAGTTTGATTCCACCTTTGCTATGGCATATTTCAGGTTGGCTCGGGTAAAAGAGGGGGAGGAACAGAAGAAATTAGTAGATAAAGCAGTGGAATATTCGGACAAGGTCAGCAAGAAGGAAAGATTTTTTATAAAAATCCTCCAGGCAGATTTAGCAGGTGATCATGAGCACTGTTTGGAAGGATTGCAGAAGATGGCAGAACATTATCCAGAGGATAAAGAGGTGTTTGAGTGGTTAGGACACCATTATTTTGGCATGCGACAGTTTGAAGAAGCTATTCCCTACTATCACAAAGCTATTGAGATAGACCCTCTTCATAAGTTAGCATATAACACGCTTGCCTATACCTACAACGAGGTCGGCGATTTTGAAAAATCTATCTGGGCCATAAACAAATACATATCCTTGGCACCGGACGAAGCCAATCCTTATGACAGTCGAGCTGATCTTTATGCTTACAACGGCAAGATAGACCAGGCGATTGAATCTTACAAAAAAGCTTTAGAGAAAAAGCCAGATTTCTATTTTTCCCTGGCTAAAATAGGACATATGTATCTTTTTAAAAGAGAGTATGCAAAAGCAGAGAACTGCTACAAGGCGCTTGCCTCCAGCAGCGAGAAAGTTATTCGCTCAGAGGGAAGAACCTGCCTTGCACTTATTCCGCTTTACCAGGGGAAGTTGGATGAGGCATTGAGGGTTCTGGACGCCGGTATCACCGCGGATAGGATGGAGGAGGCTAAAGCATGGCAGGTGGAAAAGCATTTCAGAAAGGCGACTATCTACAGGGAGAAAAAAAATCTGGATTTGGCTTTAGAGGAAACCCAAAAGGCGATGGAGATATCTCGGGAGGTTTATCCTCAAGCACCAGTCTCTAACTGGCAGTATTATGTGCGACTTCTGGCGGAGAATAATGAAATCGCCAAGGCTGAGGAGGCGGCTGGGGCTTTGCAGAAGGATGTTGAAGAGAAAAACCAGAGCCTGATGTATTTGCACTGGTATGCCCTTGGGTTTATTGAGTGGTCAAAAGGCAACACGGAAGCGGCGCTGAGTGAATTCGAGAAATTGGCCCACGCCACCCCGGACTTCTGGGCCCACTTCACGCTTGGCGAAGCTTACCTCAAGTCAGACAAACTGGGCGAGGCGGTAGCCAAGTTAGAGAAGGTGCTCTCAAGATACGATGAAAATCGGGCACTTTGCGCAATTCGAGCAGTGAAAGCTCATTACCTGTTGGGATTAGCGTATGAGAAATCAGGTTGGAACAAAAAGGCTATTGAAAAATATGAAGAATTCTTAGAAATCTGGAAGGATGCCGACCTGGGAATACCGGAGGTGGAGGATGCGAAAGAACGGCTAAAGACGTTGAAGGTTCAAAGTTGAAAGTTGAAAGTCAAGAAAAGACCGTAGGCAGTAAGCAGTAGGCAGACGGCAGGTTTTCCTCAGAGTTACAGAATTAGTCAACTTTAAAACAATCGCAGGTTAGCTAACAATTATGGAGCGCTCCCAATTTGTTTTAATCCCATCTTTTGAATTTTTCCACAAAATACGGTTTGAGCTTTTCAAACTCCTGTGCCTCCTGTTCAATCACCTCTTCCGCCTCCTTTGACTCCATATCCGCTACCTTTTGACAAAAGGCTCCCACTTTCCCGAAATACAGAGGGGTAATAATGTCCACCAATCTTCTTCTGTTTCTGCTCCAGGTCTGATAGATGAAAGCGAAATCGTAAACTATCTTAGCCCAGAGCTGGTCAGAAAAATCAAGTTCTCCCTTTTTCTCCAGATTTTTTACTCTGCTTTTCAGTTCTGCAAAATTCTGGTGGGAAAGCACCTGCTGGAACAAAGGCTCAAAATGATGAAACCCGTCTGCAAACTCAGTTTTAAGCTTGTTTAAACTGACCGAGACCGATTCTAATTTTGGAATCTGAGAAACCTTCCCGGTTGTTTTTATCTTTTGACTTTTTTCTGCGCTCATCCAGTTTTTCTCATACTTTCCGATCAAAAAAAAGAGGGTTGATACTACCTGGCGGAACATGGGACCCAGATCGATTGAAGGATCCTTGGTTTCATGTATTTTGGTTCCCAGGTCAGCCTGGAGAATGGAGTAACCTTCATTTATGGCTGAGGTGGTCATCCAGACGTCTATACCGAACTGAGCTACGTCGGTCTGCCACACGTCTTCTCCGGCATAAAAAGCCGCCAGCTCTCCGGAGAATCCGAAATCACCTCCAATGGGTTGACGAATCTGTTTTCCATATAAAGCCCTGGTCAAAGGATAAACTATGTGGTTAGTGATGGAAGCATCATACTTATGTCTGAGATAATAGGGCGTCACAAAGTTTGCATTTTTCTTCAGGATGGGCCAAGCTAAAAGCTTTACCCACTCCGGACTGATGCTTTTTAAGTCTGAGTCCACCACCACACAGCAATCTGCTTTGAGCAGTTTAGTTGCCTCAAATATGGCTCGGAAGGAGGTGCCCTTTCCGGGCATTCCCCGATAGATCGCCACCATGCGTTTGACGTTATCCGGAAGTGTGGCTTGATTGGCTCTTTCCCGGGTATCATCCAAAGAGCCCCCATCAGATACAATGATAGCCGACCTCATCTTCCCCAGATATTTCTTTAACCCTGAAGCACAGGCGGAGACCACACCCTCTATGGTATCCTCACTGTTAAATGTGGGTATACCTACCAAAACGTCCACTTCCCCCAGCTTTTTTATCCATTCCGAGAGATTATCTCTGACCGCAGTCTGAAATTTTCTGAATACTTTCATAAAGGCTCACCTCTCACATTTATTAGTATCGGACTTTTCCATCAATTTACCATTTTTAACTCTAATGTCAAGTCTCCCCAAGAGCATCTCTGCAAACAAAAAAAAGAAAAGCACTTGACATTAACATGATAAAATCTATATTTCAAACTGCAATTTCGTATGAACTCAAAAATTATGGATGGGTCGTAAAAAAAAACTGAAAGCCGATAGCTATAAACTGACAGAAGTTATGCGCCTTTAGCTCAGCCAGGTAGAGCAACTGACTCTTAATCAGTGGGTCGGGGGTTCGATTCCCTCAAGGCGTATATTTTTAAAGCCAACCCGAAAGGGTTGGCTTTTTTGATTCTTCCGCTGAACGCGGGTGTTCTTCACCCGGCGTTCATCTCCCGTTGGTGAAGCCTGCCAGCCACGCACGGACGTGCCCGTCTGGGGAACACCAACGGGAAGCGAGAGTCTCGCTTCCCAACCCGCATAAAACCAAGATTCTTCACTCCGCTTCGCTCCGTTCAGAATGACACAATTGGAGTTCTCGGTCA
>CAYOFL010000082.1:0-13669 GCA_964403165.1 uncultured Ignavibacteria bacterium
GCAGAAGCGAAAACTTGAAAGCCAACTTCCCCCGGATGATCAGGAGAATGAAAAGTGCACTTGCCACCCCTTGAGAGAATATGCTGGCTAAGGCGGCGCCATTAATCCCCATTCGCGGAAAGGGACCCCATCCGAAAATGAGGATTGGATCCAGAATGATATTCAGTGCCAGACTGCCACCAATCACCAGCATGGGGGTCTTGGTGTCGCCGGACGCCCGAAAGACAGCTGCCAGCACGTCGAGCAGAAAGAAAAAAATCGCCCCGGCAAAGATTATCCTGAGGTATTGAACTCCCAGATGAGTTACATCCGGTGCCGTGCCCATCAAGACAAAGGCCGATTTGGCGAACAGGACACCGAGAATGCTCACCCCCAGGGCGAAGAATATGGAAAAGAGATAGGCTTGTCTGGCGCTAAAAGCGGCCTGTTGTGGTTCCTTTGCTCCGATGAACCTTGCCACCAGGGCAGTCACCCCTACTGAGATCGCACCCACCAGAGAGTAGATTATCCAGATCAGAAACGCGCTGGAGATGACCGCCGCCAAAGAAACCGCTCCCAACTTCCCTACCCAGAAGATATCCGCAATGGAGAAAGCGGTCTCCAAAAACATGGTTGCAACTGCGGGCCCGGCAAGATAGAAGATACCCTTGGTGATCGATCCTGAGGTTAAGTCCTGTTTTGTCTTTGCCTCTGAATTCAGATTTTGCATTCTGGGCTTAAATATATCAGATTTTATTAAATAAACAACTCTTACAGATCCTGCAAACCTCTCTCCTCCAATTTTGAAAAACCTCCATTATTTTGGTTGACAAAAAGGAACCAGTAAATTATATTCTTGCTTGGAAGGGGATAAAAAAACTACATTGACTGATAAGATGGTGTAGCATAAACATGTGAGTTCATCCATGGCTGGGCTGGCAGAGAGGTGACTTATCTTGCCAGAATTTCTGAAAACAAAAGCAGAAATCTGCCGATAAGATTGTAAAGAACTGTTCGAAAAATTATTTAGAACCCTATGCTGAGCAAAACGTTTTCAAACTGGCTTATCTTTCCTGCCAAAGGAGGTTTTATGCAAGATACTCTTAATGATTGTATTAACCTCGGGGCCGCATTTGCAATTTTGTTTGTGCGGCATCAGAGTGTTAGAGGAGAGGATAACCATTCTTCATTAACCTATATTTTAATGTAGGAGGACGAGATGAACAAGAAAGTGATATTTTTTGCGGTTTTGTTGATAGTCTGCGTTAGTTTCACAGCTTATTCTGCGGATAAAAAGGACTTTAGTTTACTGAACAAGGTAAAGCTTGATCTCACCACCCTGAAGGAGAAAGAGTCAACAGCGGATGTGGTTTCAGAGAAGGTGACTGGCATCAAGGATTACTGCGACACCTTGTATTATCATGGTGAACCCGCCTATTATTGGCCAATCCCGGATGCATATGGGGATGATTTTTTCAATGAGAGGTTTGATATTCCCTATGACTGCTATCTTAAGGAAATTCGGATCGCATTTTATGAAGCTGGAAGCTCCGGCAATCCTGACGCCTGGATCTTCGTGTGGAACTCGGATGGTATGTTTCCTTTGGATCCGGCACCACCTTCAGAAGCCATGGCCGAGTTTGTCATCCCCAATGCTGATCTGGTATTCTATCCCGATTGGAATGTGATTGAAACCGAAATGGTCCCATTGGACTTAACAGGAGGCGAGCCAATTCATGTCGGCTATTCCCATCCCAAGATCGATATAGAGGATATCCTCTCCATTATGAGCGACGATGGGAGTCAAGCTTCCACCCGCAGCATTGAATACTATAATGGAGCTTGGGGCACTATATTAGATGACTGGGGAGTGGGGGTGGATTTCTTCATCCAGATAGTGGTATGTCTAGATTCGGCTGTTGTGGGATGCTGTGACTTTCCCGGCGGATGTGGCATGACCACCAAGGACGCCTGCGACGATGTGGGAGGTACCTGGTATCCTCCTCCTTACGAATGTTATGGTCTGCACTGTGTATACGTACATGAACTGCCTCAAACAAAGATAGTGGAACCGAATGATACCTGCATCTGGGATAAGAACTATTTCTCCGACACCCTTACCATCCAGGCAATTGATTTTCAAGCTATCTCCACAGTGGAATATACTGTTTTTGAGTATTTTTATGGAGAAAGCTGGCAACTCATTGGCACCGACTATGACGGTACCACCTATATGGAGGGTCCCCCCGAGCATCTGCCCGGAGGAGACGGATGGCAGGCGAAATGGTATCCGGACCTTACTTTGCCAGAAGGTTATTATATGATCAGGGCAACCATGTATAATTTCGATGGTCAGTTTGCTTCGGATACCATCGTCCAATATTGGGATCCCCTCCCTCCGGAGGTGACTATCATCTGGCCGGAAGTATTCAATTTCCCCACAGATAGTCTGTTAGACATACAGTTCTTCACACCGGGCGACAACATAGCAGAAATGTATGTCATCGTTTATCCCATTCCTGACTATCCCGACATTGAGGGAATAGAAGTGGGGAAAGGGAAATGGGACTGTATCCAGGGTTTCAACAAAGGGATACCACATCTTAATCAATTTGACCTGTATCCCAATGACAGCACCGGCGAGTGGAACTACGGTTGTTCTCCCACCTCCTTAGCCGCCTGCTTGAAATACTGGGCTCAAAACGGATATCCATGCTTGACCGACAACGGCGCCATGACCGACAGCCAGATGGTGGCGGAGCTGGCTGGTTACCAAGGCACTGATCCTAATAGAGGCTCCGGAATGAAAACGAAGAAACCGGCTTTAGATGCATACATCTTAAAACACTGTGGAGAATGTGTATTTCAACCGGCTGTGAGTCTTCAAGGGAAAGATGTCAACCAGGCAAGGCTTATAAGGGAACTATTTGAGGAGGACGAGGACGTGATTGTTAGTGACGGTGATCACGTCACCGTAGCCAACTCTTTCTGTGTCCATCCCAAGTTTTATATTGACTATATGGATCCCGGCGGAGGCACCGAGGTGCAAAGCGACGATTTCAAAAAAGGTTTCGACGGTGATCCTCTTCTCAACATGGTAATTCTTTCTCCTAAGGAGGCAACACAACCCATCCCACCTGATACTGTTGCTTTCCCAGATGATATAGAGCCAGTGCCGGAGGCGCCGCCCGGAACGTACCACTATCCCTGGGAGCCTGACCCGGATCTCTTTCCCGTCGGATCTGGATACTTCGTGAACGTGGATATAACCGACATGCTGGGGCACGAAGGCTGGGATCTGGTAAAAGTGGAGCTGTTCTTGCGAGGAGATGCCACCGGAGATGGGATTTTGGACATTGGCGACGTGGTATTCCTGGTCAACTATCTATATAGAGAAGATATCCCGCCATTTCCTCAGGTAGCAGGAGATGCCAACTGCGATGGAGTGGTCGACCTGGGGGATGTGGTGTATATGCTTAACTATCTGTTCAGAGGCGGTCCACCACCAATGTGTGAATAAACCCACGACTAACAGCCAATAGAGCATGTGGCGCAGGTTAAAAAACAAACCTGCGCCACATTTTTTTGATTACAATTGCTTCGCTGGCTGTTGATCTTTTTGACCGACAGCTTAAAGACCTCCTCCCCTGCATCCCCCTCTCCCCCGCCTCTGGCGGGATTTTCAACATGAAGTGGAGAGGGGTTCACCCTGAAGGGATTCACCCTGAAGGGGACAAAAGGGGGTGAGGTTAAATTCGAAGAGAGGAATTCCACACTCAGATCGCTGAATTTCCCAGAGGATTAAGAATCCGCAAAAAAAGACCTCAACTCTCCTTCCGACAAAAGATAAGACTCACCACAATTTTAGCTACAGGACTCAACCTGAAGTGAGCATAATCCGATAAGATAAATTAGAGCTTGAAATGCTAAGGAGCTAAAGTAGTTTTCTTTGGTGACCGGTGCAACATAACTAAACAACAGAATTTAATCTAAACGGAGGGGTTTATGGAAAAGGTCAAGAATTTTGTATTTAAACACTTTGAAGAGGTCTTGGTCCTGACCTTATTGCTGGTATTGGCATCTATTAATTTCTTCATCGTTCAAAAGTTAGCTTTCTTAAACTTCTATTATCTTCCAGTTCTGGTCTCCGGATACGTTCTGGGTAAGAGGATGTCTATTCTCACGGCAATATTCTGCGTGGTGCTGGTAGCTTTCACTGCTATCAGCAATCCCTCTCTTTTCCAAACCCAAGACAGCGGTCTGCTTTTGGTGACCGATTTGATGCTCTGGGGTGGTTTCTTGATCTTAGCTGGATATGTGGTGGGCACGCTTTATGAACAGAAGGAAAGAAAAATCCAGGAGTTGAGGAATGCTTATGTGGGAGTGCTGGAGATTTTAGCTAAATATCTTGAATCTTACGACAGATATACCAGAAGCCACTCCTTAAGAGTAGCAGATTATGCTACCAGCATTGCCATCGCCATGGAACTGCCCCGACATCAGGTGGAGAACATAAAAGTTGCCGCCCTTTTGCATGATATCGGCAAGGTCGAGATAAGCTCTGATCTGATTAAGAAAGCCGCCGCTCTTACAGACGAAGAAAAAAAAGAGGTAGACACTCATCCCCAAAAAGGGCTGGAGATACTCTCCATGGTAGGAGGTGTGCTCAAGGAAGCAATGCCCATAGTTGAAGCTCATCACGATTATTTTGTGGAAATGAGTTCCTCTGAAAAAGGAAGGGGCAAACAGATTCCCCTCGGAGCAAGGATACTGGCGGTAGCAGATTCGTTTGATGCCATGGTAACCGATCGACCTTATCGCAAAGGCAAAACTCACTGGGAAGCCATAGAGGAGTTGGAGCGCTTTGCCGGCACACAGTTCGATCCTCGGGTGGTGGAAGCATTTAAGCGGGTATATGCGGAAAAAGCATACGCCGAAAAAACAGAAGTGGTATAAATATGATTTTAATCAAACGGGTTTTTTAAGTTATTGTCGGATAGTCCCCCGTACGGGGGACATATCCGACCTACCAAGCTATTTTCGAGTAGTAGTGGGGATAAAGGAAAGATTGCAATTGCCAGATAAACCAGAATCTAACTTAAGTTAGGTTCTGGTTTGTCTAGTTAAGACCTCCTAAAAATCAAAGCCGAACTTAAAATAGAATTTATCCCATTCGTTCGTGGCAACTCCATAAGCAAATTCTAAAGGGCCCAGGGGAGTATCTAAGGCTAAACTGCTGCCAAAGCCATGCTTTAAATTCTTCAACTTGATGCTTTCCAGCTTTGTCCACACCTCTCCCATATCATATCGCAAAGTCCAGTATAATCGATGAAAGAATCGGAACCGCAATCCTAAGCTTCCCACAAACATCTTGTCTCCTTTTAGCTCTTCACTGAAAAGTCCATAGAAATCATCGCACCCCCCTAAGGTGAATTTTTCGCTTATAGGCACGGTTCCATCTGAGATGCCTATTGCCACCTTGGGATGAAAGTTGACCTTTCGGTGAATGGGGAAATAGGATTCCAGAGAGGTGAAAGCCTTTCGGTAAACTAAATCACCGCCTAAGATGTCTCCTGCCAGCTCCACATACAGATGATGATATTTCCCCTGGTGAGGAAAAGGATATTTGTCGAAGGTATCCACTAACGATCTTATGATAAAACTCCGGATGTTGTATGAGTCTTCAAAATTATCATTATCTATTTGCACCTTCTCCGCTTTTATCTCCATTGATATGATCCCCAATCTGGAGATGTGCTGTCCCAAAGAAAAGTTTGCTCCAACTCTTCGTTGGGAGAAATCACCGACCTTTTGGCGATCCTCAAAAAACTTTCTGCGATCACGCTGATAGAAGATATTGAGTTTGTAAGTCAGATATGTCTTAAAGATGCGATCAGCTTTGAAGTTTAACTTATAAATCTGTTTTCTCTCCCCATATTGAAGGTGGGTGGAGACACGATTTCCCACTCCGAAGACGTTGGCATCTATAAATTGCAAAAATCCCTCGGTCTGGTATTCATCATTATAGTGCGCGCCCATTCTAACAATATTGAACTTTTTCTCCTTGACTTTCAACTTAAGCACTACCCCTTCATCTGTGGGATATGTGGTTAAGTCCACCTTTTCGAAAAGTCCGGTATTGTAAATATTGGAGATACCTGAGTTGACCTTTCGGGAGTTGAACGGCTTCCCCGCCTTTTGGGGAAAATTCCTCAACACCATCCAGTTTCTGGTTCGCCTGTTTCCGGAAAGATCAATGCGACAGATCATCCCCTCATTTATTTTCACATTCAGGCTGAAAGAGGCAGAATCATAATCCACCTCCTCGATGTGAGCTAAACTGTATCCGTTCTGATGGTAAAAAGCAACGGTTGAATCTAAAATCTGCTGTAGAAGCTTATAGTTGAGAATCTCAGTAGGTTGAAAGTTTATTCGTTTGTAGAGGATGGAGTCGGGATAGATGGTATTGTTTTCAAAAGCGATCTTTTCTAAGGGAGGATTTTCCAATACATAAAAACGCAAAGCATACTCCTCCGCACCTATGTTTTGAAGCAAAGCATAAACGTCGCCAAAATATCCGCAAGCATATATCGCCTTCAAGTCGGATTTGATCAGGTCGATGGTGACGGTGCTTTCCGGTCTTGTTTTAGTAAGTTTTAGAATAGGGTCCGTTTTTATTTTTTGATTTCCTTTAAAATCCAGTTCACAGATTTTGAATTCAGGTGAATTATGCGCTAAGCGTCGGGCTTTGCGCTCCAGGATCATCCTTTTTATCTCAAAGATCAAGCTTTCGGCTATGGTCTCTCCTAAAGCGATCAATTCTGCTGTTCGGTCAAAATCCATAGAGGAGAATTCAGACAGATCCGGAGTGATAACAAAATCAGCTTTAGCCAGCTCCTCTTCTTGTCTGCGCAGGGACATAATGGTGGTGGCCTGATTAGCCACGTCCAGGGGGGTTTTTATCTTGTCTGCGGGAAGAAGTGAGGAGACGGTATTAACAGCGATCACCACGTCCGCTCCCATCTCTTTGGTCACATCCACCGGTATGGGATCCACCAGCCCCCCATCCACCAACAGCCTATCTCCTTTCTCAACCGGACTGAAGGCTAAGGGGATAATCATGGTCGCCTTTAAAGCCTGTGCCAGATCCCCAGAATCCAAAATCACCCTCTCTCCGGTCACCAGATCAGTGGTAACGGCACGAAAAGGAATTTTTAGGTTGTCGAAGCTCAAGTAGGGTTTTTGGAACCATCGTGAGGTTAAATTCGCCCGCATGGTTAAGTTGGTGAAAAGATTGGTCAGCTTCTGACCGGAGGTAAGCGCAGTGGGTATGTGAGGTTTAAGTCCATCCAGGCGAAACTGAAAAAACGAGCCCTCTTTTTCCTCCCTTTGAGAAAGAAAAAGGGAGAGACGTGGTGGAGTGTCGGTCAAAAGGTCTGTCCAGTTGATATCTTTTGTAATTTTCTCTAACTCCACAGACGAATACCCTGCGGCATAAAGTCCCCCTAAGATTCCCCCCATGCTGGTGCCGGCAATGAAATCGATGGGGATTTTCTCCCTTTCAAAGACCTTCAAAATCCCTATCTGTGCAAGTCCGCGTGCCCCTCCTCCGGACAGAGCCAGACCAATTCGGGGTCTTCCGGTAGTTGCTTTTAAGGGAAAAGAGATCATCTCTTTTGGCTTATGGAGAAAATCCAGCCGAATTTCTATACTGTCCCCACCGATCTTGTGGACCTGATCTTCCAAAAACTCAGATGCCGCCACACCTTGGCAGAGCCAACCATAAAGGACGACAAAAATCCCAACAAAGATTATGCTTAAAGATTTCATAACTTCACCTTGCAAAATATGAAGGTTCGAGTTTGGAAAAGCAAGATAAATGTAGATCAAAAGTGTTGTGCCTTTTTCGTCCTGCGCAGGGAAGCCTTTACACTTCGTCTCCCGCCAAAGGCGGGATGTCGAAGGATGGCTTCCTATCCCCGCCAAAGGCGGGGCTACGCAAATCGATTAAGGATTTTTTCTCATCCCAGATAACGCACCAAAAACTTCTGTGATTCAGGATTTTATACTTGATTTTTGAGATGATATTTGCTATTGTGGCTTCCTGAAAGAGCCTGTTGTGCGGTGCTGGGAGCCTGGCCTACGGGACATAACTGTGGTTATCCGTAGGAGGGAGATACCCCTGCCCGCCAAATTTTCATTGTTTTTCAAAATATCCCTTGTTAAGTGGCAGCCTGAAATAATTATGCTGATCGTGAAGGACCAGAAAGCTCGCGGGGAGATTTCACTCAACAACAGCAGGTTATTCTCAAGGATTGCATTGAAATACGATTTTTTGAACCATCTCCTCAGCCTGAACATTGACAAAAGATGGCGAAGAAAGCTGGTAAAGTGTGCCGGTGTTTCCGCCAAAGGCGGATCTGCCTTCGGCAGAAAACCCGGCGATAGTATACTGGATGTCTGCACCGGCACCGGTGACATAGCCATCCAGTTTGCCTACAAAGATGATGGGGGTAAGGTGGTTGGCATTGATCTGTCAGAAGAGATGCTTCGGATAGCAAAACGAAAGACAAAAAGCAACAGATTTGCCAGGAGAATCAAATTACTTAAAGGAGATGTCCTCAATCTTCCATTTGAAGACCTCTCCTTTGACATAGTGACCATAGGATTTGGTTTGAGAAATCTTACTGACCACAGAAAGGGAATCTCCGAAATGGTTAGGGTCCTAAAAGACGGCGGACGACTTGCAATACTTGAGTTTTCTCCTTCTCCATGCGGCTTCTTCGGTGCAGTCTATCGGTTTTATCTTAATACAATAATGCAAGCGGTAGGTGGAATAATCTCAGGCTCGGCCAGTGCCTACCGACACCTTTCCACATCAATTGCCAACTTTCCCAAGCCAGAAGAAATTTTAAAACTTATGGAGTCGGAGGGATTAAAAAAACTCTACTCTGAAAGATTGACTGGTGGGATAGTATATATATACAGAGGGAAAAAATGAGAAGGTCTGTTATAGGGGATAGGCAAAATGGCTCTGCGGTTAATTGAAGTATTTCTTCCTAAGGATCAGAAAGATCGAGTACAGGAGCTACTTAAAGACCACAAGGTTTTGGGCAGCTGGCAGGAAGGGCTGTCAGAAGATAAGATTCTTATGAAATTGCTTCTTCCGGCGGAGGAGACCGGTGCAGTTCTTGACCTGTTGGAAAAACGTTTTTCTTCGGTGGAAGGTTTCAGGATAATCCTTCTTCCCGTGGAGGCCTCAATTCCCCGGCCACAAGAAGAAGAGGCGCCGCCAGAGCAAAAGGAAACTCAGCTCGAAAAAGAACCGGATAAGAAGATAGCCAGAATCAGTCGGGAAGAACTGTATGCTGATATTGAAGAGATCTCCAGGCTTTCATGGGTTTTTGTTGTATTCGTGCTTTTGGCGTCCATCGTTGCAACCATAGGCATATTACGCGACAATGTGGTGGTTATCATAGGCGCGATGGTGATCGCACCGTTGCTCGGTCCCAATGTGGCCCTCTCCTTTGCCACCACCCTGGGGGATACCGACTTGGCCCGACAGGCGATGAAAACCAATGTGGCAGGGCTCCTCGCTGGTTTTCTTCTCGCCGTCCTTTTAGCACTTGTATTTCAAGTGAACCCGGAAATTCCCAGAGTCGTTTCCAGCACCAAGGTAGGTGTGGGTGACATCGTTCTCGCCCTGGCCGCAGGCAGTGCGGCTGCACTGTCTTTTACCACCGGTGTGCTGAGCGCTTTAATCGGTGTGATGGTCGCGGTCGCATTACTCCCTCCCTTAGTCACGCTGGGAATGCTAATTGGGGCGGGACGCTGGGACATGGCACTCGGAGCAATGCTACTTTTGCTCACCAATCTGATTTGCGTTAACTTGGCCGGAGTGGTGACCTTCCTGGCCAGGGGAATTCGTCCGCTAACCTGGTGGGAAGCCGATAGAGCCAAGAAGGCAACCCGAAAGGCGATTGCCATTTGGACATTTCTCTTATTGGTACTTGTGGTCGTAATTCTTTTATCACAGAGGAGTTGAAATCCATGTTTGCATTCGCCAGACAGGGTTACTTCGGTTCGCTCAGGCAATGCCTTCTTTCACGGGTCAACAATATGCACAAGAACATAGAGTCAATTTTGCTTTTTTGTTGTAACCTCTTTGCTAAGGAACGACGTAATGGTTTCCTTGACCAATTGACAGGAGGTTTAAAGTCGGAGGTTTAGATATGGAGAACTTTTTCAAAACATGGCTTTTTGATCCCACTGTCGGAAAAGTCATCCTGGCCATAGTCGGCATTATTGTGATTAGCGTTGCTATCCGCTTCCTTCAACGTTCTCTATCTCGCTACATTAGGGACCCTGACGCCCGTTATCGTGCGCGCAAATTTCTCAGTTTTCTCGGTTATCTGTTAGGTATTTTCTTTGTGGCAGCCGTGTTCAGCAAGCGACTTGGAGGACTACACATAGCCTTCGGTATCATCGGCGCGGGAGTGGCCTTTGCTCTACAGGAGGTCATCACCAGCATCGCCGGATTCGTTGCCATCTCCTTCGGACATTTTTACAAGACCGGCGATCGTATTCAGCTTGCGGGGATAAGGGGCGATGCCATTGATATCGGAATACTGCGCACCACCTTGATGGAATGCGGGGACTGGGTGCAGGGCGATCTGTACAACGGACGTATCGTGCGCATCGCCAACAGCTTTGTGTTCAAAGAGCCGGTATTCAATTATTCAGCTGACTTTCCTTTTCTTTGGGATGAAATTACCCTGCCGATCAGATTTGAGAGTGACCAAAAATTGACAAGAGAAATCCTTCAACGAGTTGTCAACGAGGTGGTGGGTGATTATGTGCCTTATGCCAAGAACACGTGGGAAGAAATGGTCCAGAAGTATAAGATTGAACATGAAACGGTCGAGCCCATGGTCACCATGATCGCCAACGATAATTGGATGGAATTCACCATTCGATATGTTGTGGATTTCAAAAAGCGCCGGAGCACAAAGGATCGACTCTTTACACGATTCCTTGAAGAGCTCGGTAAAACAGAAGGGCGTGTGGCCATTGCGTCCACGTCCACTGATGTTAGCCTTACTCAAACACCTCCGTTTGATGTGAGAGTAAGTGATAGGGCTAAAGAAGCAAAAGAGAGAGATTAGGATGTAAACAACATGGCCCAATTGGATAACCGGACGCATTAAAGGCATATGTTCTTCTGCCTTGCCGAAAATGTGGAGGCTAAGAAATGGAAGAAATATTGAAAGAACTACAAAAGCTGATAGAACAAGTAGTGAATTTCACACCCCGAGCTGTGGTTTCTTTACTTGTTTTCTTATCGTTTTGGTTCATAAGTATTATTATTAGAAGAGTAATTCGCTATCTCGGCAGGATATTGGCCCCGAACAAGAAGGAGGTTTTGAACTTGCTGGGGCAGTCGGTCAAAGGTATTTTGATAGTTTGGGGCGCTGTGATGGCGCTAAGCAAGATGGGCGTTAATGTCACCGCTTTGGTGGCGTGTTTAGGTCTTACCGGATTCGCTTTGGGATTTGCGCTTAGGGATGTCCTCTCCAATGTCCTTGCGGGCGTACTCATAATGATATATCGGCCTTTTGAGCGCAACGATCGCATTGTTGTAACGAACTTTGAAGGACTCGTGACAAACATTGACCTTCGATATACCACTCTTCAGGGCGAGAACAAGAAAATTCTTATTCCGAATTCCACTCTCTTTACCAATGCAATTAGTGTTTTGAAAGTTGAGAAGTAACATAAGCTTCTGGAAAGACCAAAAATGTTTTTGTTACAAGATTCAATCCATTTCGAGTGAACCTGGCATGAGAGTTGACCCTTTCGATGATTAGCTTGCAGGCTGCAGCAGACAATCCTGCAACCTGCAGGCTATTTGGCTCAAGGCAATCTGACAGAAACCCGCCTTCCCAGTAACATCTCATCAGCCTTGCGGATGTCATTTCCGATGGGTCTCGTAGCGCTTGGCAACCTCTGGCTCGTCGCGTTTAAGCTCCGCGATAACGTGGCTGCGGATCTCCGAGGTAGCCATACCTTCGCGGTGTTTTACTCCCTCTGCTATCTTGCGGGCAGTGTTCTCGCTGGCTCCAGCTTTCCGCAGGGATTGCTCCAGCTTCTTCCTGTCAAACTCCTCTTCCTTACCTAAACGTTTCTTCAGCTTTGGCATTCTTCTCACCTCCATTCTTTTGAAATTGGGGATTGTTTTCGCCTCTAATCCCCTCACTTCAATATTGAATTTCCTCTTGACTTTTTCAAATTTCTATGAAATAATACTAAATGAATAGAAATAAGTCAAGAGTTTTCTCACAGTCCGAAGTTATCTGCCTGTTACCTGAAGGAGGTGAATGGCAATGCCAAGATTCATTAAGAGAGTTTCTAAGACAATCGGCCTTTCCCCGGGAGCGCTTGTTCACGTCGGGAAGAAGAAGATCGAAAAGGTAAGAATCAGACTCATTGACTATGATGAAGCGCAACTCCAGGAGAAGGAGCCAAAGACCATTGAGGAGTGTTTTCCCTTTAAGGATCTACCTACTGTGACCTGGGTCAACATAGACGGGCTCCATGACATCGAAGTTATGGAAAAGCTCGGAAAACATTTTGACCTGCATCCGCTTGTCCTGGAAGACATTCTGAATACCGAACAGCGCCCGAAAATAGAGGACTTTGAAGACTACGTGTTTGTCGTCTTGAAAATGCTCTATTTTGATGAAAAAGAGGATGTAATAAGAGCGGAACAGGTGAGCATAATCTTTGGCTCAAACTTCGTCCTCTCGTTTCAGGAGAGGGTGGGAGATACCTTCGATCCCCTGAGAGAAAGAATCAGAAACGCAAAAGGTCGCGTCAGAAAAATGGGGACTGATTATCTCGCTTACGCCTTAATGGATGCCATCGTTGATAACTACTTCACAGTCCTGGAAAAACTGGGCGAAAAGATAGAGGGCATGGAGGAGGAGTTAGTCACCAATCCGACGCCAGAAACCCTGCAGACAATGCACAACTTAAAAAGAGAGATGATATTTTTGCGCAAGTCGGTTTGGCCCCTAAGGGAGGTGGTTAGTCGCCTGGAAAGGGGAGAATCAAAGCTGATTAAGGACTCCACGGGAATCTATCTTAGAGATGTTTACGATCACACCATTCAGGTGATTGATACCATAGAGACATTCCGGGACATGCTTTCGGGGATGCTTGATATTTATCTTTCAAGCGTCAGCAATAGGATGAATCAGGTGATGAAGGTCTTAACCATAATAGCCACCATATTCATCCCCCTTACCTTTGTAGCCGGTATCTACGGGATGAATTTTGAATACATGCCGGAGCTCAAATGGCACTGGTTTTATCCCAAGGCTTTTTGGCTGGTCATGATTGGCGTTGCAGGCGTAATGTTGGTCTATTTCAGAAGAAAGAGATGGCTATAAGCTTCTGAGGTGATTCCGCATGAGTCTAATTGCAAGGTGCAGACTATCTGGCTCGCTATTTTGGGGATTAGTATGAAAAATAAGAGGTCGGCAGTGAAATGGGCGGTCCGGTGGATGGCGATCGGAACGCTGTTTGTTTTTGTAACGTTTGTTCTCTTGCTTTTTCTGCTTACTCTAAGCCCGGGTGAAAAAATAATCAAAGGAATCGCTGAGTCAAGACTGCGAGATCTTTTAGGGCA
>CAYOFL010000083.1:0-13561 GCA_964403165.1 uncultured Ignavibacteria bacterium
GGTATTTTGCTCCAATTATATCGAATGCACAGGTTTCCGATGCCACCACCCAGGCATCTTTAAGCCTGCCCAAAGCCAGCGGGCGAAATCCATGAGGATCTCTTGCGGCTACAATGGAATCACCGGTGTTGAAGACCACGGAAAACGCTCCCTTTACCCTCAAAAGGGCGTCCTGAATCATCTCCACCACGGTCTGTTTTTTGGAGCGAGCCACCAGATGCAAAATTATCTCACTGTCACTGGAGGTCTGAAAGATGGAACCATTCCTCTCCATAAAGGTTCGCAGGCTGTAGGAATTGGTCAGGTTTCCATTGTGAGCTAAAGCTAATTTCCCCTTCCTGTAGGTGATCAAAAGAGGCTGAACGTTTACTGAAGAGGAGGCGCCGGTGGTGGAGTAGCGGTTATGTCCGATGGCTAAGTGACCTTTTAATTGGTTGAGGGTCTCTTTACGAGAGAAAACCTCATTTACCTCACCCGGACCTCTATGCTGATAGATTTTCCCGTTGTTTGAGGAAACAATCCCCGCTCCTTCCTGTCCTCTATGCTGTAAGGCATAAAGTCCCAGGTAGGTCAGCTCAGCTGCCTTTCTTGCTCCAAAGATGCCAAAAACACCACATTCTTCGTGAATTAAATTCTCTAACATATCACCTTCCGGTTGAACATATGGTATACGAAAGAAATCCAAATTTACTAAAACTACCTTCTGGTGTCAAGGAATTTCAGTTGAGAGCACTCGAAAACGCCTTTTGCAGAGTTAGGAGTCCTTCAGGATGAACCCTATCTACGGGGTTTTTTCGTCCGAGTCAAGTTCGGACGCTATAGAAAATGTGGAGGCGTTCGGGATTGTATCCCGAACCCAAAGAATTATACCTCAAGAACATAGAAACCCTTGACTTCAAGGATATTTGGAATTAGGTTAAAAAAAACAAATGGATTTGAAAGATGAGAAAATCAGTTCGAAAAGAAACGTATTTTGTCATCGGGATTTTCATCTTGGCTTTCGCCATCAGATTCATCTATTTGATTCAAATGAAAAGCTCACCTTTTTTCGATATCCTTCCCTTGGATGCCGAATATCATGATCTATGGGCACAGATGATACTGAAGGGGGGAGACTTTACCGAGGGTGTCTTTTTCCGTGCTCCCCTTTATCCTTACTTTCTGGCTTCAGTTTACAAGATCTTCGGTCATAATTACTTCATGCCGCGATTAATTCAGTTTCTTATTGGATCCTTAAGTTGCGTTTTGATTTATCTTCTGGGAAAGAAAGTTTTCAATCGAAGGACGGCTAGAATTGCCGGACTTTTGGCTTCTCTTTACGGAGTTTTAATCTACTTTGAGGGGGAACTTCTGATTCCGGTTCTGCTTGTCTTTCTGGATTTGCTTTTGATACTGGCTCTTTTGCGGGCTACTGAGAAACCATCATACACAAGATGGACTTTGTGTGGTGCTATTTTAGGTTTGTCTGCTCTGGCTCGCCCCAATATTCTGTTGGTAGGAGTGGCTTTTCTCTTCTGGATCCTCATACTCTTCAGAAGCGATGTTAAGATTGGGTCGAAATCTGTGCTTTGCGCTGGCTCTTTTGCTCTGGGAGCAATTCTGATCATCTCTCCGATAACTTTGAGAAATTATATCAAGGGAGAAGATTTTGTTCTTATTGCCTCGCAGGGAGGAATGAATTTTTACATAGGAAACAACCCCCAGTCAGATGGTGCCTCCGCCAAACTTCCCGGAGCCAGGACCACCTGGTGGGGATTGTATGAGGATGCCACAAAGATGGCTGAAGGCGCCACGAACAGGAGTTTGAAACCATCTGAGGTTTCTCGCTTCTGGTACATGGAGGGATTGGAATTTTTGGTAAAAGAACCTATCAGTTTCCTGAAGTTGATGGCGAAGAAATTCATTCTTTTCTGGAATGGAAACGAACTGTCGAATAATCGTGATCTATATTTTTCCGCAGGAGGTGCCCCATTTTTGAAACTGTTGCTGTGGAGATTTGTCATATATTTCCCCTTCGGGCTTATCGCTCCCTTGGCACTGGTGGGGGTCATCTTATCCCACAAGGAGAAAAGAGACGTGGTCGTCTTAGAGATTTTTCTTTTTGTTTATATGCTGAGCGTAATTTTATTCTTCGTCTGTGCCCGGTATCGTGTTCCCATCATCCCGGTTTTGATCCTGTTTTCTGCATATGGTTTGGACTGGTTCATATCCAAGATAGGAGAAAGAAAATTTTTCCAGTTGGGGAAATATCTTGTGATCCTTTTGATGATTTTGATTCCAATCAATCTTAGCATGCCCAAATACCGCACCGCAAATCTGGCGCATGCTCATTACACCATGGGGGTGCTCTACACTAAAAAGGGTGATAAAAATATGGCGGCAGAAGAATATCAAAAGGCTTTAGAATATAATCCAGACTTTGCTGAAGCTTATGGAAATCTGGGGGCCATATATGGAGATCAGGGGAAACATGAGTTGGCTTTGGAATATTTTCAAAAGGCTTTGGAAAGTGGAGCAGATAGCGCATTTATCTTTTCTAACATTGGCTTTGCATACCATAGTCAGGGACTTTTGAACCAGGCACAGGAAAACTATAAATTATCTCTCTTTTTGAGAGATGATGATCCCCAAGTTCATTATCTTATGGGAGAGGTATATCTTGAGAAGGAGATGTTAGAGGATGCCACCGACGAATATGAAAAGACGATCAGGCTCAATCCTCAGCACACTTTAGCTTTTTATCGACTGGGAACCATCTATCACCAGTTGGGAAAAAGAGAAGAGGCAATATACCACCTGGAGAGTTTTGTTCGACTGTGGAGAGGAGAAACAGGGCAGATACAGGATGTTATACGGCTTCTGGAGGAGTTGAAAGCAATGCCGGAAGAATAAGATCCGTAGGTCGGATATGTCCCCCGTACGGGGGACTATCCGACATTTTCACCTTAATAATAAGAATAGCGATGATCTCAGGTAAAAAAAATAGCCCCAGGACAGCGTCCTTGGGGCTATTTTAAAAAGACTTCTTTTTTTATTTCACTCCGAGGTAGTAGTTTATCCCGGCATACACGTTGACATAGTTGGTGCTTTTTTCTTCGGTGAAGATCATGTGGTATCTTGCTCCCACATCCAGGGCCAGGTTATTCTTGAAGAAATGTTCAACTCCTCCACAAAAGTTTATTCCTGGCTCGGTAACATCATCGCTCATGTATATACCGCCGCCGCCGCCGAAATAAGGACAGGTCTTGTTGTCTGGTGATATGTTGTAGACCATGTTAGCCAGAATGCCGGTCCAATCATAGCCCTCACTTGCACCTGCGTTAAAGCCTCCGACAGTTGCAGTGACCTCGACATCTCCGGCTTGATAATCTAAGGCACCCAACAAGGCCCAATTCGGGCTAAGCCAGTACTTTACATTTCCCAAGAAGCTATAGGTAACCTTGTTTTGGTATTTCACTCCCCAGTACTCTGTGCCCCAGTATTCGCCCCATTCATACTCGTCGAAAACCTCTCCGAAGCCCAAAGAGTAGCCAAAGTGACCTCCTATTGCAAACTTGCCAGTTTGATCTATGGCGGATGCGGAGGCGAATGTGCCCAGGATGAATAATAGACCAAACAATAGTGTTAGCTTTTTCATTTCCATTCCTCCCCTTTTTTAAGTTCAAAATTAAAATTTACCAAAGCAAGAATTGTTTTGCTGCTACTTGCATCATCACCCCCTTTGTTTTAGTAGTTTAAATTTCTATGGGGACACTCGACATTGCTCGTTTTTTAAACAGAGAAATATCACCCCCTTTTATTTCATGTTTTTCAAAAGTTACCCTCAGAAAGAAATGATACTTTCATATGGAGATATAACAACGCTTTCTTACAACTCGCGATCAGCTTTTTTTAATATCGACTTCAAACGACCGAACTTTAGCTCCAGCTGCTTTGCAAAATGTTTCAGAAAGACGCTTTCCCATCCCAAGAGAACTCTTCAAGAGATGATGGATGAGAGTATCTGCGTATGCATTTGGTTCTGATGAACGCTTTGTTAGGCAGGACTTGGACCACAGCCCTCACCTTTTGTGGACTGGGGTGTGATCTCTGTTCGATTAAATCTTTTGGTCAAGCTGAAGCTTGACACTCCAGAGGGTCTTAAATTTCATTTTCAGTTGATTGTTTTACCTGAAGAAACAGTGGTATTCTGGGTAGATGAAAAATCTTTGGTCCCGAGGGCGGGCATCCTTGCCCGCCCGGTTTCAAATTCAGTTTGTAGGCCGGATATGGTTGGAAGACCGATTCGATATTTTTACTTTTTCTCTTCTTCTTTCTTGGCTTTCTTGGCTTGTTGAATCTTTTCAATTATCCCGGGGACGGCCTCAAACAAGCCCTCCAACTTGCCAGGTTTTGCGCCCATTATGGTAACCTCTTCACCTTTGATCACGATGAAGGCGGCTGGCTCAACTTTTACTCCACCACCCCCCCCGCCGCCACCTGCCTCCCCTTTCTTTTCCTTCGTCTCTGCCTCTCCGCCGCCTGCTCCGAATCCTAACATAATCCGGCAGACCGGAATGATGGTGTTGTTGCCAATATTGATGGGCTCGCCCAGGATGGTTTCGGTTCTGGCGATGGTTTTGATCTCATCCAAAAGAGTCTTTAAGATTTGTTCAGCTGTGCTTGCCATCTTTAATTCACCTCCTTTTTCTTGAGAATAAAGGTTTTCACAATCCGTATCTTTGGCATGGCAAAGAACATCTTTGTCACCGGGCTAACGACGTTTAGTGGTCTAACGCTGAAGACCGTCTCTGCGCTTCCCCGTGGGACCTGATTGTAGAAATTGAGTCGAAGTTTAATACGGGCATCAGGTATAAAGTAGTCAGTGGAACTCTTTACCGCACAAAGTCCACCATATAAAACACCGGTTAGGGCTGGATCTGGAGTGGCTACGTCCACTTTCAGAAAGAGTTTATCCCATCTGATAGTTCTAAGGATATTCAGTAAGAATCGCAAAAATATAGGGATAATCTGGTACAACAGGTCTTTTTTGTGCCACAAATCAACGATATTCAACTTTTGCCCCTTCTTTTTAGCCTTTTTGATTTTCTCCTTTGTCTTCTTCTTGAATTTTCTTCGAATGATTTTTTGATTAAAGAGGTTGAGTTGAAAAGTTTTCTCTTTCAGATTACTGTTCACATTAACTATAAGCCAGTTAAAGATTACCGATCTTCTGCGATCATTTAGAATCAATCGCAAACGAATGGGTACAAGAAGACAGATCAGAATCAAAACGACAAAAACAAGTACCGCAATAGAGATAAAGGTACTCATAGAGAAAACCCGTCTATTGATTCAGGCGGTATTGTAGCTTGAGTCCATCTTTCTTGTTCGGAAAAAAACCGTCCTCTCTTTATCATACGAGGAGAGAAGATTTAGGTTCTCTATTTTTTCTTAAGAGCTATATATGTGCAGATTCCGATTCCCCCGAACAATACCACAGAGGTAAGAATTAACATGATAATCGCTGATGCGGGCATTATTTTCTCCTTCAGGACGAGCCCTCAGGACGAGTCCTTTTAGCTATCATAAGAATGATTCCCAATATCGGCAGGAGCAGGACCATCATCCAGCCACCCAAAAACTCAGCCAACCTGGGATAGTCACCGTAAGAGCCTTTTATCCTTTCCAAAATCTCTGCAAAGATCAAGACTCCCAGGATAACCGGTATCAAAAATCTAATGAAAATATCCCACCAGATACCAATCCGGAATTCTGAGATCCCATTTACGTATTCTTTTATCTTCCCGCTGCCGAAGACCCATCCTATCAGGATGCACTCTCCCAGGCAGACCAAGGAGAGCCCGAACCTATTCATGAACCTATCCAGAATATCCAGCCAGTAGAGTCCGGCCCCGGTGGTGAATATAATGCCTATGATAAGGGCGATAGAACACACGGCTATGTTAGAAGTTCGGTGGGAAACCTTCCATTTGTCTATCACTCCGGCTGCCACCGCCTCAGCCAAGGAGAAGGCGGAATCGATTCCTAAAGTGAGCAACATCAGGAAGAACAGCACACCAAAGAAGGGTTGCCAGAAGGGGAGGTTGCTGATGATGTGGGGATAGGTTACAAAAGCTAATCCCGGACCGGAGGCGACCACCTCCGCTACAGGTTTGCCTATTTTCACCGCATAATATCCCAGGGCGCCGAAGACGGCAAATCCAGCTAAAAAAGAGGTGGCACAGTTGGATAAACTGATTATGAAAGCATTGTTCACGATGTCCGTTTTTCTGGGGAGGAAACTGGAATAGGCTATCATTAGCCCAAAACCAACGCTTAAAGAGAAAAAGACTTGGGTGTAAGCCGCTAACCATACCTGATGAGAAAGCAATTTGTGAAAATCAGGAGTAAGATAAAACTTAAGTCCTTCAACTGCTCCGGGAAGCGTTACACCTCTGACGACAAAGACTAAAAGTAAAAACCAGGGAATAAGAACAGTGGCATACACCACCTTTCCTACAGTCTTGACGCCTTTCCAGATGGAGAAGAAAATAGCTATCCAACTCAAAAACAAACCCAGCAAGATATATCCCTTTATCCCTCCAAGCTCAAATGGGCTACCGGTTAATCCCAAAGTTTTTTGATAAAAGAAACTACCAGGATCGTCTCCCCAGGCTAAAGTGAGGGAATGATACACGAAATTAAAACAGTAACTCATGATCACCGCATAGTAGCAGACTATAAAGAAGCCCACTAAGATTGCCGCCCAGCCGAACCATTCGAATTTCTTTCCTACTTTACGGAAAGCCTCGGAGGCAGAGCCCTCCATTTTATGCCCCAGACCAAATTCCAAAATCATAAGCGGGATTCCGGCAGTAAAGAGAGCAACCAGCCAGGCAACTAAAAAGGCGCCCCCGCCGTTAGCATAGCAAATATAGGGAAACCGCCAAATATTGCCTAAACCTATGGCTGAGCCGATAGCCGCCAAAATAAAAGCAGTGCGACTATCCCACTGATCTCTTTTCTCCATGCGTTCCTCCTGCAAAAACGATAGTTCAAATCTCAGATAAACAAAATTTTTGAAAATATATCCAAAAAAGAAGTGAAATGCAAGACCTAAAATAAGCTAACCTGTAAAGGACACAAAACTAAGATTTATTCTCTTGCTTTTCGTTGTCCAGCGTTTAAATTAATAGTTTAGAATTTCTTAATTTTCCATCATCAAACCGGAGTTGCTCAGATGATGGAAAGAAAGCCAAGGGTGAGGTGGAAAGTCTAACCCATAAAATTTTCTTCTAAGAGAAGGAGGGATTTATGGAATTCAGAGTATACAAAGTTCCCTTGCCGGAAAAGACCAATGTGATTGTAGGACAGACCCATTTCATAAAGACAGTAGAGGATTTATATGAAATATTGGTTGGCTCTGTGCCGGGGATAAAATTCGGTCTGGCTTTTTGCGAGGCTTCCGGACCGTGTCTGGTGAGGTCGGAAGGAAACGACGTTGAGTTCAAAAAATTAGCGGCTCAGAGTGCCTTTGATATCGGGGCGGGGCACACGTTCATAATCTATATCAGAGGTGCTTATCCCATCAATGTGCTGGGTGCCATCAAGAATTGCCCTGAGGTGTGCGGAATCTTCTGCGCTACTGCTAACCGCTTGCAATTGATAATTGCTGAAACCGATCAAGGTAGGGGAATCGTGGGAGTGGTGGATGGTTTTGTCCCCAAGAGAGTGGAAACCGAGGATGAAGTCAAAGAGAGGAAGCAATTTTTGAGGAGAATTGGGTATAAGCTCAGTTAGCAGCAAAAAGCTTTGAGTTATTTGAAAGGAGTCAAGAATCGGGCGGGCAGAGTGCCCGCCTTGCGGGATGAAAAATTATAAGTCGTAGGCGGGGTTCATCCTGAAGGGTGTGTTGAAAAACCCAAACTGGAGTGCACCAGCTTGCTGGTGCTGTTTTCCTCAGAGTTTAACTATTGGCGACATAAGAACTTCTGGATTTCAATAAACCGCGAAAGCAAGCTTTCGCACTCCGAAAAGCACTTTTTCAACAGTCCCTGAAGGTTCACCCTGAAGGGCTCCCAGCCTCGTTTAACGAACATTGTGACTGAAAGGGCTGTTGACAATAGACGCGGGGAGGGCTAAATGCCTTCCCCTATGCTTGATAGACCATCCTCCGGTATAGGCGCAGGAATTTATCCTGCGCCAAGCAATAGAAAAAAAATAATCTTGGGGTTGGACTTTGATTATTGAGTGTAAAAATGGAGTTCACTTAAAAGGCACCGACTTGTGGCTGGATGCAAAAAGAAAGGCTGATTTCTGCTTTGTATCTCACGCCCATGCGGATCATGCAGTCAGACATACCGAAATTTTAGCCACCAGAGAAACCGCAAGATTATTTGAGCACCGGTACGGAAAAGCTAAATTTAACATACTGGAATACAACCGTCCCAAAATATTAAAAGGGGTAAAGGTCCAGCTTTTCCCTTCAGGTCACATCTTAGGCGGAGCCCAGATCCTTATGGAAAGAGACGGAACAAAAATTGTCTATACCGGAGATTTTAAACTGCGAAAAAGCTTAACCGCTGAAAAAGCTGAAATTAAGAAATGTGATATTCTTATTATGGAGTCCACCTTCGGCCGTCCCCGGTATGTGTTTCCTCATCCACAACAGATTCATACGCGGATGATCCAGTTTGTGGAGGATGCTCAGGCAAAAGGGGAAATACCCATTTTTTTAGCTTACTCTCTGGGCAAAGCACAGGAGGCCATGAAAATTCTGTCCAATCGCGGATTTAAGCTTTTCGTGCACCCGACGATCTATAATATTGTCAAAATATATGAGGAATTTGGAGTAAAATTTAAAAATTACGAACTTTTTCAAACCGGGAATCTGGGGGATAGGGTATTGATTGTACCTCCTCAGATGAAAAGATCCCGGATGATTGAGAACATACCCCGAAAGAGAATGGCTATGTTGACCGGTTGGGCCATGGATTCGGGAGTTATAAATCACGTCAGAGGAGATGAAGCTATTCCATTGTCCGATCACGCCGATTTTTCAGAACTCATCCAATATGTAAAGAAAGCCCAGCCAGAAAAAATCTACACGATGCACGGTTTTGCGGAGTTTGTGGGATTTTTGAGAGAGGAAGGATTTGACGCTGAGCCGCTGAAGGAAAGCAACGAAGTCAAAACAACCTTTAGCAAAAAACTACCTACAAATTATGACTTGTTTGCTTAAAACTCAATAAGAGGCTAAAGTTATTGACTTTTCTTACTTTTTCGTATTAATTTCAACGTGTTTTTATGATCTATTAACATTCTAAGCTTCCGAGGTAGCGATGATTAATGTAGGAGTTATCGGTTATGGTTATTGGGGACCCAATATGGTTCGCAATTTTTACGCCAACAAGGATGCCAAGGTCGCTTGCGTGTGCGATCTGAGCAAAGAGAGGCTATCTTTGGTAGAGTCCGGCTATCCGTCTGTTAAGACCACCACCGACCACAAAGAAATAATAAAGGATACGAGCATTGATGCCGTGGTTATCAGCACGCCGGTTTCGGCTCACTTTCCATTAGCCCAGGAGGCTCTGGAGAGTGGCAAGCATGTTCTTTTAGAAAAACCGATGACCGCCACCGTGGAGCAGTCGGAAAAGCTGGTCGAGTTGGCAGAGAAGAAAAAGAAAACCTTAATGGTGGATCATACCTTCCTTTACACCGGAGCGGTGAGAAAGATGAAGGAGTTGATCCAAAGTGGTGAGTTAGGCGACATATATTACTTCGACTCGGTGCGGGTGAATTTAGGGTTGTTCCAGCACGACGTAAACGTGATCTGGGATCTGGCGCCGCACGATTTCTCCATCATGGATTTTCTTTTGCAGAAGGACCCGGAGATGGTCTCGGCGGTGGGAGTAAGTCATTTTGGTGATCTTGAGAATATCGCCTATGTTACAGTCCAATATCCTGGCAATCTTTTGGGCCACCTGCACGTCAACTGGCTGGCTCCGGTCAAGGTTAGGACCACCCTTATCGGAGGGACGAAGAAGATGATCGTATACGATGATACCGAGCCCAGCGAAAAGATAAAAATCTACGATAAGGGAGTGAGCTACTCTGAGAAAGAGGATGTTTATCAGATGTTGGTGCAATATCGCTCCGGCGATATGCTGGCTCCTAAACTGGAACCCACCGAAGCATTGAAGCTGGTGAGCAAAGAATTCACCGATTCGGTAAATGGAAACAGAAAGCCCCTAACAGACGGAGTGGCGGGACTGAGAGTGGTTAAACTTCTGCAGGCGGCCAACCAGTCAATAAAAGAGAAAGGAAAGGTAATTAAACTATGAGTCGGCAAGCCAAACCGAAATTCAAAAATGTAAAGATAACTGGAGATTGTACCATATATAAGAATGTAAAGATCGGGGAAGGTTCGGTAATTGAAGGTCCCTGTGTTTTGGGCAAGCCACCCCGGGGAAAGCAGGATGGAGAGTTGGAGTTGGTGATCGGGAAAAATGCGGTGATCCGTCCCTTTACCACTATCTATGCCGGAAACAAAATCGGAGATAACTTCCAGACCGGGCAGGGAGCCTCCATTCGGGAGGACAACGTAATTGGCAATGACGTAAGCGTGGGAACCAATTCCGTGCTGGAGTTTGAGAACAGGATCGGCAACGACGTCAGAATTCACAGCCTGTGCTTTCTGGAGATGGTAACCACCGGGGACCACGTGTTTTTTGGTCCCAATTGTGTGTTCACCGACGATCCCCACCCCATGCTTTGTCCCAAATACAAAGAGTGCAAAGGCGGGGTGAAGGTGGCGGATTTAGTCAAGATTGGCGCAGGCTCCACCCTTTGTCCAGGAGTGAAGATCGGGAGAAATGCTTTGGTAGGTGCCGGGTCGGTGGTGACAAAGGATGTTCCCGAGGAGGCGGTGGTAGTGGGAAATCCTGCCAGATTCATCAAAAAGATTGATGAGTTGGAGTGTTATATCGGAGCTTTTGAAAGACCTTATGTGTGGCCACCTTATAAGGAATAGAGGTTCTAAATAGAAAAAAAGTGGCAGAAAATAATATCGTGGGAAAGCCAGCACCTAACTTAAGTTAGGTGCTGGTTTGTTATAGAAACTTCAGAACCGTGTCAAGGAAACTCAGGGTTTACTAAACGCTTGACTTTTAGGGTCAATCTGCTATTTTAGATCAAAGTGTGTTGATCATAAGAAAGACTCAAGGAGGATTTGATGAAAGTAAACTTTGTTGACTTGAAAGCGCAATATCAAACCATCAAACCAGAGATTGACACTGCGATTCAGAACGTCATATCCAATACGGCTTTCGTTCTGGGTAAGGCGGTGGCAGAATTCGAGCAAGAATTCGCCAGCTATTGTGAAGTGAAACACGCCATCGGAATTAATTCCGGCACCTCTGCTCTGATCATGGCATTGAAAGCTCTGAATATCGGGGAGGGTGACGAGGTAATCACCACGGCTAATACTTTCATAGCCACAGCTGAAGCTATTTCCTTCGCGGGAGCAAAACCGGCATTTGTGGATATCGAAGAGAAAAGTTTTAATATGGACCCCACCAGACTGGAAAAGGCTATAAGCGGAAGAACCAAAGCCATAATTCCGGTGCATCTCTACGGACAGCCAGCAGATATGAATCCCATACTACAGATAGCCGAAAAGAAAGGAATACCGGTCATCGAGGATGCCGCCCAAGCACACGGGGCCCGGTACAAGGGAAAAAAAACAGGTGGTCTGGCAATGGTGGGATGTTTCAGTTTCTATCCCGGGAAAAACCTGGGAGCATATGGAGAGGGAGGGGCGGTCACCACCAACTCAGACGAGATTGCGCAAAAGGTGAGGATGCTAAGGGATCATGGTTCCCCCAAGAAATTCTATCATGAATATATCGGCAACAATTGTCGATTGGAGGGCATTCAGGGAGCAGTCCTCTCGGTGAAGTTGAAGCATCTGGACAAGTGGAACGATGGCAGAAGAAAAAATGCCGACCTGTACAGAAAATATCTGGAGGGGACCAGCGTGAAGGTGCCGGAAGAGATGCCCTATGCCAAGCATGTTTATCATGTCTTCTGTGTGAGAGTAAAAGAAAGGGAAAAGTTGATTGATTTCCTGAAAGAAAAGGGCATATTTACCAACATCCATTATCCCATACCCATACATCTTCAGAATGCATACAGTTTCTTGGGGTACAAAAAGGGAAGCTTCCCGGTGACTGAGGGATGTATGGATGAGATTCTGTCGCTTCCCATGTTTGCTGAGTTGACCGAGGAGCAGATAAAGTATACCACAGATTGCATCAAGGAATTCTACGGAGAATAACAGTAGGTCGGGTTTCCCCGTAAGGGGATACCCGACAACAGAGTTAAAAAGGTCAAAAGATTTGAGGTAGCCGCAGGCTTCCTTCGGACTGAGTCCTTTCCTTCGACCCTGAGGTTCTCAGGACCGAAGGGCAGGACGAATGTCAGCCTGCGCCAAAGCAAAACGCCCGTCGGGCGGCTACCGATTTGCAAAATAATTTGATGAATTAATAGTAGCAAACAGAGCTTTATCCTCTTTTGGATTGATATAACATCATCTGCATAGAGGCGGGAATTCCCAGACGGGTCTCCGTCATCCCGCCTCAAGATTTAAGCTTTTATTTTGGAGTTGAGGGTTGGGAGAAGAAAGCTTTAAAACCCTGGTAATCATTCCGGTGTACAATGAGGAGAACAGGATAAAGACTGTTCTGGAGAGATTCAGGGGGGTAGAGATTGACAGAGTTCTGGTGGCAAACGATGGTTCCACCGACAACACCCCGGAAGTGCTAAAAGGTTTTGAGGTGGAGATTATTCATCATCCTCAAAGAGAGGGGGTGGGGAGCTGTATCAGAGACGGAATCAACCATGCCAGAGAAAATGGTTTCGCTTTGGTGGTGGTGATGGCAGGTAACGGAAAGGATGATCCCAAAGAGATACCTATCCTGCTTAAACCTATCTTAGAAGAAGATTACGATTACATCCAGGGATCCAGATATTTAGAGGGAGGCGAAGCGGGCAATCTTCCTTTAGCCCGAAAATTGGGGATAAAGGCTTTCACCTTTTTGTGGTCCATACTTTTGGGAAGAAATCTGACCGATGTGACCAATGGCTTCCGGGCTTACAAGGTCTCTTTGTTCGATGATCCCAAGATAAATATCTGGCAGGATTGGCTTTCCACCTATGAGCTTGAATATTACATTCATTTCTGGGTTTTGAAGCTGAAATACAAATTCGGTGAGGTGCCGGTTTCAAAAATTTATCCCTCGAGGAAAAAATATTCCAAGATCAGACCGTTTTTAGATTGGTGGCCCATCATCAAGCCACTTTTCTATCTTTTGTTAAGAATCAGGAAGTGAAACGAAATGCGTTGAAGTGAATAATTGAATTTGCAAAGAAATACAAATATAAGAATGTAAAGAAAAGGATAAGGTATTTTACCTCTCCCCCTATCTCCCCCTCTCCCCCGCCTTTGGCGGGATCTCCGACATGAAATGGAGAGGGGTTCACCCTGCCCTTCGGTCCTGAGACCTCAGGGTCGAAGGAA
>CAYOFL010000084.1:0-1389 GCA_964403165.1 uncultured Ignavibacteria bacterium
CTGATGCTGCTGATGCTGCTGCTGATGCTGCTTATGCTGCTGCTGATGCTGCTGATGCTGCTTATGCTGCTACTCGTGTTGTTGTTAATCCTGTTGCTTATGCTGTTAATGATACTGTTCGTGCTGCCAATGCTGTTGCTTATGCTGTTGATAGTGCTATTCGTGCTGCTAATGCTGCTGCTAATGCTGCTGCTGATGCTGCTGATGCTGCTGCTCATGCTGCTGATGCTGCTGCTCATGCTGCTGATGCTGCTACTCGTGTTGCTGATGATAAAATAAATTTTTGTTTATTAGCTAATAAAGCTGTTGAAATGGTTACAAAAGTTAAAGCATAAGGGGGTGCATCATGAATATGGAGCAATATGACCAATATCAGGAAAATACATTCGAAACGTTATCAGTAAATTACAATATACCAGAATTATTATCGTTGCCTGAGTACATATTACGATATGGTGACGAGTTGGATCAACTATATCGGGCACTGGATAGTAATTATTGTGATGATTTTAGTGAATTTGTCAGGAGCCAATATAAAAAATATTGCGGTCGAGATGGCATGGTGCCACGTTTACCAGCGTTATCATAGGGGGAAACAATGAAAACCGGAACATTAAGCATAGTTGAAAACGGAAAAGCATTAAGAACAAGATCAATCAATGGTCAATTTCATCGTTTGCCGAAGGCTGGAGAATCATTTTTATTCCTATCACAACCACTAGGTATTAGTATGGGAATTAGAGTTATTACAACGTCTGTTATAAAAGAAATAATACCAATTAAGCATATGCATTCTAATGCTTATCGTTTGGTAACACAAAACAGTATATATAAACTTGTTGTTAATAATTAAGCTGTCAATTTTTTATAAATGGTAAAAATATGACTAAGTATACAGTCATTGCTACTATACAGAATCCAAAAACACCGCCAAGCAGAGCATGGATATGTTATGGCATGTTAAAAATGGGCCATTTACAATATCACTTGTATACTGATGGTATGACGAAAGAAGCTTGTCAAAAACTATTTATGGCTAAAGTAAAATTGACTATACCACAAAATACTCAGTGTGATATTAATTTTAGAAGTCTAAAGGTAAAATGAACGTTTATACAGTCATAATTAGCACTAGTAAACAGCAAGTTAAAGCTATTTGCCAATATAGATGGCATAAAGCAAAATGTACATTTACTATATCAGGGTATAATATGGGCACTTTGCACACAAATATAGTACAAAAAATTAACTCAAATAACCATTATGCACCAAATCGAATTGATATTAAGCATATTCCAAGCAGTTCACCATTTGCAAAAGCAATAATTAAGCCAATTAAAGCAGCAATAATATAATCTGTTGGTTGGCCCTACCTGCCCTTGCACCCCC
>CAYOFL010000084.1:1489-6853 GCA_964403165.1 uncultured Ignavibacteria bacterium
AATTATAATTGTCCACACCATATAATACATGAGTATTCTATAGCGTGTGAAAATAAGCCATGTTTATTCTTTACTAATCCCAGATGTGGGGCACCACGCAAAGAAATTGTCTCTAAATCACAATTTAGGCGTCTAGCGGCGCAGATAGGGGGATAGAATGAAAAGGTTTTTTCGCAGAAATGGAAAATTATTGCTTTATGCAATTATTTTAGTATTATGCTTTTTTATTGGTAGATATGCTTATTCATATACATTTCCGCCAAATAAAGAATTACGTACAGTATATAGTAAGCTCGACCCTAATACAGCTATACGGTATTATAGCGTAAGTGAGGATCACAAAACGCTTACTACCATCACTTTAAGCATTGAAGCCTTAACACCCAAAATAGGGCCATATAGTTATACTGGATATTTATTAATAGAAATTAAAAATACTAATGGTGACTATATTGTCTACAAAATACTTGATTATGGACCCGATGGATTAGTTGATTGGTGTGGATGGTATCAGAATCACAGTTCTTATAGTTCCGACCCCATTATATTAGCTAAGGACAGTGCACAAAAGTTATACAATGATAAAATACATGCATTTTATTTGTCTTTTATGCCATCAATTTAGTGTTCCAATATAAAAATTTATTAATTGGAACAAAATAGGGAGAGCCAATATGGTACAACAGATACCAGAAAGTACTGTTCCAAATGAACCAATTTCAAATGGAACGCTACATGATATACGTAAGCAGTTTTATGAAACCGTAGAGCGTTTGCATCATATAACGCTCGGACAGGCTTGTGAAATGTTCCTAAATAATAAACTCTCTGATGACGATTTACTGGAAATAGTGACTTCTTCAACAAAAATTACTAGAACTAGTGCCGCTGAATTTAAGCGGATTGATTAGCATGATCCCCTACGCTATGGGTACAGATATTGATGGGGGCACATTATATTGTTTTGTTTCATCCTTACTTTTCAATAGGCTACAAGCCAAACAAAAGTACACATATGAGGCATAGATTTATAATGTCCACTCCACTCTGTACTCTAGTAGGTCATGGGAAGAATCTATGTCAGGCTTAGAGTCCTGATATGGGCCTTGCAAAAATATTTAGGAAACAAGTCCCTAGATTTCTTTTTTAATCACCATACATTAATATTCGATTTAGTGGAGTAGGGAGTAGGGGAGTAAAGGTGCTACCAACAAGTCTATATGGTTGCCAAACCAAATAGACTAGATGCGCAGGTGAAAGCTACCCGAAAAGCTGATAATTTTTGTCATCGGTGAGGTGGGAGAAATATACACTTGTTAGACTATAATATTATGCGAGGAAATTGCAAGTCTCTGGCAGGCATTATAGCTTATTCCCTAGGCTTGTTATGAGCGTGTTAGGGTGTAGGTTGGCAAACCACTATGCTATTATGCCATGTGGAGCAATGTTGATTGCTTATAGGGTATATCTTACTAATTGGGAAACCGGAGTCCTAAGTGGAGCTATGATGGTAACCTGATTGCCACTTAAGATATACTCTATAAGTAATTAAAAAGAGGGTATTATGAAGCAAACATTTGGAATAGAATTAGAATTTGCGTCAAGTCATACGCAAGGTTATATTTCCAATAAGCTAAATGAGTTATTTCAAACTATGTATAAAGATAATACGGTTATGCTTAAAAAACATAGTGTTGACGTAGATAATCATGGGTATCATGAGCATAATGTAACAAAATGGGGCATAGAATATGATAGCTCCATTGAAACAAGTGCCAAATTTCGGAACCAAATAGAAGTAGTATCACCAATACTAACGCTACATGATCTACCAGCTATAAAAGCAGCACTGACGATATTTAAACCTAGTTCTATGATTAATAGATCATGTGGATTTCATGTTCATGTTGGGATAGAAACAGAAGCTCATGCAAATAGATGCTATGCATTGTGGCATGCATCAGAAGATGAAATAGTACAGATATTTCCACTTGCGAGAAGTCAAAATTCGTATTGTAGGAGATTAAATAATGGAGGAGGAGGTGTTTGTTTCTCAATAGATAATATTACTAGACATGATATGCTTAATATACAATCATTTAGAGTGAGAAAAACTGTGGAATTTCGTGGGCATAGTGCCACATTGAACTACAATAAAATAAAAAAATGGATTCTATTTTGCTTATCATTTGTAAGATTGGCAGAAAAAGTAGAAGAACAACGGATAATGGCCTTTATAAATGGGCCATATTGTCATTCAGCGTTTCCTATTTTTGATGAATTAGACATAGCGACAACAAAAACAAAGCGCTATTTTGATTATCGTAAAGCACATTTTGAACGTGGAAAACAAAGACGGCTTAAGCGAGAACAATTATCTCTTACAAATAACAGAAGAGGAAGTTACTAATGTGTGGGTTGGCAGGATTTATTACTAAAGATAGGAAACCACCAGCAATATCAGCACGCCAAATACGAAGGTCGCTACTTAGATGCGCTATACGTGGTACTGATGCCACTGGTATATTTTGGGAAGAAGAGAACGATTTTAAGATATTCAAAGCTCCTGTTCCAGCAAAAGATTTTGTTCAATATGTTCCATGGGATAGGATAGAAAAGTCTCCACTATGCATTATGCATACAAGAGCAGCTACGCAAGGAGACCCTTCTGTATTCTCCAATAATCACCCATTGATAGACGATAAAGTTGTCCTTGCACATAACGGGATGATTTTTAATTCAGATGATTTTGTTAATAAAAACATATGCGATAGCTTAGCTATTCTTGAAGCAATTAATAGAGTAGCTAAGGGCTCTGAATTAACAACTGATATTATTAAAAATGCTTTATTTATGTTAACTGGAACAATAGCATTTACTTTATTTGATACTATAAAGAGACAGTTATTTCTACTATCATCAGGGAATCCCTTGATAATAGGACAAAAAGAAAATACTGTTTTATGGGGCAGCACTTCTGATATTATTTGTGGTATGAGGCCATATATGATTTCGGAAATGGTTAATAATTACTTAGTCCGTGTTCAAGACAATTATATGAAAGGTGAAAATATAGAATTAGGATCGAAACACACAAGACAATCATACACTAGCTACAAAGGACAACATTCTTATTGGCCAAATACGGTAGGTAGTACCAAAGAAGATTATGAAAATGACTGGTGGGAATATGATGCGAATAAACATGAATTTATTATGAAAAAGACAAATTTACTATGAGAAATAAGGATGATCCAAATGAAACCCTCTGAAATACGCAAGGCGGATAATTTTCTTAAACATCTTACTAAACATCAGATTAGAGATATGAAAGATAGAATTTTCCAAGCTGAGGGAATAGCCTTAAAGGCGAACAACGTAAATGAGCTGTATGATGAGCTAGTTAAATATGGGCTGATTACAGTACAACCAAAGAAACCTGAATGTGGAGTGTGAAATGTTACCAAAGATCAGCAAGATAAAGAAAAAAGACCTAATCTGGATGCAGAATAACACTTGTGCAGCACATGGAAAGCCCTACATTGAGCACTATGAGTGCTATTTGACAGAGGTTAAGCCACCCGAAAAGATTGGTTTTCTTGACATTGAGGCAAGTAACTTAGCTGCAAATTTTGGTGTAATGTTTGCCTATTGCATCAAGCCAAGTTGGGAAAACAGAATAATTGCTGAGATAACAGAGCCAAAAACATTTAAAAAAAATCTGGATAAGAGCGTAGTTCAGCAATGTATTGATGATATGCTCAAATTTGATAGGATTGTAACCTATTATGGGACTAGATATGATATACCATTTATTCGTACTCGTGCCCTATACCATAAACTTAGTTTTCCTGAATATGGTAGGTTACTACATACTGATCTATATTATATGGTGCGCAATAAGCTCCGTCTTAATAGTAATCGTCTTGAAGTGGCTTGTAGGGCGGTATTCGGAAAGAGTCAAAAAACACATATCGAAAACGAATATTGGATTAGAGCATTGATGAATGATAAGGAGTCACTTGCATACATCTTAGATCACTGTAAAAAAGATGTCCTAGAAACAGAACGTCTCTTTTATAAAATGGTAGAATTTACTAAGATTACAGACAGGAGCATCTAGTGTGGGCTGGCGATCAGAAAGAAGAGATTCGACATGGGCACCCGAGATTCTATGAATTATTGGATGAGATGGCCGAGTTACATAGTAAAAAAAATCACGACTATGCTCGTGGCGGTAAGCCAACAGGTAATTTTGATAGAGTAGCCAAAATATTATCAAATTATCCAAATTTAAAACTTAGTAATCCAATAGTAATAGCCATTGTATATTTACTCAAACAGTTTGATGCGGTACTATGGATGCTATCAGGGGATTATGAGGGTGACGTAGAAGGCATAGATAAACGTCTCGAAGATATATCCATCTATTCTGTAATAGCAAGAGTTTTAAACGAAGAGAATAAAAATGCATAAAGTTAGCGATCTTATGCTTGAAGTAGAGGAGTTCGTGGCCAGACAATGCGGAAAGTTCTCATTGCAGGATATGTATAATGAGCTAGGCATAACGGGTAAAATAGACAAAAAACATGCCAGTATTTACATGATAGCTCTAACCGAACGCAATATTATCGAGCGTGATCCTGCAAAAAGTGGCATTTATCGTACAGTATTAAGGGATATAGATGAAATAGACTATAAGAATGCCCCTGAAACTATCTTTCCAATGCTCTGGCCACTTCACATTGAAAAATTAGCTCTTATGCATCCAAAAACTATAGCCGTGGTAGCTGGAGAGCCTGAATCTGGTAAGACAGCAATACTTCTCAATGTGCTTTATTTAAATAATGAGAGGTATGAAGATCAATCTATCTTATTTTCATCAGAAATGGGCGCAGTAGAGCTTAGGAGTAGATTACAACTATTTCAAAGAGATATAAACTGGTGGAAATTCAAAGCATATGAACGCTCTGGAGATTTCGCCGATGTGATTGAACCAAATGCACTTAATGTCATTGATTATTTAGAAATATCAGATAATTTTTTCAGGATTGCAGGTCAGTTAAAGGCTATAAGAGATAAACTTGAAGATGGAATAGCTATAATTGCCCTACAAAAATCAGAGGAATCTAAATATGGTCGTGGTGGTACATTTGGTGCCGAAAAAGCGAGAATATATTTATCGTTAGATTCCATATCTTCACATTCAACACGACTACATATTATTAAAGCAAAAAACAGAGCTTCTGCTATTAACCCAATAGGACTAACCCGAAAATTCTCAATATCTGGCGGCACAATATTAACACCGCTAACAGATGATTGGGAACGGGATGGAGAGGACCCAGATGGAAGACAAGGTTA
>CAYOFL010000084.1:6953-13519 GCA_964403165.1 uncultured Ignavibacteria bacterium
ATGATATTTATCGCTTTGAAAATCAATTAAAATGGGTATCAGATAGTACAAAGCAATATTTAAAAAGATACTCACGTGAAGAACTTGAGCGAGCAAGATCAATTCCATATTATAAGCTAATGAGAATGCCTAAAGATAACGTAATGATTAAATGTCCATTTCATGAAGATACAAACCCTAGCTTTTTAGTACGTGGATCGTTTGGATATTGTTTTGGCTGTGGGGCTAGGGAAGATGTCATTGCTTTATGTTGTAGAAAGTATGGACATACATTTACTTCTGCAATTGATTTTTTATTGAGCGAAGATTTACAGATGGAGCTTAGACATGCCTAGACACAGAGGGAACAGGGATAACAACCCACATCTAATTACACTAATCCGTGATGGTAATAGTTTCGAAATTGATAGTAGATTTTTAAATGTAACAATCGGCAATAATTTATCTAATCCATTTTACGAAACTGGAGCATATGGATGGTGTAGTTGCAGAAAGATAATACAGCCTGATACTATACTGAAAACGCCAATAAACGGTGGGTTTATTATTACATGCACTCTTTGTGGAAGCGTATTAGCATATACAATACCACAGATAGTGGCCCTTATATTAGCCATGTCGCTTACCATGAATAAGAAAATAGATCATTTTCAAAGATTTAAGAGAAGTTTTATACAAACAGTCAACAAAACAAGACGTATGCGGGGGCGTAGATTGATAGAGGATTTAGCATCATCAATTCGTAATGAATTTCGTCATAATAGGCCAATGCCTTTAACGCCACATGAAGAACGTATAAGATCACAGAATAATAGACGTACCATAGACATAGTTAGGGAAGAAGCACAAGGCGACCATCTAGGAGAAGTGGATATATAACTAAAAGTACAGAGGTAGAGGAAGATAGACCATGGCTACAATACAAAAGCATCATATAATATATGGGGGAGATAAAAATAAAGAAGTTGTGAGACATATTCGTAAAGGAGTTCACGCAGCAATTACAATTCTGAGGAGATTTAATTTTCTCACTGATGAAGAAATAGATACCATACATCTTGAGTGTATGCTAAAAAAGAAATATTAGGGGGATATATGCCTTTACCACAACACAAATCAATTTGGCGAGTCGACAAAACTAAATTAAGAGTAGAATGGTTGTATGGTAGAGTTATCGAAAAAAAGGATGATGTAGTCAAAAAGGTAATTGTGTCGACTGAAAAAAATGCACGCCTTATGAATTACCAAGAACGCTTAGCAGATAATGACTTTATGTATTTTGATTCCTATAAAGAAGCCGTAAATGAATATAAAGGACTATTGCTTGATAGAGCAGAAGAAATTGAGCGATTGTGGAAACGTACTAGAAAGTTTGAGCATAGTATTGGTATTCCTAAAGCTATAACAATATGGTAAAATTATGCAAACGCCTAAAAATACAAATGATTTAATACATAATTATGTTTGGTGTATAGCTGGAAAGCCAGATGGTCAATGGCTGCATCACTTAGCTTGTAAACATAGACAAAATAAATTAAATAATGATTGTCCAAGTAAATGTGATTGGTATAAGGCACCACATAAACTAAATGATAAAAAAGGGCGTACAGAATCTACAATACTCGACTATCTAAAGCAGGAAGATACCATAGGTATTAAGAAAGACTTAGATAATGCGAAAACCAGGGAACAAAAGTATATTGCTTCTATCCCGAAGGAGATAGATAATGCCGATCTACACAAACAAACACAAAATACCAGAAGAAATATGCAAACTCACAATAGAAGGAAGACACGCGCAACAAAAAAATAGATTTGGTGTAACAAATCTCGTTATGCCATATCGTATGAGAGAACTTGAACGGAGACATTGGGATGAATTAATAATTGATTATTCACAGTTGCTTTATATGCTTATGGGTAGAGCTTTTCATTTGCTTATGGAACAAGCAGGTGGCTCTAATGTACTGAAAGAACAAAAACTTGAGATGCGATCCAGCAAAGTATCATTAGTGGGAATACCTGATAGATATGAGTCTGGACTGCTTAAGGATTACAAATCTACATCAGTTTGGGCAGTAATTAGAGGTGCTTCATCCGATTGGATAGCCCAGATCAACATTTATGCATACTTGTTACAAAGTTGTTTAAATGTACACACATCTAAATGTATGGCTGTGGCCTATCTTAGAGATTGGAGTATCAACAAAGCCAAACAAGGTAAAAATTATCCACAATGCGCCGTAACTACTTTTAATATACCCTTGTGGAGTCTTGACGAAACAAAAAGGTATATTAAAGAACGCATTGAAGGTCACCTAAATGCACAGTCACTATCTGATGATAAACTCCCATTTTGCACTGACCTTGAAATGTGGGAACGCCCTACTCAGTATGCAGTTAAGAAAAAAGGCGTCAAATCTGCACGAAGAGTTCTCGACTCCGAGTCAGATGCTAAGTCTTGGATCAACGCTGCAATCGAAAAAGGAGAGCCCGCAAGCTCTTACTCCATCGAAATACGGAAAGGGGAAAGACCACGCTGCGATAACTATTGCTTTGCGAGGCAATTCTGTTCTCAACATCAGGGAACAGAAGTTTCAAAAACCTAGTGGGTGGGCGGGTGGCACGCCTTAAAGCGTGAAAAAGCTAGGGGGGGTAATAGGACAGTCTGCGCCTATTATCCTCACAAAAAATTCTAGGAGAAATCCTATTAAAATTATGGGCCGGGGCAGTAAGAGCGAATTCAAAGTTAGGACAGCGCCAAGAATATGCCTGCTTTGAGTCAAACGGCTTACGAGCGCCGGTCCACTTTTTAATTAGGCATTGATGCACAGTGTGGTCGGTGATAATGGATACGAAAGAAAGGATAAGGATATGGATATAGAGCTGGTAAGCCTACGGCGTATAAATGATACGCTATCAGGAGATAAGCCTAATAAGCTAATAGGTTTTATGATAATCCGAATAGATGGTATAACAATTCGTGATTGTCGAGCTATGTATAATAAAGAAGATAAACGATATTGGGTTGCCATGCCATCAAAATCATATGGTGAAGGCAGTAAAAAGGTGTATTATAACATTGTACAGATTGGAAAAGAAATATCAACAGAGGTCAATGAAGAGTTGTCTAAGCAGATCAGGGAATGGTTAGAGCTTGATGACTCTAAAGAAGACGATGACGTGCCATTCTAAAAAGAAACGATCACAGATGACACTTAAAAAGGGGGAACTATGTGGTATATTATTCACCGACCAACATCATCATACGCTAAGAAAATAGCGAGATCCCTAAGTATTATGAAAATAGAAGAAGATGATAGGAGAACCATCAATGATCCTATGCCATTTATTATTAACTATGGTCTAAGCAAGAGCAGGCTAGAGGCCCTTACTCCTAGGTGGAGAATAATATTCCCTGATTTGCGTTATAGCCCTATGGTAATAAATTGTAATATACCTAAGAGTAAATATTGGGCCGTAAATCAAGTAACTGTAGATCACCCTATATCAAAACGTAAATTAGGAGCGGACGAAAATCCATCCGATTACATAATAAAGAAATTTCATTCTATGGGTGGTCGTGGAATACGTAGGGCAACCACTAGAGAACGTATGGCAGATCACTATTACCAAAAATTTATCAACAGAGGCCCGTATGAAATTCGTGTCCATGCATATAACTGGATTGACCAATCAGAATGGCCAGTACAAAAGCGAGTAGGACCAGAAGATCAAATAGCATGGAACTGGAGACAAGGTGGTAGATTTATTAATGTACAGGCTCCTGGTAGATATAATATATTCAAACAGGCTAGGAGTATGTCAAAGCAGGTATTAAAAGACCTTGAACTAGACTTTGGAGCTATAGATTTTGTTGTAGATACTGAGGGTAAAATATATTTTATTGAAATTAATACTGCCCCTGGATGGTGTAGAACAAATGAAGAACGTTCAATCAATGCATTTAAAAAACTCACAGATGGAGTAAGAACTAATGGATGAAGAAATATTAGACCTTGTTCCCGTTAGTGAAACTGGAACAACAGAAAAACGTATTGTTGCATATGATCCAGCAGGGACACCGAGAGATGCTGATCGCAGTGATTGGGCAATTACTACGGCTGGTAGCATTGAATTAACAGAGAGAGAAAAGAAAGTACTATATGCTGACATTCATGAAGATGATGTTGAGATTAGGCCAGATGGACTAATATATCTTCCGTGGATGGAATATGCAAAAAGACTTAGAGAAGCATTTGGCCTACAGTGGTCGCTCGTAGAGGTCGAGCCACCAAGAGTCAATGAGAACCTCTTGCTCTGGAAGTTTTATCTTGTAATCAAAGGTTGTTACTGTGGTACTGCCATAGGAGAACAAACGTACAGCCCAAACAACAGGACAATGACTTGGGGTGACGCCTGCGAAGGAGCGAAAAGCAATGCACTCATGCGCTTATGTAAAGGAATAGGCATTGGGCTTGAGCTATGGCAGCCACAGTTTATAAAATCATGGATTGCAGAGTATGCAGAATACAATGAGATTATAGATGGCCCACGCAAAAAGAAAATATGGCGCAAAAAAGAAAGCATTGCGCTGGATTCAGATACCGTGAGACCAATAGATTATGCAAAAGCGGAAGAAGATAAAGCCAACGAAGGGGTTTCGAAAAGCACTGAATCGACAGATGGTGAAGTTAAAACGGATGAAACAGTTAAGGGAAAAGCGTTGGTCGATGATCTAAAAGAAACTTTTGAAGCTGAGGAGATAGATAGTAACTTTAGCGATAGCAAAAAGCTTCAAATGGCCAAGTTCATTAACGCCTGTAACGCCCAAAAGGATGTGTTAAAGGCATATAATGCGCTTTCCACTTGGGATGAATTGCTAAAGAAGCATAGAGTAAAAAGCGTAGGGGTAATAACAGATCGTAAAGATCAAAAAAACTTCTACACTGAACTAAGTACCCTTGCATCGGAGATTGAGAAAGCAAATTGGGAATCAAAAGATGAGTAGTGGAAGCGGAATAGGAGTAAGTCGTGGAATGGTGGATATTGATGCTCATATTATTCCTTCTAATAATTATATTGGATTAAAATGAAAATAGATGAAGTAAGGAAACGTCTCGGAAGTGAAGAGAGTTGGAAGAAATTTGATGAATGGATGCATGGTCAAACCATCGGAACATATCCAGATGGATCAATCAACATTCATGAGTGTGATGTAGAAGCATTTGAGAGGATGCTTAGGACAGGATATGATAGACAAAAAGACCCAATAGCGTGGGACTAAGGGATAAATGGGGTTTAAGATGCCCAATAAAAGATACTTATTTAACGTAGTAGAGTCAGCGGTGTTAAACTCTGAATTTACAGAGTATAGGTCAGTACGTATTGAAATTACTGATCGTGACTCTGAAAGTCACTACCCTATATACGAAGCTAGTGCGCTGTTACCAGCAGAGCTAATGGATGATTTTATCAAAGTCTTTGATTCTAAAGAGTCAGACTGTATGCCTAGTATAATCTGGAATTGTCGGTCGCCCGATAATTAGGACGAAAGATAGGGGTCCGGTGGCTACGTGATCCCTCCGCGTAGTTAAGTGAGAGTCGGGTTTTCGCCATTTTCCCTGACTCTCACAACACCCTTTATGTTGAGGAATATATTATGAAATCAGATGAAAAACTTTGGAAAATATGTATTGAGATTTACCGAGCATTATATGAAGATGCTATACCATCAGCAGATTTTGATCAAGTATGGGAAGCATATGGTGCTGAGCCATTTTACCAGAATTATTATCTCGATAACACTAAACAAGAAAAAATTATTAACGATATTTGCAAAAAGTATAGATTAACAAAGCAAGAAACGAGTAGGGTGCAAACAACAGTACTGCTTGGTGCTTCCCCAATCGGCCATAAAAAAGACTAATTAATCCTTAATAGTGCATGATGCAACCAGCTAGAAATCTTTTCTTCTAATATAGTAATACGTTGTTCATTGCCTTTTCCCGAAAAAGGGGTTATAGTAGGGCCACCCAAACCAGAACCCCCGAAATACTCATTAAGATCACTGTTAGGGGTGGCAGAAATTTTTGCAAGCTGAGGAGTGGGAGTCAAAGAAGTATGGGGTGCAGGTAGGCTTGCAAATGCCCCTGGTTACGATAGGTCAACAGATAAGCAGGTAAAGCAAAGGGAAGGACAGAACGAGCCCTCCGCCTATCGTGACCTCCAGGGGGCTCCGATTACTTACCAATAATAGCCAAAGCTAATTTTCCACAAAGGAATATTATAGCACCTACTATCCCACCTACTATAGCTTTGCTTTGATGCCACCAGTTAGAAGTCTTTTCCTCTAATGCATCTATACGCCTTTCATGACCAGCTACAGCACCATAGATCAGAAAATTCTGTTCCTTTTGCGGTAACCGCATAAACTCATCACGTGGAATAGATGTTTTTAATCCGTTTCCGTTAGATGCCATAGTCCCTTCTCCAATGCTATACGTTTAGCCTGCCCTAATGTTTTTACCTCAGCCTTCAGTTTCTCATATTCACCCTTCAAATAA
>CAYOFL010000085.1:0-13468 GCA_964403165.1 uncultured Ignavibacteria bacterium
CCTGCGAAAAAGGTATCTCTTCAGGCATAACCAATGAAATTTCAAGCTGTTGCGTTGTTGTGCTGTTTTTATCGTGGTGTTTTGGGCGGATCGGCTATAAGACCCTCCATGACAGCTTCAAAGCCGGGTTGCCCCACAGCAGACCTGTGGGCCACCCGGCTATATTGATGAGTTGATTGTTTACTGCATGTAAAAAGATTCTTATGACAAAGGCATTCCCACAGGACAGAATTACTCGCCATTCGATTTACAAAAAAATATAATAGTTTAAACGAAATTAAAATCTAAAAATAAAAACGAAACCACATCTCAACTTTCTTTTGAAACTGTTTGCTCCCGTACTCTGAATTGTCATCTCCGACAAAGATGCTTGGCCACAGAAGGATTTCTGAATTGGTAAAAGGTTTGTAACCTAATTGCGGAGATAAAAGAAAACTACCATCATTGACGTTGTAGATTGTGAAAACCGCAACGGAAGAATACAACCATTCAAAAGGTTCCGGCAGACTGGCTTTGAAATAGATATAATCCTGCATTATGTTTTTTGAACGGAAAGTGGTGGTAATAACCGACTTAGCCAAACTAATCAATTCAGCATCTTCACTGTTTAAACTGTTTATGAGATACCCCTGATAATCTTTGTATTCTGAAGAAGTCAATCCGCGATTGTTGTGATAATACTCGGCAATAAGTGTCATGTTAAGACTGGTAAGATAGCGCATTCCAAGCAAATAGGAGAATCCGTCTGTTTTGCTCATTTGAACCATATTATTTTGAATAAAACTAAAATCTTCATCCTTAGCGTAACTGACTTCTCCATGCACTTCGATGTTTTCCTGCAGATTTGTTGAAAAATCCATGCCGCAGCGCTGCGGTTGGTTTTTCCCTGTGAATACCATGAAATCCAGATCAATATTTCGCAAAAGTAAATAGAGTTTAATAGCCAAGGACGTCTTATCGAGTTCAGCGTATTTATCCAGAATATCGTCTTCCTGCGGAAGTACAATTGTAGATAAAGACAGGTTTTGAATCCAGCCGGAAGAAAAACTACGATTGTGGTTAACAAAAAGCGAGTTTTTGCCAGCCAGTGCGAGATCGGGGTTTTCCGGGTCTTTCTCGGCATTCACATAACCGACCGGATTAAATGCGTAGCCTTTGCCCCAGTTATAACGGCGCTTGCCAATTCCCGCTGTCAACCTTGGTGAAAGATTTAAACTGCCAAACAATTCAAAAAATGACAGATCAATCGATTCTTCTTTCATGTATTGTGCGAAAGTTCGCAAAGTGAAACCAACTTGTTTGTAGCGGTAATTACCGTTAAAATAGAAATCAAGACGGTACTGAGAAAGGTACTCATCCGGTTTTTCCTGTCCAAAAAATTGCAATCCATAAAAGGGGGAAGATTCATTTGTTTGCAAAATACCCCATTTTGCATCCAGGTTGCCGTTAAATTCAATCTTTGTCGTTTCCTCGTCTTCGGGAATTTCAAAATCATAATCCTGAGCGCTAGCCGAGTATTTTAAAAACAACAGTGCGGATGTAATTGCCAGGTACATAAATACTTGTTTATGTGATGTCATCGTAACTCGTCTAATCTTGAAAGATAATCCAATGTGAAGACTTCATCGGAGAATTTTTTGTTTCTTATTTTGGAATAAATCATCACCGATTTGAAACCTTTATACAACGGACTTGTCGTTTCAATCACAGCCGGACGAAGAATTCCTTTGCCAAAATCTTTTACCTGTTTAAAGTTCAGTGTTTTAATTAATTTCCCGGATGCGGCATAACATTCCACCTTCTCGACGATGTTGTTATTCTTAATCACCCACATTTTCAGACGGTCATAGGACACGGTCCTTGTTTTTGCCTTTAAATCCAGAATTACATTTTCACCACTTTCTTCAAGATTTGTGGCATCGTATTCGGCGGAATAATCAAGCCGCATGATATCGGCATTATTAAACACACCACCGACCACGGACAGCAGGCTGGTAATGCGAATTGGTTTTCCCACATTGGGGATATACAACCACATATTATCGCCCAGTCGCAAAGTGGCTCGTCCTTTATCACTCGCTGGCGACAGATAAAGCATGGCAACTTTGTCCCGATCTTTTTTCACCGTATAAAAAATAAATTCCCTTTTCTTTCCGTCCGGTTCTTCGTTGATCAGTTTGCGGTAAAATTCAACCGAACCGGGAGTTAAAATTTCATCGACTTTTTTTAAAATAGCGTTGCCCCTGGTATTTATTTGGACAGATTCCTGTGCCGGAAGCACATGGAATAAAAAGACAGTTATTAAAATAGATAATAGTAAACGCATGTTCATTCCCTTCCCTATTTCAGTTTTTTCTTTTGTCTTTTTTCTCTTATCTTTCTTTCCTTTGAAAGAATTATACATGTCTCAATGCGTCAACCGGTTCCATTTTTGACGCTTTATACGCCGGTTGAAAACTGGATAAAATTGAAATAATGATAACTATAATTGATACTGTAATTAATTCGCCAGTGGAAACAGATGTTTTTAATAAAATATCTTGCATCCTTCCGAAAGAAAAATGAAACTCTGCCAGATTGATTAAAGACAAACTCAGTACACTGATTATACCGCCGACTATGGCGCTGACAAAACCGAGAAGAAAGCCTTCAGCCACAAACAACCACAATATTTTTGAAGGCAATGTGCCAATGGCTGAGATTGTGCCGATTTCACTCACACGTTCAAAAACCGACATCATCATCACGTTTAAAATACTGATTAATACAATTGAGATCAGCACAATTTTTACTATGTAAATCAGCAAATCCACAACGGTGGCAATTGTAGAAAATGGTGAAAGTTGCGCCCAGGTATGTAATTCAAACACTGGCTTTTCGTCTTCACCTTTTATGGACTGCAAACTTTGATTTAACATCTTATTTACGCGTTTCAAATCATCGCCATCTTTCAGCCGAATGGCGATTTCATTAATTTCGTTGCCGTCTATTCGCAGCAAATCTTTAGCATCATTCAGATGCATGTATCCGTCACGGCCGGAAGGACCTGTTAATCCGCTCATTATTCCGGCGATGCTAAATGACATACCGTTGACCGAACCATCCTGATTGGTAGCTACTAAAACGACTTCCTGCCCGGTTTTAAGTTTTAATCCGTTTGCCAGGTTTTCCGGTATAATCAATTCTCCCGGCTTCACAAAAGAATCCGGCTTTTTTGAAAAATCAACAATACGATCAACCAGGGCCGGGCTGGCTTTGTTTTCCATTTCCGGAATAACAGCAGTCAACCTGATATTGGTAGTTTGCTCATAGTTACTCAGCATTGCCCCGAATTTTATTCTGAAAGTATAGGCTTCTATAACATTTTTCTTTTCATCTAAAAGAGATTTTAGATTGTTTATTTCTTCATCTTTCAGATTCAAATGCAGCGGCAGGTTATCGATTGAACTGACATATCCTTTTTTATGAATTTGTAAATGCCCCAACATCGAATCGGTGATTGTGCCGATCATCATTCCTTTGAAAGATTTTGAAATACCGGAAAAAACTACAACCATTACCACGCCGAGAATGATAAGCAAGGAAGTCAGCAGAGTACGTCTTTTATAGCGTAGCAGATTACGCAGCGCAATTTTAAATATATTTTTCATTTTAGTTTTTATCCTTCGCCTGGTTATCTGGATTGGTCACCAGTTCCTTGTTTACTAACCTGCCGTCTTCCAGAGTATAAATTATTTCGGCTTCTTTTACTATTTTTGGATCGTGGGTGGAAAAGATAAAAGTCGTTTTTAATTCCCGCTGCATTTGGCGCATCAACTCAATTACCTTGAATGCTGATTTGTGATCTAAATTTGCTGTCGGTTCGTCGGCGAGAACTAATTTCGGGTCTGTTACCAGTGCTCGTGCAACAGCAACCCGTTGTTTCTGCCCGCCTGATATCTGTGATGGGTACTTATCTTTCTGGTCTGTCATGCTTACAGCTTCTAAATACTTCAAAACCCGTTTACGACGTTCTTTTTCGGCTATACTTTGCACCATGATCAAGGGATATTCAACGTTTTCATATACTGTCAGCACAGGCAAAAGGTTAAAGTTCTGAAAAATAAATCCAATGTTTGTACCGCGGAAAACAGCAGCATCTTTGCGGTTAAATTCATTCACGCGAACATCATTTACTTTTATTTCACCTGAACTGGGTTTATCCAAACAACCGATTAAATTGAGTAAAGTTGTTTTACCGCTGCCGGAAGGCCCAACAAAAGAAACAAAGGTCTGTTGTTCAATGTCGAGATTTATATCCGCAAGTGCTTGTATAGAAGTCTCTCCCATTTCATATACTCTCGACACTTTATTTAATTCAATTAAAGCCATATTGATTCTCCGTGTATAATTTAGTTAACATTTGATTCTCAACTTGATTTTTACTACTTATTATTTCTATAATTTTAATTACCTTTTATTTTTGTGTTGTGTTAGGACCTCAGTCCTGACACACCTCGAAGCATCAGGAGTAGAGCTCCTGACGCAACTTTAAAGCCCGATTTCTGATAAATCCACTCGGTTTGCATTAGTCATTATAACCATTTGTACAACCCTGTCAACCACTTTTTAGGGGATTTCCTTATTATTGAAGCCTAATTTGGAAAAGGAGTCTATTTCCGCCATAAGCGTTGTGTGGCGGGGTAGGGGCTTGCCCTGAGAACTTGTGTCGAAGGGTACCCCGCCACAACTTAACTTGGGATGCATCTCCAATTTTGTATTCTCTTCTTTTTACTTCGCACCATACGCATCAAGACGATAACTTAACTTAGTATTCGGTTCCCCAACGCTTCATCCTCACTCACCGTATGGCAATAAGGTCGAATGGTCTAAATAATTGCTTGACAAAACCGATAGCTTATATTAAGCTACATTAAAATGGCTTGTATCTAATATTAAACAAGGACGGTTAAAGCGCAAGTGCGCATGTATTATGCGAATTTTCAAAAATTTTGAGCCATAGTATTTGAATGAGTTAGCCATCACGAAGAGGAAAGTTCCCGATCCATTTAGATACTCCCTTTTCAGAGGGCATTTCAGTTGAGTTAGAAGGAAAGATGAATCATGGCTATAAGTATCATGCAAGAAGATATTCAAAAAGTTGCCAAAGACGAAGGGGTTGATTCAACCTTTGTAAGAGAAGGAGTGGAAAAGGGGACCATCGTCGTCCTCAAGAACAAGCTGCATAAGTGGACAAAACCGGTGGGAGTGGGCAAGGGTTTGAAGACCAAGATAAATGTAAACTTAGGGACTTCCCCGGACAGGGTGGATTATGATCTGGAGCTGGAAAAACTTAAGCTTTCTATGAAAATGGGGGCGGATACGGTGATGGATCTCTCCACCGGAGGAGAGGTTCGGGACCTGCGTATAAAGGTTATAAAAGAATCGAAGATTCCGGTAGGGACGGTGCCCATATATGAAGCAGTGTGCAAGTTGGCAAGGAATAGAAAAACACTTGTAGAGATGACCAAAGAATCCCTTTTCTCCGTTATCGAGGATCATCTCAAATCCGGGGTCGATTTTATTACGGTTCATTGTGGGCTGACCAGAAGAGCCCTTCCTATAATTGATGAGAAGAAGAGAACCACCGGTATTGTCAGCCGGGGAGGATCGTTTCTGTATAGGTGGATGAAGCATAACAATAAAGAAAATCCCTTGTATGAAGGCTACGACGATCTTCTGGATATGGCAAAGGAGTATAACGTCACTTTGAGCTTAGGGGATGGTCTAAGACCGGGCAGTATTGCTGATTCCACCGATCGCATTCAGGTGGAGGAGCTTCTGATTTTGGGAGAGTTGGTGGACAGAGCAAGAGATAAGGGGGTGCAGGCCATGGTGGAGGGTCCGGGACATATTCCCATTCATGAGATCGAAGCCAATGTGTTGTTAGAAAAAAAGCTTTGTCACCAAGCGCCTTTTTATGTTCTGGGTCCTTTAGTGATAGATTGTGCTCCCGGATATGACCATATCGTCTCTGCCATCGGTGGGGCGGTGGCGGCATCTGCCGGAGCAGATTTCCTCTGTTATGTCACCCCCTCCGAACATTTGGGTTTGCCCGATCTGGAGGACGTCAGGCAGGGAATTGTCGCTTCTCAAATCGCTGCCCACGCCGGAGATATCGCTAAGGAGATGAGGTTGGCAGATCAACGGGACAGGCTCATCTCCCAGGCAAGAAAAAAGTTTGACTGGGACCGTATGATCAGTTTAAGCCTGGACCCGGAAAGAGCGAGGAAAAAGAGGGGAGAAGTTGGATCGGACTCCCAGAAATGCACCATGTGTGGAGAATTCTGTGCCATGCGGGAGAATATTATTTAAACCCGTCGGCAGACGGCAGATTCTGTGTTGGTAACGGACACTCTGTCCGTTACCATAAAGCTTGCTCTTGGCGGATGTTATCATCTGCTCTCACTTAGAATTTTGTCGAGGATGATAACATCCTCGATGAGCAGTATTGTGGATTTAATATGCAAAATTTTGGTTAGAACCTATTACTTTAGCAAGAAATGTAGGCTTCCGTCCTTTTGAGCTAACCGAAATTAGAAATATAATTATTGAAAATGCAAGAATAATAAAGGAAAGATGGAATGAGCACTTTCCCGGTTAAACAATTTACTCCAATAGCAACAGATGTTAAAGTAACTTCGGAAATGTTACAAGTTTATCTGTCTGATGGAAGGATTATAAGTGTTCCCATCGAATGGTTTCCTAAGCTTAGAGATGCTTCAGAAAAAGAAAGAAATAATTGGCGTCTTGTTGGTGGAGGCATTGGAATTCATTGGGAAGACATTGATGAGGATTTATCTGTTGCTGGTTTATTATGATAATTATGAATGGAGATAGCCGGAGGTCAGATAACACGGGAGGCTGTAAAAAAGCCCAGTAAAGATAGATTATGGTTCTAAAAAGATGAAAATTACTGTGTTGGTAACAGACACCCTGTCGGTTCTTGGTGAATCTATTACCATAAAGAAAGCGCCACGGAAGAAGGCGTCCGCTCAGACGCCCCCCCGTACGGGTGGGGGCGGTCGTCTGACCGTGACGAACGAGAGAATGCTATGACCAGAATGTTAAACCCTTAAACCACCCAAAAAATGGAGGAAAAGATGAGAGACACACGTCCTTTCATCCGCCTGACTTTAGCGGTTTTTGTAACCCTGCTCTGGGTGATTTTTTATTCATCCTCTTCTTTTGCCCAGAAGGATTCCTTCGGCAAGCCGGATACCTGCCGGATCGTCGTATTCCAGGATGAAAAAACCAACCAGGTGGTAGCATCTGTCTCCGTCTTCAATGATGAAGATCTGGCGGCGATGACTTTGCCCTTCCGTTACGGAAATGGGAAGAGCCCCATTAAGTGCGACTCCATCAGATTCTGGAAAGCCAGAGCCGAGAGATTCGATATGAAAACCGAGCTGATCGATACGGTCCGACAGACGGTGCTGGTCGGGCTGATCGTCGATATGTCGGGAAACCAACCGCCGATGAAAAAGGGAGATGGAGAGGTGATGAGAATTTACTTTTCCGTTCCCAAAGGTGAGAAATTTCAGGATTTCCTCATGGATACCACTTGGGTCAAACCTTTTAACGTGCTGAAGTTCGTTACCCCGGACGTGAAGGGCATCTACCCGGCATTTGACAACTCCAGGGCTTTGATAAAGGGCGGAATCCCCCTAGTTTCCACAAGTGAGAAGAAATCGGAGATCCCGTCGAAGGCAGCAAAAGAGACGGAGGTGAAAAAATCCTCAGAGTCCGAGGAGAAAGAGGAAAAATAAGAGACGGGAGGGACTACATCACTCGCTATTTTGCGAAAATTAGCTTTTTTACCAATCAAATGGTTGAGCAAGGTGCCTAACCTATCTGAAAGATGCATAGCAAAACAGCCAGTTTTCTAAAAGCAGTTAAGAGAAGCATTCTGTTCTGCATGGGGCTGTTTGGTATTTTGTATTGCGAAGTCAAAAGAAAAAATTTCCTGTATAGATTTAAGGAAAGGTGGCGTGTCTTGCAGACAAACTGAACCTGCTTTATACAGGATAAACAATCGTTTCCTCCGCCAAGCAACAAAAGAATCGGATTTGCCAGAAACCTCATGATAGTAATTTTTTGGTTAAATATTAAACAAAGCTTTTGATTGACAAATTTAAAATAAGCATTATATTGAATGTGGGAAAGGTTAGGACTTCTTTTAAAGCGCTTCGTTTTGAAGTAAGATAGCTCCAAAGAGGTTCAGCAAGTTAACTGGAGGGTTTCCTTATAGACCCGAAAGCCTGAATTTTTCATAAGCTCAGAAAAATTAGTTAAGATTCGAGTCCACAGGATCCAGGTTCGGACAGGATGGAGGTGGCAATGAAGATCTTAAAGATTTTACCGATAGTGTTGGTTTTATTCTGTGTTGTTTTTACCTTTTCAGATATTTCAGCACAGCAGGTAATGCAAGCACGGATCCATCTGGCTGATAAGGCACAGATGAGAGAAATTATCAATCTCCATCTGGATATTGCCTATGTTAAATATGGACAATACATCGAGATCATCACTCACCGCCAGGAAGTTGACCAACTGCGCTCCTTAGGATATGATTTGGAGATAATACATAAGGACCTGGTGGCTTTCTATCAGAGCAGATTGGACAGAACCAAAGACATGGGGGGATATCATACTTACAGCGAGGTAATCACCGAGCTGGACTCCATGCATACCCTCTATCCTTCCCTGACCACCAGTAAGACAGATATTGGTCATAGCTTAGAAGACAGCGTCATCTGGGCTTTTAAGATTTCGGATAATCCGGATGTGGATGAGGACGAGCCGGAGGTTTTTTACAATGGTTTGATACATGCCCGTGAACCCATGGCCATGGAGGTGCTTTTGTATCTCATGTGGCATCTTCTGGACAACTACGGGACGGATTCTTTAGCCACCTATTTGGTGAACAATAGGGAGCTGTGGTTTATTCCGGTGGTCAATCCGGATGGATATTGTTATAATCAGTATACCAATCCAGGCGGTGGCGGAATGTGGCGAAAAAATCGGCGAAACTGTGGGGGAGGGAATTGGGGAGTGGATCTAAATCGAAACTGGGGTTATATGTGGGGATATGATAATTCCGGCTCCAGCCCCAACCCTTGGGATGAAACCTATCGAGGATCAGGTCCGTTCTCTGAGCCGACTACCCAGGTTATGAGGGATTTTTTCTACAACAGAAATTTCGTCATGTGCTTGGACAATCACACCTACGGGGAGTGGCTGATTTATCCCTGGTGCTACGATCAGTTCTATACCCCAGACCACAATCTTTTCGTGGCTATCGCAGAATCCATGGCCGTCTTCAATGGACATACCCCCGGTACCTCCTGGGAGGTTCTGTATCCGGTGAATGGAGGAAGTGTGGACTGGGAATACGGAGAGCTTGGAATCATTGCCATAACCCCGGAGATAGGTAATCAGGGCGACGGATTCTGGCCCCCCTCCAGCAGAATATTGCCCCTGTGCCAGCTGGAGCTTCCGGCCTTCCTTTTATATGCGGAGCTGGCGGACAATCCATACAAGATTCTTCCACCAGTTTCCCCTGTCATGGCAGAGATAGATAGTGTTCCCTCCGACTATACCATTCTTTGGTCTCATTATGATACACTAAATCCTGCATCTGCTTTTGAACTGGTGGAGATGACCGGATTTGAAAGGATTTCCTATGATGTGGAAGGGGGATACTCAGGCTGGAATATGGATGGGTTCACCGTCTCTACCACCAGAAGTTACTCGCCCACACACAGCTTTTATTCCGGACAGGGAGATGGATTGAATAATAAGGTTACCACCGTGAACAGCATTAACGTCCAGTTCGGGGATACCTTGAGGATGTGGTGCTGGTATGATATAGAGACCAACTGGGATTATGCATACGTGGAGATCTCCACGGATGGGGGGAACAGCTTTTTCTCTATCCCGGGAAATATCACCACCAGCTATAATCCGCATGGAAATAATTTAGGCAATGGAATCACCGGCTCGTCGGGAGGATGGGAGCAGGGGATATTTGATCTGGGTAATTATGTGGAACAAGAGATATATCTTCGTCTCCGCTATGTGACCGATGCCTATGTAGATGAGGAGGGATTCTATGCAGACGACATCTTTCCATTTGAAAGATACCAAAACGTAATCTCCCTGTCTGATGCCATCCCGGATACATTTTATCAGATATCGGGGCAGGGGGAAGGAACTTACTTCTACAAAGTGAGAGCAAAGGATGAGCAGAACCAGTGGGGAGCGTGGAGCAATACGGAGAAGGCGGTGGTGAGCCCCAGCTTTGTGCGGGGGGATGTCAATGGAGATGGCGTCATCGACTTGGGCGATGTGGTCTTCTTGATCAACTACCTTTACCGGGATGGACCGGCTCCTGATCCATTACAGACAGGAGATGCAAACAGCGATGGTAAAATAGATTTAGGAGATGCGGTGTATTTACTTAACTATTTATTTCGGGAAGGACCTCCTCCGTAAAAATGAGGAAAATTGAAAAAGAATCTTAAAGCCCGGGAGCGGGTTGTCTGAAGTTTCCCTTATTGCCCCCCATTTAATCCCCTTTTATTCAGACGCTCGCTCCCTTTTTTTATAGTTCACAGTTTGTGGTTTAATTGTTCAAAAGCGTGGCGCAAGTTCGGATTCTTCTAAAAATCCTGAGGAAAATCTTCACTATTGGAAGACCAAAGAATATAAAAAATGCTACCCGCCATTTTTAAATTTGCTTTTTGTTGGAAAATTTATAAACTTAAAGGGAATTTTAAAGATGGGAGATGAGATGAACCAAGAAGCTGAAAAAGAAAAATTTACCTTTTACCATACTTATCCTAAGTATGTGATAATCATTCGGTGGATCATACTTGCAGTAGGGTTTGCTTTGGGGATTTATATTTTAACGGAGATAAAAGAGATGCTGGGGGTGATTTACGTGGTTTATAGTCTCATCGCCCTCACCTTCATATTACCTTTATCTCGTTGTGTGAGCTGTTTCTATTATGGAAAAGCTTGCAATACAGGATGGGGTAAGGTAGCGGCTTATCTTTTTCCCAAAGGAGATGAATCCAAGCACGTTCAGCATTACAACTATGCCATATTACTACACCTGCTCTGGCTTATCCCCCTTTTGGCAAGTTTTTTTCAGGTTTTAAGAGAAAAAAAGATGCTGAATCTGATAATTTTTTTAAGTTATCTGTTTATCTTGTTGGTGGAGAGGGTTGCTCAGAAGAAATTAGCCTGCACCAGGTGCCACCAGAGAGAATTCTGTCCAGCCATGCCGTTTAGAAGAATCACGAAGGTTTAAGGTTCAAGCTACAAAGGACTGATGAGCAGTATGCTTGAGAAAAGGAAATCTTAAGTGAACGTTTTGTTTTTCTTTCTTCTGGCTTTAATCATTCTGGCGTTGGGCAGTCGTTTTTATTCACGCTACGTTGGCAGGGTGATCGGGGAGCAAAAGGATCGTCCCACTCCAGCGGTGACCTTATACGATGGAAAGGATTATGTTCCAGCCAAACCTCACGTGCTTTTCGGGCATCATTTTTCCAGCATCGCAGGAGCAGGTCCAATCTTAGGACCCACCATGGGGATTCTGTACGGTTTTGTTCCTGCCTGGCTGTGGATAGTTTTTGGAGGGATCTTCATCGGTGCGGTGCATGATTTCACCACCCTTTTCGTCAGCCTGCAGGAGAAGGGGAGATCCATGGCCCAGATCGCCCGGCGCACCCTGGGGACTCCTGGATTTACCTTGTTTATCCTTTTCACCATCGTGATGATCGTTTTAGTCACCTCCGCTTTCTTGACCGCCACCGCCACCGCTTTAACCTCCAAGTGGCCCCTTCAAAAATTAGGGCTTTCTGTGGGGCAAACATTACTTAAGACCGAAACCACAGCCGACGGGCAGACTCTGGGCATCATCGGGGGAATTGCCTCCATGTCGGTCATCATCATTACTTTTCTTTCTCCGCTTTTGGGATATCTATTATATGTGAAGAAGATCAAAGTTGCTTACGCCTATCTTTTTGCGGCGGTGGTATGTGTCTTTTCGGTGTGGATGGGGATTCGGTATCCGGTGAGATTAGACCCCGAGACCTGGATGATAATTTTGTCAGTCTATGTCTTGTTCGCCTCCGGAGTGCCGGTGTGGATCATCCTCCAACCCAGGGATTTCATAAACGTTCAAATCATGTATCTGGGAATTGTCGGATTGGTTTTGGGTTTACTGGCTGGAGGATTAGGGGGTCTTGAACTTCATCTGCCTGCCTTCAATGTGGCGGAAGGGGCAAAAAACTTAGGCATAATCTGGCCCATGCTTTTTATCACCATCGCCTGTGGAGCCATCTCAGGATTTCATGCTCTGGTTGCAACCGGCACCTCCTCCAAACAGTTAGATAACGAAAAACATGCCCGCACCATCGGCTATAATGGGATGCTTTTAGAATCGGTTTTAGCCGTATGTGTTCTTTTAGTGATAGGAAGCGCATTCGTCTTCCCTGAATATAAGAGCTTGGTCTGGCCGGACGTGGGAAGATCCAATCCCATTTTAGCTTTTTCTCTGGGGGTGGGGAAACTTTTTAATCAGGCATTCTCTGTCCCCATTGCATTGGGAAGCGTTTTTGGCATTCTCATGGTGGAGGGCTTTGTGGTTACCACGCTGGATACCGCAGTCAGACTCAACCGCTATCTTTTTGAAGAACTTTGGGGTCTGATCTTCAAAAACGTACCAGCACTCTTCAAGAAATTCTTATTCAATTCAGCCTTAGCAGTAGTTTTGATGTGGGTCCTGGCATATTTCAATACCTTTGCCGCCTTATGGCCCATCTTTGGAACCGCCAACCAGCTTTTGGCGGCGCTGTCTCTTATCGCCGTCTCCGCCTGGCTTTATGTGCGGGGAAGAAAAAACTTAATCACCGTGATCCCAGCCATATTCATGATTCTGACCACAACCGCTTCTCTTTTGATTCTACTTATCACGAAATACATTCCCCGGATGAACATTACTCTTTTAGTGGCAGACGTTTTTCTTTTACTTCTTTCGCTGGGGGTGGTCTTTCTCTCTTTGAAAACTATGGTAAGATTGATAAAAGAGAGGAAACAACAGGGGAGAGCTGGATACTTAGCGCAAGCGAGCCCTAAAGCATAGCTACCTGGCTTGCCCTGAGCCATACGGTTCAGGGCTTGTCTCGGACGAGGAAAGTTTTGTCAGTTATTGCCACGGCTGAATTTAAGGAATAGCGTAGAGCCAGAACCTAACTTAAGTTAGGTTCTGGCTTTTTTCTGAAACGCACAGTCATGTAGTTGACAAATAAGGATTTGTCAAGCAGGCTATCCTACGGATCCGTCCGGACGCCATGCTTGACTTACAAAACTATGGTAAGATTGATAAAAGAGAGGAAACAACAGGGGAGAGCTGGATACT
>CAYOFL010000086.1:0-13307 GCA_964403165.1 uncultured Ignavibacteria bacterium
ATTGTATCGTATACTATTTTGTAATGAGTTCAAAAGCGAATCGATACAAAGAGCTTCTTGAGGCCAAAGGACTCAAGCCAACATACCAGCGGCTGAAGATTCTGGAGTACCTGGAAAAGCATGAGAATCATCCCACTGTGGAAATGATACATGAGAATCTGGTCAAGGAGATTCCCACGATCTCAAAAACCACCATTTACAATACCTTAAACGCTCTTCTGGAAAAGGGTATAATACATGCCATAACCATTACCGGGACAGAGATAAGATATGACCACAAAGTCTTTCCTCATCATCATTTTTTGTGCAAAAGATGTGGAAGGATAATAGATATCGATATTAAATGCCCCTATGTGGAGAAAAAAGAATTTGACGGACACAAGATTGAAGAGATACATGGTTACTTCAAAGGTGTTTGTAAGGAATGTTTAAAAAAGAAGGATAAAAAAAGGTGACAGACCTTATAGTTGATGTGATAAAACAGATATGGGACTTCACCTTGATCGTCAGCCCCTGGCTGATACTTGGCTTTCTCTTCTCCGGTTTGATTCATGCCTTCATCGGGGAGAGATTCATCAGGCAACATCTGGGAGGAGGAGGATTTTCCTCGGTACTCAAAGCAACCCTTTTTGGTATACCTCTACCTATATGTTCGTGCGGGGTGGTTCCACTTGCTGCCGGGCTGAAGAACGATGGTGCATCAAAGGCGGCAACCATGTCGTTTTTGGTGTCCACTCCTACCACCGGTATCGATTCAATATTCGTGACCTATGCGTTCTTAGGGACTGCATTTGCCATCGTCCGACCCCTATCTGCCCTGGTTGGTGGATTGCTGGTGGGTACACTGGTAAGCCTTTTGATGAAAGAAAGAATAGAAAAAAGAGATTTTCAATCTGACCTTGCACACGTTCATCCTCTTAAGGATAGGTTAAAAGATGGCTTCAGCTACGGATTTGGAGCGTTGCCTGAAGATGTCGGGAAGACGATCTTCTGGGGAATTCTAATTGGCGGCGCCTTGTCCGCCCTCTTGCCCAAGGATGTATCTGAGGTGTATCTTTCCAATCCGGTTATAGCTTATCCTTTGATGCTTGCGATCTCCGTTCCCTTATATGTGTGTGCCATAGCCTCTGTGCCGGTGGCTGCCGCCATGATGGTCAAGGGATTGGTGCCGGGGGCGGCGCTTGCCTTTCTTATCGCCGGTCCTGCCACCAATGCCGTCACCATCGCTTTCGTTGCCAAGAAATTCGGGAAGAAGATGCTTTTTATCTATCTTATCTCCATAATCTTTCTGGCTTTGGTATCAGGAATCCTGCTTGACTCCTTGTTGGGTGGGGTAGTGGTTAAAGATATACTTTTTAAGGGAAGAGAAATTCCCAATTCTGTCAAGCTGATTTCCACTTTTTTATTTATTGGTCTGGTAATCAAAAGTTTTTTAAAGACTAAAGGGGAAAAAATGGGGGAGGCAAAATACATATTTCACGTTCCAGATATGGATTGCAAACATTGTCAATCAGCAGTTGAAAAAGCTTTGAAGGGTATTCCCGGAGTCAAGAATGTGGAGGTGTTGCTTGATAAGAAGCTGGTAAAGGTGGATGGGGAGGTGGATAAAACAACTATAGCGGAGCAATTGGAAAAAGCCGGCTACACTGCAAAGGAAAGAGCACAATGAACACTAAGACCTTACACAAAATCAGTTATGGCTTGTATGTTATTAGCTCAAAAAAAGGTGAGCGCTTCAACGGACAAATTGCCAACACGGTATTTCAAACCACTTCAGAACCTCCAACCATAGCGGTGAGTATTAACCATAAGAATTTGACTCATGAGTTTATTCGGGAAAGCAAAGTTTTTTCAGTATCCATTCTATCCAAAGAAACGCCGTTGAAATTTGTAGGGCATTTTGGCTTCAGATCCGGTCGTGACATTGATAAGTTTAAGGAGATAAATTATAAGGTTGGCATAAGCGGTGCCCCCATAGTTATGGAAAATACCATAGGTTACTTAGAGGCTGAACTTGTTGATAGTCTGGACGTAGGAACGCATACTGTTTTTATCGGGAGGGTGATCGGCGCCGAAATCATCGAGGATAAGGAGCCCATGACTTATGCCCATTATCACAAAATAAAAGGGGGTAAGGTTCCAAAAACAGCGCCAACATACAATGAAGCAGATAATGGAAAGGAGACAAAGAAGATGGGAAAATACGTGTGCACGGTCTGCGGGTATATCTATGATCCTGAAAAAGGCGACCCTGATTCTGGAATAAAGCCAGGAACACCTTTTGAAAAGTTGCCGGATGACTGGGTGTGCCCGGTTTGTGGCGCGGACAAGAGCGCATTCGAGTTAACCGGAGGAGGTGAAAAATGAAATATTGGCGTTGCACGGTTTGTGGCTACATTCACCGGGGAGAAGAACCACCAGAGAGATGCCCTAATTGTCAAGCTCCCAAAGAAAAGTTCGTAGAGGTGTTTGAGGATTTCGAGCAGATTCATATGCATTATGCTCAAAAACTCTCCTATGGTGAACAGGTGGATGTCAATCCCTTCTTTGGGAACTTTTCTGGGCTGTCACCCTTTGTATACAACCTTCCCGTAGGACAACGTGTGCTCTTGCATAAACATCCCACCACGGATGAGCTTTTCTTCATTTTAAAAGGGCGAATAAAATTTAAAGTTGGTGAAAAGGAGCTTGTTGCCGTTATGGGTGATGTTGTTCAAGGAAAGATGGATGTACCCCACACATTTGAAAACATCGGGGATGAGCCTGCGGCATTTTTGTCGGTCAAAGGTCCCAAGCCGGTTGATCTGATAATGCTGGAGAAAGAGTAAAGTGATGATTCTCATCTAAGATTCCTCGGATCAAATATGAGACTTTTAGAACAGCTTGGAAAAAGTTAATAACAACTGAAAACTATCAAATTGGCACAGAGGAATAAGAAAAAATTGAGGAGGTTGATGTGGTTGTCCGCGAATTAAAACCAAACATTTACTCTGTGGGTGCAATAGACTGGGATAGAAGGTTATTTGACGAACTCATACCACTTCCAGATGGAACCAGCTATAACGCCTACCTGACAGAAGGGAGTGAAAAAACTGCACTTTTGGACACGGTCGATCCCACAAAAGAGCATGAACTTCTGGCGAACTTAAAAAAGCTCGGAATCAAAAGCATAGATTACGTCATTGCTCATCACGGTGAACAGGATCACTCAGGAGCTATTCCCACGATACTTGCGGCTTATCCCGAAGCCAGGGTTGTGACTAACCCTAAGTGCAAAGTTATGCTCATGGATTTGCTTTTGATCCCGGATGATAAGTTTATCACGGTAGATGATCGGGAAACGTTATCGTTGGGGGATAAAACCCTGGAGTTCGTTTATACCCCCTGGGTGCATTGGCCCGAGACCATGGTTACGTTCCTCCGAGAGGACAGGATTCTTTTCTCCTGCGATTTTTTCGGCTCTCATCAGGCTACAAGTGACCTGTTTGTAACTGATGAAGCACTGGTTTATGAATCTGCCAAAAGATACTATGCAGAGATAATGATGCCCTTTCGGGTTCCTATCAGGAAAAACTTAGAAAAGATAAAGGATCTGGATATAAAGATAATTGCTCCCAGCCATGGTCCGGTTTACCACAAACCGGAATCCATCCTCGACGCTTACAGAAATTGGGTGTCAGATCGGGTAAAAAATGAAGTGGTCATACCCTATATCTCCATGCATGGCAGCACAAAGCGCATGGTTGATTATTTTGTGGATGCTCTGATAGAGAGAGGAATAACTGTAAAACCATTCAATTTGACCGCAACCGACATAGGGGAGCTGGCCATGGCTCTGGTAGATTCTGCCACCATAGTAATTGCCTCACCTACTGTCTTAGTCGGTCCTCATCCGAACGTTGTTTATGCCGCTTATTTGACAAACGTTTTAAGACCGAAGCTGAAATTTGCATCGGTAATTGGCTCCTATGGTTGGGGAGGAAAAATGATAGAGCAAATTACAGGTATGCTGACCAACATTAAAGCGGAGATACTACAGCCGGTTTTAGTAAAAGGTTATCCCAAAGAAGAAGACTTCAAATCTTTGAACAGATTGGCAGACGAAATCCTAAAAAAACATGAAGAGCAAAAGCTTTGTTAATAAGAAGCTTTAACCATGGAGGGCGCGATGTCATGTAACTGGAATGACCTTATTAGATGCTGGATGAGCAACAGGATACCAAGCAGGATGTTAAAAGTTGGCATACTTGGATTGGTGATATTTTTGGTTCTTTCTTCTCCGTTTGGGGTGGGCTATGCTCAAGAGCCAAACTCCAGCGACGAGACAGAAAGCTGTCTCTCCTGCCACGCCTCGGTTACCCCCGGCATTGTGGCTGACTGGCAAAATAGCCTTCACGCCAAACAGACTCCGGCTGAGGCTTTAACAAAAGAAAGTCTGGCGCGGCGAGTCTCAGCAGACAGCATTCCAGAGCACCTGGCTATGACCGCGGTCGGCTGTGCCGAATGCCACACCTTAAATCCAGAAAAGCACAGGGATACTTTTAACCATGGGGGCTATCAGGTGCACACCGTGGTCACACCTGAAGATTGTGCCACCTGCCATCCAACGGAGAAGGCCGAGTATGAAAAAAACATCATGTCCTATGCTCACATCATTCTCACCAATAATCCGGTTTATCATAGCTTGATGGTTGCAATCAACGGCATTCAGGATTTTGATGGCACCGAGACATCCCTGAAAGATCCGGATGAGAAGACCAATTTTGAATCCTGCTTGTATTGCCATGGAACCGAGGTTATGGTGCAAGGCATGACCACCCGGGAGACACCACTGGGTGAGATGGAGTTTCCCATCCTCTCGGGCTGGCCCAATCAAGGGGTGGGTCGTCTGAATCCGGATGGGAGCATGGGTTCCTGTGCCGCCTGTCACACCCGACATCAGTTTTCTATTGAAATGGCCAGAAAACCTTACACCTGTTCCGAATGCCACAAGGGACCGGACGTTCCAGCCTACAAGGTGTATCAGGTCAGCAAACATGGCAACATTTTTTCGTCTGTGGGTAAGGACTGGGACTTTGATGCCGTTCCTTGGGTGGTGGGGAAGGATTTCACCGCACCCACCTGTGCCACCTGTCATGTTAGCCTGGTTGTGACTGGGGATGGTGAGTTTGTAGCTGAGAGGAGTCACCAGATGAATGATCGTCTTTGGAAAAGGATCCTTGGTGTGATCTATGCGCACCCGCACCCCAAATCTCCCAATACCGCTATCATAATGAACAAGGCTGGACTGCCTTTGCCCACTGAACTTACTGGTGAGCCGGCATCCGAATATCTGATCGATGAAGATGAGATGCTCAAGCGAAAAGAGACCATGCAAAAGGTATGTCTCTCCTGCCACAGCACCCAGTGGGTGGAGAACCAATTCGTGCGTTTCGAGAACACCATCCAGACCACAAACGAGATGACCTTAACAGCTACCAAAATTCTGTTGACCGCATGGGAGAAGGGCATCGCACAAGGATTACCTCAGGGAGCTAACATTTTTGACGAAGCCATCGAGAAGAAATGGGTGGAGGGGTGGCTCTTCTTTGCCAATTCCACCCGCTATGCCTCAGCCATGGCTGGAGCCGACTTTGGCGTCTTTGCCAATGGACGCTGGTATATGTCCAAGAACATCCAGGAAATGCGTGACTGGCTGGAATTCAAGCTCAAAGAAGACAGTCAAAAGAAGTAGGCAGTTAAGAAAAACTAAATGAAAAGTAAGAGATCAGATAAGAGCAAAAATAGAAGAGTTTATAAAAGAATCAAAGGAGTTGACATTATGAATGAACAGTCGGGCAAAGAAGCAAGAAAAACAAAAGTAGGCGAGCAGGCGAAAGACTTTGTCTTAAAAGATCAAAACGGGAAAGAATTCAAGTTATCCCAGTTTAAGGGCAAAAGGGTGCTCCTTTCTTTCCATCCTCTGGCGTGGACCGAGGTGTGCGCCAAGCAGATGAAATCGCTGGAGGAAAACAAGGAAGCTTTTGATTCCCTCAACACCGTGGCACTCGGAATGAGCATCGACACTATACCATCAAAACTGGCCTGGGCTGAAAGTTTGGGGATAAAAAATACTCCCCTGCTTTCAGATTTCTGGCCCCATGGAGAGGTGGCAAAGCTTTATGGGATTTTCCGGGAGAAAAACGGATTTTCTGAGAGGGCAAACATAGTGGTGGATGAGGATGGGAAAATAGTATTCTTCAAGACCTACCCGATAAGCCAGTTGCCTGATATAAATGAGATAATAGATTTTTTGAAGAATCTAAAAAGGTAGCTGATAGAAACGGTTGATATCGGTGACTTAGCTTCGGCTTGTGGGTATTGAAATGAAGATGAGGTCGTGACCGTGGGTTCAGATATTGTTTATGATGCAGAGCTGGATTGTGTCGGCCTCTTTTGCCCCATGCCAATCGCCCAGACTAAGGAGGAGATTGACAAGATCGAAGTGGGGCAGGTGTTGAAGGTGGAGGCAGATGACCCGGCAGCAGAAGAGGATATCAAAAGATGGGCCAAGAGGACCGGACACCAGATTCTCAAATTCGAAAAAGAGGGGACGATTTTAACTTTTTTTATAAGACGCATGAAATAAATTAGATTAGATAAGTCAGATAACCTGTTTTTGAGAAGGAACACGGGAGGCATAAAATGAAGGACGAAAAATCAATTCTGTATGTGCAGACCAGCGATCAGCCGGAAAGGCAGTATTCACCTCTGGTTTTGGCACAAACCGCCAAGGCCATGGATCTCAATCCTAAAGTGTATTATTTAGGCCAGGGATTAAAAATACTGATTCCGGAAGAAGCCAAAAAGATAAAGCTGGGAACCTTTCCCAGTGTTTTGGAGATGGTCAACAAAACACTTGAGATGGGAATTGAGATTTATGTATGCGAAGCATCCAAGCAGATGCTTGGTTGGGAAAAGGTTGACCTGATACCCGGAGTGAAGATCGTGGGTGCAGCAACCTTAAACGATCTGGCATTGGATGCAGGTGCAACCATGTGGTTTTGATTTGAGGGGAAGAAAAGATTTGACTTTATAGGGTATAAGTGTTGATTGAAAAGATGGCGACTTCTTTCGACTCGATTCCAGATTCTGACGCCATCTTCCCATTCGGAGGTATGCCTATGAAAAGGATATACTTAGATCACGCATCAGCCATGCCCGTAGATCCCCGGGTATTGGCTTTTGCTGAACGGTATCTTAAAAGCGACTTCGGAAATCCTTCGTCTTTGCATTCGGCAGGATTGACGGCGAAAACGGCCATAGAGGATGCCAGGAAAAAAATTGCAGAGCTTATCAACGCGGAGAAAGAAACCTGTATCATCTTCACCGGTTGCGCAACTGAATCCAACAACTTAGCTATTAAAGGAACTGCACTCCGGAACATGGGAAAGGGTAAAAAAGTTGCCGCCAGTGCCATAGAACATATCTCGGTTATCAATCCCATGAAAGAGCTTCAGAAAAGTGGTTTCGAATTCACCGTCATACCGGTGGACTCAATCGGTATGGTGGATGTAGAAAAACTCAATGATAGTTTGACTAAGGATACAACGGTGACCTCGATAATGTACGCCAACAGCGAGATAGGGACCATAGAGCCTATCAAGAAGATAAGTGAGATAGTTCACCAAAAGGCTTTGTATCTACATGTGGATGCAACCGCCGCCGCAGGGCGCATACCCATCGATGTGCAAAATGATGGGATAGACTTGTTAACGCTGTCGTCTAACGACATGTATGGTCCTCAAGGGGTAGGTACATTGTATATCAAACCGGGGGTAAGGCTTCAAACTGTCCTTCCCGGCGGTGGACAGGAACGGGGCTTAAGGTCCGGGACAGAGAACATATTCGCCATCGTTGGAATGGGAGAAGCGGCAAGGATAGCGAAAGATGAGATGAGGCAGGAAAGTGAGAGGCTTGAGGAAATCAGAGATAAACTAATCGATGAGATCACAAAGATCGAAGAATCGTATCTCACCGGTCACCCCAACCAGAGGCTGCCTCACCACGCCAGCTTTCGGTTCAGTGGTATAGAGGGCGAGAGCATACTTTTGAATATGGATATGAGGCACAATATACAGATAGCCACCGGGTCTGCCTGCTCTTCCAAGACTTTGGAGCCATCACATGTTCTTTTGGCAATAGGCTTGAAGCACGAAGAGGCGCATGGTTCCATGGTTATAACCCTGGGACAATCGAATAGACTTGAAGAGGTTCCCAAAATCACAGAAGCGGTTAAAGAGACCATTGAAAGATTGAGACAGCTTTCACCGCTGTAAAAGAAGGGGAGTGAGCTATATGGCACAGATAGGTTATAGTAAAAAGGTATTGGATCATTTCATGAATCCGAGGAACGTGGGTACCATAGAAGATGCTGATGGATACGGGAAGGTGGGGAACCCGGTCTGCGGAGACTTGATGGAGATGTATATTAAAGTAAAAGACGATATCATCATCGATATAAAATTCAAAACATTCGGCTGTGGTTCAGCCATTGCCACCAGCAGTATGGTGACCGAGATGGCCAAGGGGATGCACGTAGATGAAGCCTTGAAATTAACGCGTAATGACGTGGCGGACGAACTTGAAGGTCTCCCGCCGGTGAAGATGCATTGTTCCAACCTGGCGGCAGATGCACTTCACGCGGCAATTAAAGATTATAAGAAGAAAGGAGGCGAAACAAAAGAAGGCCAATAAAACATGGATCTGCACAAGAAAAGATGTTCACTCATGCTTTTTTTCTTGTCGTTCTTATTGCTGATTGAATAAAACATTAATTGGGTTGAACAAACACGGGAGGTAATGATATGGCTGGCCAGGAAAAGTATTCGTTAGAAGAGTGTCACAAGAAATTTGCGGTTGACTCTTTTAATCTTGTTTGGAGTCTTCTGGACAAAAAAGACAGAACCAAACAAGAAGACGATAAAATGGTTCATGCCGCTTTTGCTTCGCGTTTTCATTGGGGTGAGATTGGAACACCTGTTGAGTTTGAAAGAGGTGAATGGCAGATTTCCCGTGTGTATTCGGTTTTGAACAGGCCTCAACCTGCGATCTATCATGCCGAGAGGTGCTTGGAGATCTGCACGGAAAACAATATTGGAGACTTTGACATTGCCTTTGCCCATGAGGCTGTGGCGAGGGCAAGCGCTGCTTCGGGCAACAAGTCCGAGTTCGAGAAACACTATCAGCTGGCAAAAGAGGCCGGTGAGAAAATCAAGGGAAAAGAGGACAGAGAAATTTTCTTCAGTGACTTGGAATCAGGTCCCTGGTATGGCATGAAGTGATGCCTGCAATATCTCTTGAGGAAACAGAGGAGAAAAGATGGAGAATGATAAAAAACAAACAGGAGTAGAACAGCCTGAGCCTCAGACAACCAAACTGGTTGATTTGATAGATTACCAGAAAGGCTCTGTGGTGAGCCGGGAGATAATAAAGAAAAGGATGGGAACAGTAACTTTATTTGCTTTCGATGAAGGATAAGGGTTGAGCGAACATACTGCGCCATTTGATGCCCTGGTATACCTTCTTGACGGTGAAGCAGATATCACCATTTCCAGAAAGCCCTTTCGCCTAAGGGAAGGAGAAATGATAATAATGCCGGCCAATCAACCGCATGCTCTGAATGCTGCAAAGAAATTCAAGATGCTTTTGATAATGATACGGTCTTAATACACGAGGGGAAAATAACTATCTTACAGCGGGTGACTTAATTGAAGGGAATAGGAATGGCTGAAAAAAGGAATTTATCCGTTTTTGAGAAATATTTAACTCTCTGGGTTTTAATTTGCATCGGTGCGGGCATACTGATTGGGAAGATAGCGCCGGAGGTTGCAGTCAAGTTAGATTCTATATCCTTTTATCAGGTTTCTATTCCCATCGCCATCTGTTTGTTTTTTATGATGTATCCCATTATGGTGAAAATAGATTTTGCGGAGGTGGTAAAAGCGGCAAAAACGCCCAAGTCCGTGGCTTTGACCCTGTTCATCAACTGGGCCATAAAGCCGTTTACCATGTATTTGATCGCCTTCTTCTTTTTGGGATACCTGTTTAAGGGTTTCTTGCCCGGAATGGAGATTATCAAGACTGGACAGGAGGTGGAGCTATGGCGAAGTTACATTTCCGGTGCGATCCTTTTGGGAATTGCTCCCTGCACGGCCATGGTATTAATGTGGAGTTATCTGGCAGAGGGCAATGACGGACTCACCCTGGTAATGGTTGCCGTAAACTCTCTTTTAATGTTGGTACTTTACGCACCTTTGGGCGGTTTCCTTTTGGGCGTAAATGCCATGCCCATACTGTGGCAAACCATATTGCTTTCGGTAGCCATTTACGTAGCCCTGCCGTTGGTGGCAGGATACTTTTCACGGAAGTGGATTATCAGATCCAAAGGTTTGGAATGGTTCAAGACAAAATTTTTGCACAAGCTCACACCAGTAAGCATAACCGCGCTCCTTGTCACGCTGGTGCTCTTGTTCTCCTTTAAGGGACGGATCATAACAGAGAATCCTCTGACCATCCTGTGGATTGCTGTCCCGCTCTTTATCCAAACCATACTGATCTTCAGCTTAGGATACTTTGTTCTATCAAGAGCCCTGCGACTTTCTTATCATGATGCTGCCCCTGCTTCCATGATCGGTGCCTCCAATCATTTTGAGGTGGCCATTGCCACCGCCACCATGCTTTTTGGATTGTCTTCAGGGGCAGCGTTAGCAACCGTGGTGGGTGTTTTGATCGAGGTTCCGGTAATGCTTATGCTGGTTTCGATCTGCAGAAGAACGTGCTTTTTGTTTGAAGAATGTCACCTGGATTTACCTCATTGTAAACGTGGGTATGCCACTGAACTTATAAGTAATCAAAGGAGGTTTTAACATGATTGATTACGGATTCAGAAAAGAGATTGACCTTCCCTTTGAGAAAGCTGAGGAAGTGGTCACAGAAGAGTTGAAAAAGAAAGGTTTTGGAATTTTAACCAAGATAGACGTTAAAGAGAAGTTCAGGGAAAAGCTGGGAATAGATTTCAAGAATTATGTTATCTTGGGTGCCTGCAATCCTCCGTATGCGCACAAATCTATTCTGGCGGAAGAAGACATAGGTTTGATGTTGCCGTGCAATGTTGTTATCTACGAGAAAGAAGGCAAAACAATCCTCTCCATAATCAAGCCCTTAATTGCCATGGGGATGATTGAAAATGAAGCATTGAAGCAGATTGCCATAGAGGTTGAATCAAAGCTGAAGCAGGTATTCGATTCTTTAAAATAGCAAGGAGGGTGAATGATGAAAGGCAGTGTTGTTGTTTTGGGTGCGCTGATTTTGATTCTATTGATCTTGGCATTTATTTCTGGGATTGATCACAGTCATATGTGGGGTTGGGAGGGCGGGATGGATTTCGGACATGGAGGTGGTTATATGTGGATAATACTTTTGATTATAATCGGGGTGGTGGTATATTTGATTATACAAAACACAAAGTCCAAAACTGAAGGCGATAAAGAAACTCCCTTAGACATTTTGAAAAAACGATTTGCCAAAGGTGAAATTACCAAAGAGCAGTATGAGGATATGAAAAAGAAACTACAAGAGTAACATGCGCCACTTCATATAATACGGTCATGAGCTTTGATCCATCGCCAGATTCCTATTCGGAGGATTTCAGACATGGTCGAAACGTATTTGCCATGTTACTGAAAAGAACTTTTCAAAATAAACCAAAACCACGGAGGTGTATTATGAAGCCCAGGGTGGTTCTCATTTTTCTGGTGAGCTTGTTTGTTGCCTCGGTTGCTTCAGCCCAGACGTGCGTTGACTGCCACAGAAAGTTCACGCCGAATATCGTTTCTGATTGGCAACTGAGCAAGCACAGTCAAAACGGGCTCGACTGTTCGGTATGCCACGGCGATCTGCACAAGTCTGCTCAAGACGTGGCGAATGTGCAAATTCCAACGCCGGAGACCTGCGCCCTCTGTCACCAGACGCGGGTTCAACAATTCAAGGATGGGAAACACGCCCTGGCCTGGGCGGCGATGAAGGCCATGCCCACGGCTCACTGGCAGCCCATGGCGTTGATGGAGGGAATGAAGGGATGCGGTGGGTGTCACAAGATCGGGTTGAAAACGGAAGAGGAGATAAAAGAGTTAAAAATGGATGGTGCAGGATTTGGGGTAGCTTCATGCGATGCCTGTCATACCCGGCACATCTTCTCTGCTGTCGAAGCCAAACAACCTCAAGCCTGCCAGACCTGCCACATGGGCTTCGATCATGCGCAGTGGGAGATGTATTCCTCTTCCAAGCACGGCGTCAGATATTTGTTGAAACAGAACGGGACGCTTCCTGAAGGTGTTGCCGCACCCACCTGCCAGACCTGCCATTTACAAGAGGGTAACCATGCCAACCGAACAGCCTGGGGATTTTTGGCGGTCAGGCTCCCCATGCCGGAGGACAGCCAGTGGGCGGCTGACCGGGCAACTGTTTTGCAGGGACTGGGAGTGCTTGACCCGGATGGAAACCCTACCCCCAGACTTGACGTGGTAAAGGCGGCGGACGTTGTCCGGCTTACCCAGGAAGATTGGCAACAAGAGCGGGATGAGATGATAAATACCTGCAACCAGTGCCATTCGGTGAACTTCGCCAAAGCAGAGTTGGAAAAAGGCGATCAGATGATCGAAGAAGCGGATCATCTTATGGCTGAGGCAATCCGCATCGTAGCTGGCTTATACCAGGATGAAATAATTCCAAAATCGGAAAGCTACGCTTATCCGTTCCCTGATTTGCTAACCTTTCATGATGCGCCGACCGTGATTGAACAGAAGCTGTTCGTTATGTACTTAAAACACCGGATGAGAACCTTTCAGGGAGCTTTCCACGCCAACCCGGATTATGCTCTCTGGTATGGCTGGAGCGAGATGCAGCGAGACTTAACGGAGATCAAAACATTAGCTGAAGAATTAAGAGAGCAATAAAGATAAGAAAAAGTAAGGTGCAAAAATTCAGTTGCATGAGAGCGTATCTGGTATGATTGCTTCGCACTTCAAGCCAAATTCAGTCTTTGGTCTGGACTTCAGATACGTTCAGAAACCGTAAATTCATAACAAAGGAGGTGTTAGGATGACTGAGAGATTGCAGGTTTATAAGTGCGAAATCTGCGGGAACATTGTGGAGGTTTTGCACACAGGTGTGGGAGAGCTGGTCTGTTGCGGTCAACCCATGAAGCTCATGCAAGCACAGACGGAGGAGCAGGGTAAGGAGAAGCACGTTCCCGTGATCGAGAAGAC
>CAYOFL010000087.1:0-13107 GCA_964403165.1 uncultured Ignavibacteria bacterium
CCATCCATTTTAGGCATGCGGATGTCAGAGACGACCAGATCAAAATCCTGAATCTGAATCTGATCTAAAGCTTGTTCTCCATCCTCCACTCCAATAGGGAAATAATCCAAACTGCTTAAGACCTCCAGAAGCATGTTACGAAGCTGGTCATCATCGTCCACCACCAGAATTTTTTTGAGCCGATAAGGTTTGTCCTTAGTAGTTCCTTTAATTCCCAGAGCTTTCCGTATCAGCTCCTCAATCTTACCGATTCTGAAAGGCTTTGCCAGAAAGCCATCGGCTCCACTCTCCATAGCCTGATCTTTTGTATAGGTGAAATTATAGCCGGTGATAATCAAAACCGGCAAGAGTGGATTTCGATGTTTGATATTCTTAAGCAAGGAGAGCCCGTTTACCTTGGGCATTCTTACGTCTGTGATCACCAGATCCAGCTTTTCTGTCTCCAGCAGGGTTAAAGCTTCCTCTCCATTTTTTGCACCCAATGCCTGATAGCCTAAAGCGGAAAGAGTATCCATTAAAAGGGAGCGAATGCGGTCGTCGTCGTCCACCACCAGCACCATTGGCGCTCCTTTTGTATGCACATCCATTTTTTCTGTTATCTGGTCTGTCTGCATAAACTACTTCCCCTTTTTGCACAAGGTGCATTTATATTATCGAAATTTTTACCAATTCCTTGAGCTTTTTTTTGCCCCCGCACAGAGTTCAAGAAGGTAAATTTCGCCAGATCACCCCCCTGACAATTCTGCCTTGTGGATGCTTCAACTACTGATCAGCCTCAAAAGCTCCTCTTTTTTCTGCACCAGTATCTCTTTTGAGGTTGCTTCGATATTAAACCGAAGCAGAGGCTCGGTGTTTGAAGGTCTGAGATTGAACCACCAATCTCCGAAGTCAATGGTCAACCCATCCAGATGGTCGAATTTGCCACCAGAATAGTGTTTTTCGATCAAATGCAATTTCTGAGGGATATTTTCAACCCGGCTATTGATCTCGCCAGAGCGAAAGTAGGGATCAATGGATTTGACCAGGGTGGAAAGCGGTTGATTTTCCTCCGAGATCAACTCCAGGCAGACTAAAAGCGCAATCATACCGGAATCGGCAAACCAGTTTTTGCGGAAATAGAAATGTCCGGAGTGTTCCCCTCCAAAGATGGCATTATGTTTTTTCATCAATGGTTTAATCAACGCATGCCCCACCCGGGTGCGAACTGCAACTCCCCCCTCATTTTCTATCACCTGGGGAACAGTTTTAGAGCAGATCAGATTATACAAGACGGTGGCTCCCCTTTCTTTTCTTAAAAGATTTTTCGCCACTAAAGCGGTTACCATGTCGCCACCCAGAGGATTGGCGCCCGCGTCCACCAAAAACATTCGATCCGCATCTCCGTCAAACGCCGCTCCTAAGTCTGCCTTTTCCACAAGCACCCTTTCTTGTAGTGGAGCGATATTTTCAGGCTCAATCGGGCTGGCCAGATGATGGGGGAAGGAGCCATCCAGCTCAAAAAACATGGGGATCACCTGGCAGGGGAGATGAGAGAAAAGCTTGGGTATGGTCTTTCCCGCCATACCGTTTCCTGCATCTATGACTATCTTAAACGGTTTTATTTTCTCCCGGTTAACGAAGGAGAGAATGTGCTGAATATACGCATCGTCCACATCCTGCTTCTTTACCTTCCCTAACTTTTGCGAAGGAGGAAAATCGTTTTTTAAAACCAGCTCTTTTATCTGATCTATCCCCAGCTCTCCGCTTAAAGGCACCGCATCCTTTTTGCACATCTTAAATCCATTATATTCAGGGGGATTATGAGAGGCAGTGATCATCACTCCGGCATCATAACCATACTTGCCCACGGTGAAATATAAACAATCGGTGGAGACCAAATCGATGTCAACCACATCTGCTCCACCCTCTGTAATTCCACGGGTCAATCCCTCCCATAGTGTGGGAGAGGATAATCTCATGTCCCTTCCCACTGCTATAGTCTCAGGCTTAAGATATTCCACCAGAGCCCTTCCTATCTTATGGGCGATCTCTCCATTGAGCTGATCCGGATAAGTTCCTCTTATGTCGTAGGCTTTGAATATGGTTTGGTCGATCTTAATCATAAGATTTCCTTTTTTTAGAATTTTTTAAAATATACGCAAAAAACTCTTCTGTGTCAATCTTCGGAACAAAGGTATTCACCTTCACTCAGTTGTCTCCGTATTCTCCTTCGAAAAAAATGGATCATATATTTGCTGGCACACTTACTAACCTGCAAACAAAAAGCCCCGCCGATGGCGGGGCTTTGGTCTTTTCCATCCATGATGTCTAACAGGGGGGTGGTGGACCACCTTTATACAGATAGTTGATCAGATAGATAACATCATCAATGTTGACCAGAGTATCGCAGTTGGCATCTCCCGCCTCCAATGGTGAAGGAGCCGGTCCACCTCGGAACAAATAGTTGATAAGATATATAACATCTGCAAGGTCTATGATCGTATCTCCATTGGCGTCTCCATGTAAAAAGGACGGTTTAAACAAGCCAAACCAATTTAAAATCCTTTCCATCACTATCTTGGCATTGTTAGGATCTGCTCCTGACTGAGGAATCGCTTCAAAGGGGAAGGAGAAGAAGGCCACCTGATAGGTGGCGCTTCCAGTGGCAGGATAGCGCAAGGCGCAATAGTCAATCAGACCAGAGTTTGAGGAAAAATCACCGCCACTTCTGGTAAATCCTCCATCCCTTAACATGGGTGAACTCTTGCCGGTGCGTGAAAATATTGAGGTGGCACCTGCTCCCGCAGTTATATAGTCGGAGAAGTTATAAAACGGACAGCTTAAACCGAATGCCATTCCGTCTGTAATGGTGTCGTCGGCAACACCAGCCACGGAGTTTATCCCTGGATCATCGGTATGGTTAGCCACATGTAGATAGTTGATGATAAAGGTGTTGGGATTGTTGTCATACAAAAGATCCTGGCTGGATAAAAACAGCTTTCCTCCGCCATCCAGATAGGACATCAGGTTAGCTTGATCCGTCTCGGTTAAGGTGGCCGGACTGCCAATGGAACCATAATCATCTGCGGTGGTCCAGATCACCGACCGATAAAGCTCTAAGTCGGAAACCGATAGGGTGCCCTGCAAGGCATATGTCCATACGTCATAGGGAATATCTAATGAATATAGTGCTGCCTCAAAATAGGTCTGATAGTTTCCTCCACCATCATCGTCCACCAACAAGATCGGCGTCTGCCCGATAAGAAGCTTGAAGGTATCAGAGACTGAATAAAGACCGGCGGCGTGGATTTGAAGAATCAAACTGGCACGATGACCTTCCGGACAGTCGTTACGCACTTCGAATTGATATGAGGAGAGACTGGTATCACTCCCCTGAGGAGGTATGTCTGGATAGCTTGAACTGGGACTGGTTATGGTGACATAAAAATCATCAGAGATCAGTTCAGCCTCCACTGTATCTGCCTGGTGGCTCCCATCGTTTTCTAAAACGATATCCATGTTGCACACCTCACCCGGATCAGGCTTTCCATCTCCATTGCCTACGATATCATCGATGGTACAAGAAGAGTATGCTAACACCGGAGCGTGAACCACAATATTCAAACAAGGATAATTCCAGTATCCGCCTCCATTCTGTGCAAATATGTCTAAGTTGAAGGAGATGATTTCCCCATCCTGTATCTCCGGTGAGACCCAGAAGTCGAAATCGTCCAAACAGAAGGCAGAATCACCCGCCGGTATATCGCCATAATCCTCCGAATCATCCGTTATGGTGATCCGAGGATCGGTTGTGCTTAAAGTGGCGTTTACTTGGATGGCGGTGGAGTCTCCGAGATTCTTAAGCATCACCGGAAGCTCGATGGTCTCTGCGATATCCACGTCCCCATCGCTATTGCCCTGGCTTTCACCCAGGTTGTCATCATCAATCTGGGACCCATGATAAACCAGATAGGGACCCGAAGGGGAAATCACCTGAACCGTGGTCTCATAAGGATAGGCGTTATGCCCGGTTACAGTTAAATCCATAAATCCCGGAGTGGCGGGAGCAGGGATGAGCGTCACCTGACCATCAGGACCGGTTCGAGCACTCTCGTATACCTCGGGATCCTTAATAAGACAAACTAAGGCGTCCTTTAAAGGCTGACCGGAAAGTGTGACAGTAACCGTAAAGGGACCTCCTCCTACTATCACGAAATCAGGGTGGGTTACAACTAGACTCTCCGGCACTGCACTCCAGGGATCCAGCTCTGGATCGCCAAGGGTGGTGTACATCTGCATCTCCCTCTCTGTGTCCCCTCCCGGTCCCTCGGGGAAATAGGTATACATAAACATTTTCCCGGAATTGACGGCAGGAGTGAAATGAAAGAGGCTGTCTTTAAAATACGCCTTAAAGGTTCCTCTGCTAAGCGTGTCCGAATAGAAGAACTGAGAACCACGGGTGGAGGCGCAGATGATCACCGCCCCCTTCTCGTTCCCCACCGAACCCACCTTTATCCATCGCTCGGCAAAACAGTCGCCTCCAGTATAGTCAAACTCAGCATTGTTGCATGCTATATCCATGATTGCCGGCAGTTTCTCCCCATTGCTAAGTGCATTAATATGTGAATTACTGAAGCCGGAAGGGCCCCAGGAGGTGGCAGAGCCATGTCCAAAATAAGCTATCCAACTCCGTCCCTGGTTCAGACGAGTGGTTATCTGGGTAGGGGTATCCGTGCCCAACGAATTCCAGAGGGAGTCAAAATAAGTAAAGCCGGCATAATCCACCATAAAGTTACCACATATTAAAGCATTATAGTCGTCCACATAGTCACTTCCGGAGATGGTCATCGCCCGCATAAACCACTCGGTCTCACCCACATACGGGTTCTTTCTGTAGTTTAAGGTCTTGGTGATAACGTGGGTGGCTTCAGCCTGGGTCTGGACCGAAATCCGTCCTATATGAATATCTGCAAAGTAATCAGTACCATCTACGGTTACGTATTTGTGGTCGGTGATACAGGATATACCACTATTGGTTGGAATCTGCTCGATATCTCCTACCAGGATCACATACTCCGGCGGATTAGGCCAGGTGTGGTATGCATCATAGATATAGTCGCGAATCTGAGTGTTAGTGGTCCCGATCGTGGATTTGTCCACCAAGTGAGTTTCATATCCCTTCTTGTGTTTCCAGTCAGCTAAGGGTTGAACCTGATTATGAAAGTCATCATAGGTTATGATCAACACGGAGCCATCCACCACATCCTTTCCTCCTTTGATCTGATCAAAATTCAACACGAACCTTTCGTAGGTTTTTAAGTAGGATCTGGTCACCACGTTCGTGGGGTTCAACTTGGGGTTCTCTCCTGTTCCCTCGAAATGAATATCCACCAGCAAACGTTTGTAGACTGTAACCTGTCCGGTCTGAGGGTTGAATTGAACCGGAAAGAATTTAATGGGGGCTAATCTCAAATCTCTGAGAATGGAGATCTCCCCCTTTTCCACTAACTTACCTGGAAAAGGTCGGTCTTGAGAATAGGTCTCCTCATTAAGCTGGAATACTTCTGGTCCCGGGTTGTCACCACGTAGGGGCGGCTTTTGGAAAGGATAAACCAGGAAGGTGCCAGGCAGGATCTCCTTCTCCTCTTCAATCACCTCCATCCTCACCCCCGAGGTGGGAGGAAGAGCTACAAAACGACAGATCAAAGGGATCTGAGGATCGCCCACTTTAGTAAGCCATCCACCACCCGGAATGGTGATAAGCTGATAGGTTTTCCCCTCCACCACCTTATCTTCCATCACGATTTCAGGAATCTTAATCTCCACTCTGACTTTTGAGGCATCCGCAGAGATCAACTCTACCAAAAGTCCATCACTGGTTCTGAAGTTCACCCTGTATGCCCAGGCAAAAGAGAAAACAAAGAGGGCAAACAACAAAGAAAACAGAATCACTTTTTTCATTTGACTCTCCTTTTGGGTTTTAAGGTTTACAAACGATTTTTAGATGTCTTTTAGAAAACCTTCCGATTGAACACCTCCTCAAAAACTTTCATCCCTTTTGAACAGAAAATCGGCGATACCTTGCCTTTCCTACATGGAGAACGAAAAATAAAACAAAAGACAGGATTAGATACAATGCCCCCCGAAGACTGAGGATAAAACGAAACTTCATAGATTCTCCACGTTGCTTTCACTTACTCAGAGAAAAACAACCTTTTTTTTTAATATAACTCACTTAATCGAATTGTCAACAAGAGTTTTGTCTCTTTCGTAACTTTTGCGTAGACAAGTTAGACGGCAAGCTATGAAAACTTGGCTGTGCGAAAATATAACGTGTTGAAAATCAATGAAATAGCCCTCTGCATACTAGGGTGTGGAAATTGATAAAGCAAAAAACTTCAAAAAATACATAAGTCTTATTGCCATTTGAAAAATAGTCAAAACTGTAATGGCCGAATGCAGTTTATACATTAAAGAGGAATCCAGAACCTAACTTAAGTTAGGTTCTGGCTCTCTGAACACAGTCATTTCATATCACTTCAGCACAGTCAAGCTTGAAACCTTAGTGGCTTAATCTCGTAGAATAAATTATGAGTTTAAAAAATCGAGGAATTATGCTTTTTCCACTTATAGTTCAAAACACAGGAGAATGAGATATGAAGAAAAAGGTCATAATAATTGGAGCTGTTGTTGTGGTGGTGGCTGTTTTTGCATTTTTAGTACTGAAGGGTTCCGGTGAAAAAAAGCAGTCCAACAACTCAGTCAAGGTGGAGATGGGGAGCATCATCGACAAGGCGCTGGCCATCGGGCAGATTGAGCCCAAAAATCAGATCTCGGTGAAATCCAAAATCTCTGGCATCGTGAAGAAGGTATTTGTGGAGATGGGAGACTCGGTCAAGAGAGGGGCGCCACTGGTGGAGATCAGACCCGATCCCACCCCGCTGGAATATGCAGAGGCGAAAAGGCAGGTGGAGATCGACTCGGTCAACTACGAGAACCAGAGGAAGGAGTTCGAAAGGACACAGGAGCTTCTGGCGAAAAAATTAGTCTCCCAACAGGATTTCGACCAGGCTTCCCGGAGTGCTGGAGAGGCAGAGCTTAGATTAAAATTGTCTCAGGAAAGGCTGTCTTTAATTGAACGGGGCAAGACCAATGTCGCCGGAAGGAAGATCGAATCGGTTATAAAATCGTCCATTAACGGCACGGTGCTGGAGAGAAAGATTAACGTGGGAGATCCGGTGGTTCCTTTGACCTCCTATCAAGCCGGAACCGATCTTTTTACCTTAGCCGACATGAACGAATTGATCTTCAGGGGCACGGTGGATGAAATCGATGTGGGAAAGCTAAAAGAGGGGATGCCCACCATTTTGAAAATCGGGGCACTTCCCAACGATACCATACACGGTGTGCTCTACAAAATTTCCCCCAAAGCTAAAAAAGAGGAGAACGCAACGCTGTTTGATCTGGAAATCAAAATCACTGAAACGGGCTCCTCGGTCTTAAGAGCGGGATACTCGGCCAATGCAGATATCATAATAAAGAAGAAGGAGGACATTCTCTTAATACCGGAAAGATTGATTGAGTTTGTTGAGGATACGGCCTTCGTGCAAGTTAAGGACAGCACCACCGGAGAGATTGAGCGGAAGGTGATAAAGACTGGTCTTTCAGACGGACTGAATATCGAGGTGACCGAAGGGCTCAACGAGGGTGAGATACTGGTGGAGAAACCTCCCAAGGAGATAACCTAAATGCAGTTTGTTATGTACATAACCCAGTTTCTCAGGGACATGCGCTCCCAGAAGTTGAGGACTTTTCTCACCCTCTTTGGGATCATCTGGGGGACTGCGGCAGTGGTTCTTCTTTTAGCCTTCGGAAAGGGACTGCACGCTCAGAATCAGAGAGCCATGCATGGCCTAGGTGAGGGTATCGTCATCCTCTGGGGAGGGAGAACCAGCAAGCCCTTCGAGGGTTTCGGAAAGGGACGGCGAATCCCCTTAAGAGAGGAAGACGCTCATCTCTTAAAGAGGGAGATCAGGGAGATGTCAGGGGTGAGTCCGGAGTATTCCCGCTGGAGCACCCATATGAAGTACAAAGACAACGCGGTCACTCAGAACATGGTGGGAATCTATCCGGTCTTCGGAGAGATGAGGAACATATACCCAGAATTCGGCGGGCGATTCATCAACAAGATTGATCTGGATAATAAGAAAAGAGTGGTCTTCATCGGGGACGAGCTCAAAAAGGATCTGTTCGGAGAAGAGGAGGCCATTGGCAAGTACATCATAATTGACAATGTCCCCTTCCTGGTGGTGGGAGTGATGAAGGAGAAGGAGCAGGACTCCAGCTACAGCGGTCGGGATGAGAACAAGGCCTTCATACCGGCCACCACCTTCGCGGCCATGTATGGCTACAGATACGTGAACGACATCATCTTCAAGCCCAAAGATCCCAGACAGACCGAAATGGTGAAGGAGGAGGTGTACAAGGTCTTGGGCAAAAAGTACAAGTTTGATCCGGAGGACAACGAAGCCCTTTCCATGTGGGACACCACTGAAATGCAAAAATTCCTGACCTACTTCTTTTTGGCTTTCAGGATATTTCTGGTGGTGATCGGAACTGCCACCCTGATCGTGGGTGGAATCGGCGTGTCCAATATCATGCACGTGGTGGTGGAGGAGAGGACTAAGGAAGTAGGGATAAAGATGTCTTTAGGCGCTAAAAAAGCTCACGTGCTGCTCCAGTTCATTTTTGAGACTTTCGTAATAACCTTCGTCGGTGGCGTCATAGGATTTCTGTTCTCCCTGATGGTGGTGAAGGTTTTCCCGCTTTTCAAGTTGGAAGAATACATGGGAACGCCCCAGATTACCCTCCCTGCGGCTTTGATTGCGGTAGGTATCTTAGGATTGGTGGGGTTGATCTCGGGTTATTTCCCCGCCAGAAGAGCGGCAAATTTAAATCCGGTGCAGGCTTTGAAGCTATAGAAAATTGGTTTTGGTAGCCGCACCCTTTTAGGGTGCGAGAACAAAACGCAGGCTAAAGCCTGCGCCTACCAACATGCTTGAAAAGGGTAGCCGCACCCCAGGAAGGGTCAAGGGTTAAGGGTCAAGAGCAGCTACCAACAAAATACTGGAGAGAACAAGTGAAAGGACTTTTGATCTTCGGGCTTTTTTTGCGGGACTTAAAGAAACAGCGGAAAAGGATAACCCTGACTTTGATGGCAATAGTCTGGGGTACCATATCGATTGTAATGCTTTTGGCTTTTGGAGAGGGGATGAAAAGGTCGTTGAACAAAGCCCGTCACGGAATGGGAAGGGACATCGTGGTAATGTGGGGAGGACAGACATCCATACCTTTTCAAGGCCTGGGAAAAGGAAGAAGGATTCGCTTCATTGACGAGGACATCGAGTTCTTGAAAAAGAAGGTACCCGAAATCGAAGCCGTGGGAGGTGAATACAACAGATGGGGGATTTCGATGACTTACAAAAAGAACACGGTCTCAGAGAGGGTCAACGGTGTTTATCCCTGCTATGAGGAGATGCGAGCCCATTATTCTCAGCCAGGAGGCAGATTCATCAACGATCTGGACATGAAGTACAAAAGGAGAGTGGTCTTTTTGGGAGATAAACTCAAAGAGAGGCTGTTCGGGTCGGAGGAGGCCGTGGGCAAGACCGTCATCATGAACAACATCCCCTTCACGGTCATCGGCGTGATGATAGAAAAGATGCAGATGGGAATGTACAACGGGCCGGATGAGGATAAGACCACGATTCCTGCAACCACGTTCAAAAGCATATGGGGCCATAAATACCTGCAGAACATCGTTTACCAACCCAGGGACGCAACGCAAATCGAGGAGATCAAGAAGAAGGTCTCCAAGGTAATGGGGGCAAAATACAAATTCGATCCCGAGGACAAGGAAGCCTTGTGGCTTTGGGATGTGATCGAAGGTCAAAAGGTCTTCAACAAGGTCTTAATAGGTTTTCAAATCTTCTTGGGAATTATCGGGGGGATGACGCTTTTGATCGCCGGGGTGGGGGTGGCAAACATCATGTACGTGGCGGTGAAGGAGAGAACCAGAGAGATAGGGATAAAGATGGCCATGGGAGCAAAGCGACTCCACATCATGAGCCAGTTCTTGCTGGAGTCGTTGATCATTACCATTCTCGGTGGTGCGCTGGGAGTGTTCTTCTGCGTCATAATCGTGAAGATCTGGGCCACCATTCCAATGGAGGCGGACTGGGCGCAGTGGTTGGGAAAGCCGGTCATCTCTTTGGAGATCGCGGTGATCACGTCGCTGATTTTAGGAATCATCGGGATGCTTTCCGGGATCTTCCCCTCCCGCAGAGCAGCCAGCGTAGATCCGGTGGAGTCACTGAGATATGAATAAAACAGAACGTTCAACCATAGGCGTTATTCGTACATTTAACCGACAGAACATGACAAAGACCAAGACAGGCTCGAAAAACTAAACAAAACATGATCGAGTGTTTTTGAGATTGAGGTGAATTTCATGATAGACATGCGAAAAATCCGAAAGGTCTATTCGACAGGGAGAATTGAGCTGGAGGCTCTTAAGGGAATTGATTTGGTGATCGGTGAAAACGAATTTGTCGCCATCATGGGTCCTTCAGGCTCGGGGAAATCCACTTTGATGAACTTGATGGGCTGTCTGGATACTCCTACCTCCGGGGAATACTTTTTAGAGGGACAAAAGGTGGAAAGCTTAAGTCCCAACGAACTGGCAGAGATCAGAAATAAAAAGGTCGGCTTTGTGTTTCAAAATTTCAACCTCCTCCCATACGCCACCGCATTTGAAAATGTGGAGGTACCTTTAATCTTCGGAGGCGTCCCTTCAAAAAAGAGAAGAAAAAGAGCTATGGAGCTTTTGGAGAGGGTGGGTCTAAAAGACTGGGCCGATCATAAGCCTACCGAACTTTCCGGTGGCGAGATGCAAAGGGTGGCTATTGCTCGCGCTTTAGTTAACCAGCCCCGCCTGATCCTGGCGGATGAGCCCACTGGAAACTTAGACTCAGCCTCAGGTGGAGAGATAATTAATCTGTTCGAAGAGTTAAGCAAGCTGGGACACACCATCATTGTCATAACCCACGATAAGGAAATAGCCAGAAGAACCCACCGCATCATAAAACTAAGGGATGGACTGATAGTAGATGGCAACGGATATATCTGACTTTTTGCTTCCCGCAGGTGTCCCTCACCCACCGAAAACTAACGGAGGGTGAAGAACACCCGCCTGGAGCGGGGGAATCAAATCTCTAACAACCCAAACAAGTCAGTAGGCATTCCCTAAGAGATGAATATTACCAATTCTCACATTGTGCAAACCTGCGCTTTCTGCGGCGTGCTTGCACTCCTCTGCATGCCTTTTTGAGGTGACCGGAAGATCGGTCAAAAAGAATTGGGGATGAGAACCTAAAAGAGCATAAGGGATATCTTTGTCCAAACTGGCAATGAAGTTTGCGATCTTCCATACTTCTTCTTTATCAACATATCCCGGAACCAGCAGGGTGCTGGCTACGAGAAAGGGAAGATCAGGACGAGTCTTGGCGATCTCAGAGAGCATTTCAAAATTCCTCAAAGTTCTTTTATTGGTTACCCCGCACAGGGCAATATTTAAATTTTCATTAAAAGCCTTCAAATCGAATTTTATGCATCCTCCTGATTTTAAGGACAAATCCGCCATCTTCTCTAAAAGGTGAGGATTCATCGCTCCGTTGGTCTCCCAGCAGATACGCAGTATTCTCCCTTTATTTTTATTCAATGCTCTTTCAGACGCCACGATGGCGTGTTGAATCTGAGGCGTGGGATCTCCTCCAAAATAGCAGATGCAGGAGGTTTTCTCATCCACACAATCTGATAACTGTTCTGCCGTTACCTTTCTTTTGGAATAGACATCCTTTCGAAAATGCCAGTTCTGACAGAAAAGACAATTAAAGGAACAGGCTTGATAAAATACAGCTAAGTTTTTGTGTCCATATTCAGGACCGGGCGAATGTGAATATTCTGGATACCCAGCTTTTGATCCTCCGGCACAAACCCAGTCTGCCACGCAGTTAGTGGGGAGAGGATCGTAATACCAGCCTAAGTTACCTTCTTCTTTTCCTCCACCATAAAGTTGTCCACCTCTATTTTCTCTTACTCCACAATATCCTCTTTGACCTTCAGGAATCACGCATTCGTTCACACACAAATTGCATTGAACTCCTTGAGGATATTTGGGTGGTTTTGTGGGCAGATCAAATTCCAATCTTGATCTTGCATGAACCCTCTGAACATGAGGCAAAATCTTATCAAAATCATTTCTAATACAATCCAGGCACACCTGCAACGCTTTGGAGATTAGCTTGGATTCCTTTCCACAATTTATGCATTTAGCCATTTGTCGTGTTTGAATAAACTGTTGGTAACGGACGCCTCGTCCGTTACCATGTATTTTACGTCACGGACGTGGGCGTCCGTGACGAACGAAGGCCGGATATGTCCCGCCCTTCAACAAGTTCAGGGCAGTGAGCCAAGTCGAACTGCCAACGGCGGGACTATCCGACAATTATGATGGTTTGCTTCTTTGTTTACCTAACAAGTCAATCAAATCTTTTGGGGATGTTTGTATGGCACTAAAGGTTTTTGCTCTCTTTGATTTCATCCCGTGAGATATGAAATCCTCCTCTTTGTACCAAAAACTCCTCTGTTGGGATAGGGGTTGCACCCTTCAGGGCGAGCCTTTCCTTCGACATCCCGCCTTTGGCGGGAAACGAAGTGCAGGACGAGCCCCTATCCGCAATCGGGGCAGGGGTTCAAACCTTCAGGAAGAGCCCTGCCCCAACGGGAAAAACCGCAACAACAAGTTGTTGCACTCCAAATTCATCCAAATTTTCCCGGAATCACTGTTCCGCAAAAAGGACATTCGTCATCTTTGATGTGGTTTTGTGAAATGCAGAACCCCTTTCTTTCTATCAAGAGTTTCTGGCAGTTGTGGCAGTAGGTATTTTCGGCGGGATGACCCCACACGTTTCCCAGATACACATATTTCAAGCCCACATTCTGCCCGATCTCTCTTGCTTTTTCCAATGTGGAAACCGGAGTGGCTGGTATACCAGAAAGTTCTAAATG
>CAYOFL010000088.1:0-12975 GCA_964403165.1 uncultured Ignavibacteria bacterium
GTAGCCTCAGACCCAAGATCAACCGGCTGATTACCGAGGTACTCCCTAAACTTCATCTGAAACTGAGCATCATCATAACTCATATTTCCCATAGGTCATACCTCCATTATGCACTATCATACTTGATAGTATTGTTATCAGGATCGTCTTCCCAAAAGATTTTGTACCCATTAATGCAGTACCAAGCCAAACCCTTTGATCGACCGTAGTCCGTTACCTCTTTAGGTATTACCTGCGGAGGAACAGCTACACCTTCACACACCGGACCTTCACCGCCACCGAAGAAATACGCTTCACCATAGGTTGACGCATTTCCAGTATTGGAGAGGCCATGATTCGTCTTCACAAACCGGCAGTCGTAATACTTACCAAACTCACCAGAAGCAGGGAACTTCGTATACTGCATGATGTCCTCTACCTCATCGTAAACACCACGGGCCGCATTAGATGAAACGATTGCCATATAATTCTGACCGTCATAAGGCGGACAAAGCATTGTTTCATACATGTAGTCAACGATGTTCTTGACGTGAGTAGTATTAAGATCAGACTTACAGGTTGAAGTCGCAGTCCCATTCGTGGTCCAAGCGGCCACGTTGGTTGCGGTACCCACATACCGAATCTTACACTTATCGAATTCCGCCTCACAAGCCGTATCCAGAGCTTTTGCCATATCATTCTTAAGGACCTGAACTGGCGCTGCCCTTTCATTAGTCTGTGAGAGGACTTCGTACTTCCTCGTCCAAGGAATACTATTACCACGCTCATACAGTGTAGCAGTAGACTGATACAGTCTGTACTGATGCGCAGGAATAGTGCTGGTTTCAGACAGGGTAGTACCCTGGGTATCTATATTGCCGTACTTATCAAACAAGAACGACTCACCAGCGTTTTTACCCCACTGCTCTCGCATGACCGTGAACTGAGCAAATTTCTTGTCAGGCTGAGCAGCGTGGACAACTTCCCTAGACAAGAGCGTAGACCAGGTATAAGTACCCTGCGTTGAGACAGAAAATAACTGTCCAGGCATTTTTTATCTCCCTCTTGTTTAAGTTAGTCTATTTCCCGCCTCTCATCTGGCCTTGAGCTTTCTGACGATTACTAACATATTCACTCAAGTAAGATTTCTCTTCCTCTATCGAATGAACAATGAAGCCACCGTCTTCTTCCTCTCCACCCTCATTAGATGATGCGGCAGGCGCTCTTCCTTTACCAAGGTTTACATTCCCTGGTATTCCACTACGCTCTTCTTCCACAATCCTTGCTCCATCAGTCTTAAGGGTATCAACAAACTTAGCAACCTCATCTACTCCATAGGCGAATATTTCCTCATCGCTCGAAACAACGTTTCCATATTCCTGGGTCTCTTTAGCCGCACGAGCAGCGGCCTCTTGGTAGACCATATTCCTAAGTTTTGAATCAGCCACTATGTGAGCCTTATCCTTGTTTGCAGGATTAGCAGCGTACTTCGTCTCAATAATCTGGAGACGCATTTGCGATAACTGACGAGCACTGTCATCATTGGGTTTAGGGGAAGTAGGCGTTACGGGCTGCGCAGGTGAGTTTTCACCAAGATCATCAAGTAGAAAGTCATACTTCTCATACTTCTTGACCTTATCTTCTATCTCCTCCCGTCTTTGCCGTTCCTCTTGCCATGATTTAGTCTGTCCAGCTATACGCTTGTTTTGCTCTTCGATTTGCTTTGTAAGCTCATCGACCTTTGCCTGTAGCTCCGAAGCGGGCTTGCCGGTATTCGGGTCTACTATTCCCTCTTGGGAGCCGTCATTAACGGGTGTCCCTTCACTCATAATATTCTCCTTTTAATCTTTCCAGATTTCTATGTCAGCTCTTATGCGTCGTAGCAGAATCCACGAATCAACAATTGATTGTGTCCTCTGTGGATCGCCAGAGGTTTCCATAGCAGCTTCTAACCTTAAGATTTCGCTATCGAGTTTTGGCCCCATAATCTTTGACCAATACATCGAGTTAGCAAACTCCCTTAAACCTTCTTCATTAACTATCATTTGGTATTATCCTTTGCTGATTTTGCCCCAATTCTCTCTAACTCGCTCAGCATAGTCACATCGTCTTCCGATTGCATCTTTAAGCCTCTCGATATCTTCATCTGATGCCCTAAAAAAGTCTTCCGATGTGCCCGTAAATTCTTTCTCCTTTGCTTTTTCCACTCTGGAGTTGTCATTCCATTTGACTCCCTCAAAGTTATTTCTGTATATATTACTCCGTGGAAATAATTGGATGTTTCCTTCGTTTGCCATGATTAACTCCACATATGTCTCCTGCCTAATGGAACTACTCCATCGGAACCCATTGCCATCCACGCTTAAGATTTGACATCTTTGTTTACCTTAGTTTCTTTAGTCTTCTGTGAATCAACCTTAGCCTTTAGAAGTGCAATGGCCCAGTCAAGGTCTCTATCCTTCTCGTCAGAAACCATTTCTCCTCTAAGCTTTTGCAGTTCAGCAGATATTTTCATACGCTCAATTTCCATCTCTTTCTGCCATTCCATCTGCTGAATACGTACCTGCTGCATAAGCTGTTCTTGAGCCGTTTTCATTTTATTCTGTTGAAGTTTTGCTACTTGCTCATCAGAATTAACGAGGTCCTCACGGTTGTCAAATGAAAATGCATCATTAATCCGCCGTAATATCTCATTCCATCTTGGATAATCCTGAGCAGATTCAGGCAATGCATTGAGCATTTTGACATATGTACCAAGCTTATTTAGCTTATCCATCCTCTCAAAGAAGATTGATATGCCACGTCCAGCAAGTTCTAAGTCATTAACTATTAAAGCTTTCTTACCAGAGGCACTAAGATCATTGAGGTTTATTTGCGAATCCTCAAAAATTACTTTGATCTCTGGATATTTGTCAAACTGATAACAATATTGTACAACCAGGTCTCTAGCCATATCAATGCAATCGACCATAAAGCCCTTTTCTATGTCGGAAGCAATACTGGCAAAATCCTGCATTGCTGATCCACGCTTACCCTCATACTCGCCAAGGGTGTCTTGCCTAGAGCCTGGGGTAGATTGGATATATTCTGTAACATTGGTATCCATTTCACGGAACTGTTTAAGCTCCTGTAGCATGGGCATTGCTTTTTCAGGCGGTGTCCCCATTTCAGTATGGTTAAACGCTGGTTTCTCATAACCTGACCGTCTTGTTACAAGTTTACCAGGAAACATATCCCGCATTTCTTCCTTGGCCTTATCAGATAATGCCAGCTCATCAACCTCATTAATGCCCAAGACTATCCATTTAAGATTGTCTAATTGTAGGTTGACAAAATTCACTATAGCATCCTCAATGCCAGCAACATCTTCTATAAGACCCTTACCAAGATGTCTAAATATTACAGGTATTGGACTACCTATTATATATGGTGCTTTGCCATGAATGAATGGATTAGGCTCAGGTTGAGTTAGCGGATATTTGTCATTTGCCACTAACCAATGGGCATTCTCCATTGTTACACGACCCTTAGCATTAATAACTGGACCCCATACATGAGATATTAAAACATCATGTCTAAATTGATTACTATGCTCAGTTATCCCCAATTTTAGCAATCTTGCATCTCGGTCAGTAACATCTCCACCACCACTATAGTCTCCATTAATTAACTCGTTGAGAACTCTTTTGTCTATATTAGAATTAGGCTGTTCTGAAAACTCAATAAGATCATGAACCTTAATAAATTCATCTTCAATCATAATTCTCTTATCAGGAGTAAAATGAAAATCATAGGGATTTACAGCACGCAATCTAAGTCTTGGTAGATTTCTTTTTACATATTCATCACGCTTTACATCAACCTCATAATGGCGGGGAACATTCTCTACCCATATCTTCATAATCATTTCGCCAAGCACAAAACCGGACTCAAGACACTCAGAAAAAGTTTCGATAAACTTATCAGATGTTAGGTGCATCATAAGCACTTGCCGCATTACATTGGCCATCTTTTTCTTATTTGGGTCTTTGCCTATCACCTTGAAATCAAAGTAATATTCCGAATCCAACATGGCTTTCTTAACGAGACGAACGGCCTTTTTAATAGTAGCCTTAGCCAATGGTATATATATCTTAGATTGCCAGGGCTGTTTCTTATCACTCCAATCTTTCTGACACATATACTGCGCTAAGGACACATCTTGTGCGGCACGTATATTTTTGATGGCATTATCAGCCTCTTCTTTAACGGCCAGATAATAATTCATCAAATGGTCTCTGTTTGTTCCTCCATAACTTTTAGCCATTTATTTTAACCTCTATACAATTATGGTAACTATGGGTTCGTCACTTATATCTTTGTAAAATTCGTTGAAGGTTGCTTTATCTGTATACTGTCTAGCGGCAGATTTATTGAGAACAACTGAGCCAACGACTCTTGGATCATCAATCTCAACCCTTCCACTGATTCCACTCTGGTATGTATCCTGATGTATACGTTTTTCTTGTCCACATCTGTCACATTTGAATACCATTTCGATACTATGAGTCCAGGGTGTATCAAAGAATTCTCTGTGTGAAAATATCCATAGATGTTTAGGACAGGTGAACGGGGTGTAAGTATGGATTTTGTACTCATATTCGACTCCACAAAACGAACACTTATAAAGATAAATTGTGTGATCATGCCCTTTTGTGAGTATGGCTGATAAAACTAACTCACCATTACACAAATCACAACGATTTTTCTTGTTAAGAACCGTTGTCGCTACTATCTTATGCATAACTATCTACCAATCTTTTTTCTGGTCGTTTACCTCTCATGACTCTAAAGTCCTCAACTCGACATATACTTCTTGTTGACCCTCTTTCGTTACCACGATCATATATTATATAATCACTGAGAGGTTGTGACATACATGCATATCTTAATTCATCATATACATGGTCCTCTGATTTCGTATCAATATCTTCTGTGTTTGTTTGTCCAACGGGTAAACCAGGTATTGTTCTTAATGTATGTACACACCGTTCTGAAATCTCTATACCTGCTCTACCATCTGGACGAACACGAAGTCTCGAATGAATTTGATTCTTGCCAGCTATTCTATCGTTATCAGCCTTGATTATTGATATGATTCTCGGAAGTCTGCTAATTAACGTCTGTGCAATACTCCCACCCTGATGTCCATGCTTCGCCCACATTGCAGGATCACAGACAATATACGATATTTCTTCTCGTGTGCGTTGAGTAATTAGAGCTGCAACTTCGGAAATATCTTTTTGGACACCAACATTACCCCTGACTTTGCCTTCCTCATCATACTGAACTCCATACATCTCCCTATATTTATAGAGAATATCGTCTGGAGTAATCTCATACCAGCCTACGGAAAATGGCTTTGTGTAACCCCAATCTATTGCTATGAACTTTGTGGTATGTCTGTCTGGTTCACGATGTTCAACACGATGATATTTGGGATTCCACTCAGCGAGGGCCTGTCCTTCAAATACATCCCACTCGCCCTCAAGCTGCATTTTCCGTTCCCTTTCGGGTAACGCTTTAAGTTTGAGTACATATCGTGGGTCATTAGCCAACAGGATTGGATTATCCCAAACTTTGGCTGGTATGAATACCCTGGATAACCCTGTGATTTTATTGTAGATTGTGGTTCCATGGGTAGCAGGGTCAATAAAATAGTCCTTTACCCAAATATGTCCTGGGCCACCAGGATTGGTAGTAGCAACTACCTTTGGAATTAAGTCCTTAACACTTGACCTTGAACAAGTGAGTAAGTCTGAATATTGCTTGAACGAAAAATATGTAAGCTCCTCGAAGCATATATAATGATATTCCTTACCCCTATGGTCCTCACCTGATAATTCATTCTCCATATGGGAGAACATAATCATTGCGCCAGATGGGAACTCGAATCTGTGTTTGGCTTCTTTCCACTGTGCAGCAGGAGCAAAGTCCTTGTACCTGCTTCTAGCTCTATCAACAAGATCTTGGATTTGCGGAAAAGATCGCCTAAAGAATATGGCTCGATAAGCCGGATGATGTATGTGACGAAGGGCTCCCATAAGAGCCGCTTCAGACTTTCCTCCACCTCTAGCACCACCATATAGTACCTCATCTTCTCCCCTACTTAGAAATTCCGTCTGGGGGCCTTGATTCGGTCTCCATACTATCGTCTGACTCTCCGACATCCTTCACCCCTACATGTTTTTGTGGTGGTAGAATGATATTGCCAACACCCTGAGCAACATCTAACTCCATAGAAACCTTTGGTCTATCCTCATATCTATCGAGAAGCTCCGAGGCCAAATTGGCTAAAGCCGTGATGTCTCCATGCTCCATTGCTTTATTTATAATCCAGATTTTAAAATCTCTGGCAAAGTTTAATAGCATAGCATCAACGTCTTTCTTGCTCGGACGCTTCTTTCCAGATAAATATTGTTCTCCCCAATGACGATAACGCTGTAATCTTTTTGGTATAGCTGTATCTTCACCAATTAGCGCTACAGCAGTAGCAATATCATCTTTCTTAAATTTTGGTTTAGCCACATTAATCCTGCATGAGTTCTCTGAGTGCATCACGCCTATTTTTTATGCCACGCTTTGTATTCTCAGTCCACTCATCTTTCTTTTTCTTCTTCGGCTTAGCATATTCTTTATTTGCTGATTTTGCATCGTCTTCATCAACATCATTGACATGCTTCTTCATTTCAATCCGTACTATAGTAGCTTTAGCACCCTCATCACCTGCTGCGGCCCTTCGTCTGTACACTTCTTCAAGACTTCCGCCAGCCTCAGCAACCTCTTTTCTACTAACAGGACCAAACTCATGTTTACTTTTTTGAGTCACTTTTTTTCCTTTCTTAAACATTATTTCCCCCTATTTCTCCGCCTTCTTGCTCTTCTTGGTGTTTGGATTTTGGCATTATCATTTGATTTACAACCACCTAATCCCCTACCAGTTCTCGGTCCCTTACCATTTGGACCCGTTGCATCTCTACCTGGCATTATTTTTTCCTCTCTTTATTAGCCTGAATGGCTCTATGTTGAGCCATGGCCTCAGCCTTGGTTTTAAACCTAGCTATGCGCTTTCCCTTATTTTTTCCGTGACAATGAACCGTTTCATAGCCACCACCCTTAGCCTTTCTTACTGTCATTTATCCTCCTACAAAATGGACAATAGATGCCACAATAACAATAATAACGGACCCCGCTAATATTGCGAGGGCCAACATCTCTAGGACGAAAAGTCCTATTCTGTCGATCCATGACCATTTTTCCATTTCATAAAGCTCTTAAGGCCAAATGACGCAACAATAGCACCAACCAAACAGCTTTGATACCACACTGGACATTCAGCCAGAACCGCAAATCCGTCCCTAACATATTCTACGGTCGGAGGAAAAAAGCAAAGCACCGCAGGAATCGAGAGTATAATTGTCCAATACTCATCTTTCCATGAGTTTGCCATGCCCTGTGCGGCAATCTGATCGTACTTTATATCGCCCTCAGCCTGAGTCTGCGCTCTCTTAACAGCGCCTTCAACTGTAGCTTTAGCGACCGCAACCTTACCTTCGGCCTCTATTTTCTTTTTCTCTTGCCAACTGCCAAAAAGTTTACCAGCAGTTGAAACTAAACCAAGTATTACAGATAACATATTTCACCTATGCATCAGGGTTTGGATTAACAACTGCACCCATACAAATATCATTAATTTTGATTGCTTCTGAATGCTTAACTTCCCTTGGAACGCCCTTTTCGTCATAAAGCCAATAACGCTTTACACGACCATCTTTACTTTTTATTTCGGGGTCATTATAGTGCCACCAAATAATACTAACCATCTTTCCCTGAGCATCCGTTACAAATATATAAAGTTCACTGGCATCTTCAAATACAAGAACAAATCCGTTACATATACAATATCCAGCCGGAAGTGGTAAATAAAAATCAAGATTAGGCGACCTCGCAAGTTCCATTGGGCATGGAATCTCATTAGGAATATTATATTTTATTACTTGCCCGCTAACCATAGGTACTTCACATACTCTATGTTTAGGACCACCCCCTAGAAATTCAAAGTTGCATCCAGTAAATAATACTGCAAATGCAATAACTCCAACAAGTAGGAGTTTTTTCATAATTACCTCCCAAGTAAGTAAATATAAGAACCTGCACGCCGTACCCATCTTTGAAACTTATCTATAGGTCTAAGATCAACGTGAAAGCCTATTGGCAAGAGATAACCGTCACAATGCCAATCATGGTAAACTCCGATACCTGAAAATCTATAATTCTCAACGATTTCATATTGCAATCGTGGATTAAGGGATAATGGTTTAAAACTTTTTCTTTCTGCGAAATGAAAGTCAACGGCTTTACAGCCATTAAGCTTTAAGTGGTAGGAGTTAGAAGAATGCCCATGCAATCCATCAACATCAACACATCCGCCGACAGCCGCATGGGTTATAATAGCATATTTGGTTTCTTCCCGCATCTTATCGAGTAAAAGCACTAACTTACCATCTATGAGTTCACCACTCTCAGGAACTAATGGATCACCAAACTCATCTCGACTAAAATGTCTGACATGCTTCCAGTTTATTGCCATCACTCCTCCTGATTTGAAGCCGGATGGAGGAGTCTCACCCCCATTTCTCGTTATTCACAAGGTCCTATTTAGACGAATCCGGCTTTTTGGTGCAAGGACTACTACAGTCCAAGCATTTCCCGCCCACCATCCAGCCTTCTATGTTTTGGCTAACTCTTCAATCACTTTATCCTCAATCTCATTTGCAAGATTAGAATATTGTGAATATTTGTTATAATTAAACTTTGAGGGTGCATCAGACATATTGTTTCTATCTTCTGGAGAAACATACATACCTAATTCTTCAAGTATTCTTTCATTTTCTCTCTCCATCATATTCTGATACATTACGTTAACTTTATGTCTCATGATTAACTCCCTCTCCCCTTATAGACAAAAACCCCCTTAATCTAGCTCTAGCCCTTGCTAGTCTTCGCTCTACGGCCTTCAATGTTAAACGTAAATTTCCAGGCCCGTTGGCTAATTGCCATGCTATTTTAGCATATGATAGGCCATCAGAGTGAAATAATAATAACATTTTTATATCCAATTTGGAAAGACCAGCTTCTTCCATCACAGCCCACTCTAACAGTCCAAGATCACATATAACATTTCCAATATATCTTGATAATGCCCTAGATGAGGTATAATCCTGATTGGCATAGTGTTCAGCCTGGTCACATAATTTAGTACATTTATTGCGACCTCCAGATTTCTTACATCGTAGGCAAAATCCATGCATTCGGCTATCGTATGGCATTTGGTTCTCCCATCCAGGGTGGTCTCATATTTTTGTGCTCTTTTAAAGGACGAGTATGCACAACTCGTAAACAATCTTTGCCCATATCAAGCATTAATAGAACCTCTCTAACAAACTCAAGCTTACGCTTTTTTTGCTCCACAGCTTTCTCTAGTTGTTGTTTTTTAAAAATCAGGCTATTATATATTTTCTCAAACACTGGATTTTTTTCTATCATTCTCCTGCTCCCTTATAAGTTCATTGTGGACATTCATCATATTGAATATCTCAATAGCATTTTGTGGTGTAGGACCAATTACATCTACACCAACATCTAGTCTATTATACGCAAGCCGGCTTTTCCCATGAGAATGTCCATGCAAATGGATGGCCCCACAGTGCTTCTTTGGCCAGATTTCTAGTACATAATGCGACATTACTACAGGAACATCATTCCACCGGATCATCTCTATTCGACCTACTATATTGATCCTGCTAGCATATTTTGGGTTCCTTCCCATACGGATCACTGTATCATCATGGGAGCCCTCTATAAAAAAATGCTTTCCTTTCAGGGTGTTGATTATTTCCCACGTCTGTTCTTGGCTTCCGAAAGAGAAATCCCCTATATGATAGACGTGATCGTGCTTCTCAACCGTGCTATTATGCTGACCAATATAGTCTTCTAGCATCAGAAAAGTAGTAAGATATGGTCTTTCCTGGAAGAAAAGTATTGGTCTATGATAATAATGCTCATCCGCTATGAAGAACGGACGAATTCTCATCTTGTCGTTGTACCTCTGTAGCGTCTTCATCCTTTCTCAACATCCTTTCAAGTGCCTCAAAATCTCTATATAGTATATCTAACATGTTTTTTATATGCAATAAGTCATGTTTACTAAACATCATTTTCCTCTCCAAATATCTGTTTTGCAAGTTCTTCCATCTGATCTGCCAAATCATTGTTTCTTTTTTGCCGTATATCTATATGAAATGGTAATATATCTGGACTTAAAACTTGCTTATGTAAAGGGCAATATCCTAACATACTCCAAGGTTTTTGCATTCCTACTATACAAATCTTTTTGCAAAGCCCACAGATAGGACTAGACATACCCTGAACCATATGGTCACATGGTTCATACAAAAGCTTCTGAAAATTTAGTGTTTCCTCCTTCATATTTTACTTCCTCGATTCAATTGGTTCATATATAGTAATCTTATCTATTGATCTCCTTGGTATAGAAAGATTATCTCTCGCCTGATTAACATCAAATACCTGTTGTGTAATAGTTATAAAGTCCTTATTTTCAAAAATTACTAACCCATACAACTCTCCATGCGCAGGTTTTACATCTTTTTCTTTAATTTTTTCATGATAAAAATATACTTTGTCAAGGCCTGTCCAATCCTCAGCATATATACAAACTACTTTTCCAAGTAACTTTCTCATTAACAAAGCCCTCCCTCACGACCTAAAAACAGCCATCCTCTAATATTATCCGTAGAAACTCCACGGTCGTCTATATAATAGTCTCCAAGTGGCTTATTAAAATACAACTCATCGTATTTGACATCCCAATGTTTTAGCTGATCGAGCGTCATTGCCTCAAATACCTTCTTTGGACGGGACGTGTTAAGGATAATCCGGTGTCCGAGAGCGTGTAATTTGTTCACGAGTTTGATATTTTCCTCAATCGGCGCCGAACACTTGTAGGAGATTTCTACATTGTATGTACAAAGCACTCCATCAATATCAAAAACAAAGGTTTTTGTCCTATATCTAAGAAATACAGTTGAACCCGAATCTATGTTTTCCATCTTCATAAGTGTCGTTTTGCCAAAACCTCTGGCTTCTTCATATAGCTCTTTGGCTACAGATGGTTCATTTGGTATCTCAACCTTGCTTATTCTCATTTCTTTCTCTCTCCAAATAATTTTCCATTTCCTGCCCAAATAACTGGCATATATACATTTCCCAGGAATACAAATCAGGAACATACCGGCCTGGTTTGGCTGTAGCCAGGCAGTGAACCCTGATCGCATCCATAACATCAAATATCTTGATTTTCAAAATATTTTTAGCTTTTGTACTCATCTTTCTTTCTCCATTTCTATAATTCTATCTAGTTCAACTACAAGCTTAGACATATCTTTCTTGTATTCCTGATACCAAAGTTCTTTAAATTCCGGTTCCTTCTTATTGGCAGAGATATATTCCTGCCAAGCATCTTCCATCTCCGCCCCGATTTCTTTTCCTGTTTTCATCTCGTCTCCTTTCAATTATAATATAACACATTTCACTGGATTTGTCAAGAAAAAAATAAACATATACTAAAGAAAAGTTTTTCTCCCCCTCATACTCCCCCTCTTTTCAAAAGAAATGTACAGTACACGGAAGAAGTTGATATATTTTACTGGAAGATATATATTGACCACCTTTTTTAACCCCAAACGGGGTCCCAAGGCTTTCCTCCTGTTGGCTTAACTATATATAGTATATATATTATATATATTTTTAAACTTAATATGCTTATTTATGTTTAAATATATTTTTAAAAGGTGCATATATATGCTTATTTATATATGTTTATATAGTCATATTTACTTGAAAGTGTACATATTATTACTTCCGTGCAGGTACGCGTACGCGCATGCAGGGGTCCCCATGTAAATATATATATAGAGATATGGGGTATATAATATACTCCCATATATAAAAAAAACATTGACATAACCCCTTAAGTAGAGTATACTTAAGATAGAGACAAAAAGAATATATATATAATATTATATATATAATATATTATTTATTTCTTCTTCTTCTTCCTTTGGAAGAAGAAGAAATAAATAATATATTAATAACACCACGGCGCACAGGGCGCAAGATACACACAACAATAACCCTAACAGGGGGAGAGCAACAATGGCAAAGCAGACAGTAACCATTAATGGTCGGGCTGCCACGGATGGCAATGACAAGGGCAGTGATAAGAAATTATCACACAAAGAATTTACTTATAAGGCGATCAAGGCGTTACGTACTGGCGATTATAAGGGCATACATAGTACGTTCTCAGGGTTTAACTCGGCGTTTAAAGCGTACTTTGGGACGAACCCTATAGAGGCAACCACGGCATTAGCCAAAAAGGGTGAACTGGCAGTAATACCTGCTAAACGTGGCGTTATGCTCTATATGCCCCAAGATGCACCCGAGCCAAGGGATTACGCTGGCAAAGCAACATTAGCCAAGATATTTGCCTAATCGCATAACTCAGAGGGTACAGGGTTTATGCTCTGTACCTTCCCGTTATGTTATTATGCAATCGGGGGTGATACTATGATAAAATGTCCTAGATGCAAAAAAGGTAATAAAGTTATTCGATCAATCAAGGCAGGATGGCGAGTATGCCTTAGATGTAACATTAGATTCAATTTAAAAGACTCATATCATAAGTAGGGGGATAGTATGAGATTTGTTATAGGTATGATATTATTATGGGCATTAGGCTGGTTTATTGCTTCTGTTGGTGTGGTTTTGTTTTGGTCATTAGAACAAATATATAAAATAATATTTATATTAGGGGGTGTATAATGCATGATTTATGGTGGATAGTACGAGTACATGGGGGTATTATGGTTATATTCT
>CAYOFL010000089.1:0-12690 GCA_964403165.1 uncultured Ignavibacteria bacterium
ACTGTTTAGACTCCCTCCGTCTCTTTCTCGATTTTCTCCGGTGCCGGCTCGTTAGCCTTTGCCAGCCTCCATACCGAGCCGAAGCAATCCGGACACAGCAGGACCGGCCGCAGATATCGAGGCTCGGCTTCCTGGTTACAGCCCTCACAATGATATACCGGCCGGGGACGAGGCTCCTCCGGAGTCGCCGGCGGCGGCGCCTCTTTGATCAGGTCCATTTCCTTTAGTACGCCGTCGACCTGCTCTTTGAGATCGGCAACGGTGAAGCGCCACACTTGATGTTTAGCGATAACCTCCTCCTGCTGGACGGCATACGGCAGCCGGCTCAGCTCGAAAGCATGGCCGACACCGATAATGCCGTCGTCGAGGGCCTGCTGGACCGAGGGAGAAGCCGTTGAGATCTGGATCAGCTTCTCTATATAAGCCCTGGTCAAACCGGTTTTTTCCCTGATCTTGTCCGGATCGAGGGAGTACTGCTCATAAAGAGCTCCGATCACTTTCACCATTTCACTGACCGGTGTTTTACCCCGGGCATGGTCGAGAAATAGGTTTCGACAGAGGAGATCAACCATGTCGCCGTCCAGGACCGCGACGTCTATCGGCTGGTCCCCGGCGGCGATCGCGTCCTCAATACGGTGGAGGCCGTCGACCAGCCACAGATCGTCATCGATCGCCTGGCAGATCACCGGCGCGATTATGCCGACCTCTTTGATCGAGTCCCGGAGTACCTGCCTCGTCTCCTCGTCGAACCGGGCCGTAACTCTAATGTCCGGGATCTTGATCGTGCTCGGCTTCACTTTGCGCAGCTTCAACTTTCTCGTCCTCCTTTGACTCCTCCTCGGCTTTGGAGCTCTTTTTCCTGGACTTTGGAACCTCGGCGCCGACGTCCTCGATCTTGATCCCTATTGAATAGGGGACCTGGACCGTCAGCATCGGATCTCGGCCGGCCCGGACGTCCTGGTCGATCTGCTTACGAGCTGCCGGCAGGTCAGCACAATCGACCTTTGTGTACTGGTCCTGGTACTCGTCTTTTGTCCATACCTGGTATTCCATTCTTTACCTCCTGATTTTATTCTGTAGTCTCGCCTGGTAGTAACTCATCACGCAAATAAACACCCCTCTCTCTATTTCCCTTTTCGCTCTTCAAAGCCTCGATGCCGAGCTTGACGGCGCCGTAGAACTCGGTATTAAGAGTCACGGCATGGCCGAAAGCGACCGGTGACAGGATCTCTATAGCCTGGTCAATATTCATAGATACCTCCTTTCTTTCGACAACTTATCGAAAGGTTTTTGATAACTCTCCCCTCGAGGGTATTGACAGCTCGGTACCGGCGCATAGTAAAATAGTCCCCGAGCTACCCCTTCTTTCACCCGGAGACTATTACAAAGGAGGCAGATTATGAGCGAATCCGCCACAGGGACTATATTAGAACAGCCGTTCGATAATGTCAATACCTCTGTCAATTCCAGCTCCTCACATGACACAGACTCGATGATACACCATAACGTCTCTCCATATCCCCTTAGTAAGATCATCGTTTCTTATAAGACGTTAAGTTCCCGGCCTTATGGTGTATCACGATCTCGACGAGTTATCTCCCCGGAGCTCCTCACGAAAAAATACGATTACGTCCGTGATTGCCTCAAGTACGTCCTCGGCCTCACTACGGCTCAGAGGGAGGTAACTCTCCGTCTCCTCCGGTACTGGTCCTATTATGGTCAGGTCTATCCGAAAGAGTCCCAGGTTACGTCGGAGCCAGGGTGTAGTAAAGCGACTTTCTGGAGGACTATACGATATCTTGAGAGGGCTGGCCTCGTCCGAGTGGTCAATAGGTATGTCGTCCGACCTCATGCTCAAATCTCTAACCTCTACCGGCTTGACCGGTTAGTTGTACTGCTGGCCAGATATCTTGCCGAGCATATCGGGCATGTCTGGCCCGACTGGCTCGATCCCTGGTTTCGGCTGACCTGGCCGGAGTTCTGGAGAGTCAATTCTTTTTCTCTCTTGCCCTCTCCGTCTTGAGTTTTAACATTTTACCAGGTGTGTACTTCTTCAACTTGGAACCAGGGAGAGGTTCAAAGGCTACAGTGTCGAAACGACTCACTGTAGTTGGATTTATCACGTCAGTAGCATGGCAGGAGGTACACTGGAACCAGTCCTGACCGATCTCCGGAGCCTCCTCCATAGTATTTTTACCACAATTCCAGCACTTCATATTACTCCTTCTTTCTCACCGGGGACTCCCCGATCGGGAAGCCTCTCCTCATGACCTGCCACTCGGCGCGTTTCTGAGCTAACTGCCAGGGGTGCTCGGCGACCACCGGGTACCGGTGACTTTCCGGGTTCTTCTTGCTCATTTCCGTGAGCTCGGACTTCTTAACGATCCCGAGCCCTGAGAAATACTGCTTGCCCCGGCCGATATCCAGGTGAGCGATCCAGGCATGATCTCCCTCCTCCACCTGGTAGTCGGTCCTCTCGGTAGGACCTAGCGGCCGGCTCTTGAGAGTGTACTCGATCTCCTCCTGTTTAGCATGGAACAGGTAACCGTCGAGTCCGATATACGGCTGGCCGTACATCATCATTACATGTCCCCGGTATGCGTCCAGGCCGTACTTGTTGGCAAAATTGATCAAGCCGGTAATCTGCTCCGGGGAGAGGAGCTTTCCGGTTTCCAGGTCCTTTGTCGGGAGCAGGCTAAACTCCGGATCGACTTTCTGCAGGTCACCTTGTTTGAACTGCTGAGTCCTGGTCCTGATCGGGACGACCTCCTCGGGATAGTGGTTACCTCCGCAGCGGATAATATCGCCGTAATCCGGATCCCAGGCGACCGTCAGGGCCTTGTCGGGGTGCTCCGGGCAGCAGTGAGTCTTTGTGTACTGCTCCAGCTCCTTAGCGTCTCCAGTTATCATGGTTGCCTCCTTTTAATTGATTACGGTATCTCCAGGTCAAATAGATAGCGTAGACGATACAGCCGAGGATAAAAGCGGCGGCTGCTCCGATAATGTATAAAAATCCCTCGATCGTCATGTCTCTACCTCTCCCGGGATAACTCCGGAGTCAGCTTCATTCGGATCTCGGCCAGGGTGTCAGCCAGGTCGTCACAGGCGCGCTGGTAACCCACGATTACACACTCCTGTTTATCACGGTTCCACCAGGCACACTCCTCTTTGAGACAATCGACCGCTTTCCATAGCTCTCCGAGACTCGTCTCGGCTGGCGTTGGTGCTAAAATCGGACACTTCATTGACCCACCTCCTTTGTTTAACTATCCATGGCAGCGGCAGCTCTCGAGAGGTTCCGGATCTGATCCTCCTGCCATTGTCGATATTTTAGAGCTCCCTCCATGTCCGGGATCAGGGCCAGGATCTTTGACCGGGCTTCCAGGAAGCCCTCGATAACCTGGCTAAACGTCTCCCCTTTACCCCGGAGCTGGTCGAGATCGTCGTATACCTGGTCCTCGACTTTGATCGCTCTACTCATGCTTACCTCCTCCAAATTTGAAATTTATAGTCAGGGACCACCAGATCAGGTCGAACCACAGACGGCACTCCCGAATGTGCCAGTCCTCCCAGGAGAAGCCGACGCCGAGGACCAGGGTATCCCTCCAGCTAGCTCTTTCCAGGTACACTTTCACTGTTACGATCCTCCCTTAGTCTTTAATGTGATAATAGCCGAGGCCAGCAGGTCCACCAGGTCCGCGTCGGTCATATCCTCCACAGTACACAGGACCAGGTCGCCGGAGTTAGGACCATGGCCGACACCGACCAGGCAGACGGCCGTCGCTCCCGAGCTGGTAAGCCGCCGGCTCCACCGGTCCAGCCGGTCCCTGTTTACCTCGGGGATCCATGTCAGGTCCATGCTCTACCTCCTTTAGTTTCGACGGTGCCAGTCCAGGAGCTCCCGGCCGGCTCCCTCGACTACTTCAAATTTAGGATCCGGATCATCCCGGAGACGGCGCGCAGCGCAATCCATACATACATACACATTATCACCCGGGCTCTCCCGGGAGGACGGCGCGACGAATATCCCGGCGCCACAGTCGGCGCATTTATCCAAAGTGCTCCCCGGAGTAATGTACCGGTCGCTGGCTCCCAGGAACGGCAGACAGATTACAACTCTCAAATTTCCACCTCCTTTTAGGTGATTTTTCGACCGGTGACCGGTATACTCAGGTCACTCCATCACCTGCCAGGAGTATACTACGGTATACTGGCCATGTCAATAGTATACCAGGTAACCGAGCTTAAAGGTTCGCACTTTGGAACGTTATGTTAATATGTTACAATGGTATTATGGAAATCCCGGAGACAGAGAAAAACCCTCTCGATATCGAGGAGCTGATCAGACAGGCTCGCGAGGTTTTGAAGAGGTGGAAGAAGCCGGATCATGAGCGCCGGCACTCTTTAAAGACAATGCAGGAGATCATGGACGATAGACCTTTCACCGGCGGCGAAAAAGCCGGGGTGTAATCGGTCACGGAAAACCGGCAAGGCGCCTTATTTTGGAACTCAGCGCGCCGGACCTACGTTTGAGAGTGTCTCCACTCCGCCAGACGCCGATCATAGTCGCTTTTTACCCGTTCCAGCTCGGCGATCGCTCTATTTCTGAATACCTGGAGCTCTTTAAGACGGACCTCGGCCTCCGGAGGCAGCGGCTCCAGGTCCAGGAGCTTTTTCTTCTCCTCGACGACGGCATCCTCTAGATCCTTGACCTCTTTAGTCAGCCGGACTACCTCGCCGGCGGCGGCTTTCAGCTCCTCGGGCATTTCGGTGACCTCCAGGCCGATCGCTCGCCGGTATTTTAACGTGAGGTCCTTAAACTCGTCAAATGTCTCGGGGCTGCCTTCCAGTACCGCGACGTTTATATCCATGAGGTACTCGGCCTCTGCCCTATTATACCCGAGGTCCGTTATTAGCTCAATGCCTTCCTCGCGTGTGATGAATCCCTGCTTTACCCCTTTGTATATCTCCGTCTTGGTGAGTGTCTTTCCTTCTTCTACCCTTGCTGCCTCCTCGGGCTTGATCTTCTCCTGGATCATCGTCTCAACCCTCTCAGCCGGCATACCTAAAGTAGTGAGTTCTTTTCTTACATCGTCCTCAGTAATCCAGCCCTTTGACCACCTGGCCATGAGGCTCGGGAAATCGGTATATACCTTTGTCCACAGTATGTAATTATCGAGGTTGACACCTCTATATCCCATGCCTGAATACAGCCGCCGGAGCTCTGTCTCATCGATCGTCCTCATATCCCACCAGCGGCGCACGTCCACCCTGGTCGGCCAGGTATAGGCCGTCTGAATTAGCAGGTCCCTCCAGTGGGGGACTATCTCGACTACCTTAAACCACTCGTAAACGTCCTCCTCGGTTACCAGGCCGCGGTGTAGCATTTCGACTATCTGCATCCAGGAAGCGTGGAGCCAGTGAGCTCTCCAGTAGTTAGTAATCTGCTCGTCGGTCATGCCGGCTTTATGGAACGGCTCTCTCTCGATCCCTCCGAGCTCGTCGTCCAGGCCGTACTTTGCTACCATAGCCGGCTCGAATACCTCCCGGGCTTGCCAGGTAACCAGGTCAGCCGGTGCCGGGTAAAACTTGGTGACGTTCAAGAGCGTCTCGATATCCACCTCGTCCAAGCCGTGATCGACCAGCGTCGCCCTCATGCGCTCCTCGGTCATTAAGCCGCGCCAGTTAGCCCGGATAGCAGTCACGGGATCCAGGCGGCCGGACTTAAACAATCTCTCCTGGCCGTAGTTGATTATACGCCCGAGAGGCTGAGAAAACGACTGGATCATGGGGAATAATATCAGGACCGCGAGAGGGATCAATAATATCAAGGGGATCGGCTTGCCGCCGGCGCGGATCTTGCCTATCAGTCTCTTTACGATATCAGGCATGCCCGGCGCTTCTTCTAACCAGGCTAGACTCTCGTCCGCAAAGTCGAGTCCCTCCGGCTCGATAGCCTCGATAAAAGTTATAATTGCGCTGGAGAGCCAGCTGGCCGTCCAGGCGCCCAGGCGGTCGGCCCAGCCCGAGAACGTCTGGTCTATCCATCTCGCAAATCTCTCTCCAGCTGTCATATCACTCCTCCGGTCCTAAAAACCAGTTAGTAAAACGAGTCCACAGCCATTCAAGCGGATCAGTAAAGAACTCTGAGAGCCCGTCTCTAAAATCGCCAACCCAACCAAAGGTTTCATTCACCTGGACAAGCTGAGTCGACCACCAGCTGTCGAGCTCTGCCAGGTTACCCGACCACCAGGCAGATAAATCGCCGAGCCTCTCGCCTACCCAGGACTGGACATTGTCGATTACGGAGCTGGTCCAGCTGCGGACCTCATTGACGGCAGCGCTTATCGTACCGGTGACTCTGCTCCAGAGGGAGTCGACCCAGCTGCGGATTTCATAGATAGCCAGGTTGATCGAGTCGGTAAGACTAGCCCAGAGGGTGCCGACCCAGCTGCGGACCTCATTGAAGAGCGAGTTCCACCAGTCGCTTATATCAGAAATACGCGCGTTAACCCAGCCGATAATACTGCTCCAGAGCGACTGCACCCAGCTTTTAACGTTGTCGATAGCGGTATTAAACCAACCGACCAGGGCCGCGATCCTTTCGTTAACCCAGTCGACCAGGCTGCTCCAGAGCGACTGCACCCAGCTGACGATATCATCAAACATAACGAGGCTCCTTACTCTCTACTAAAGGGAGATCTTCTTACCTTTTACCGCGGTCAGCTCGGTGGCCATCTTTTTAACGGCTGCCTCGGCTTTCTCAGCGGTGAAGTTTGCCGGCGACATTTCCAGCTTGTGCCGGGCATCATCGACATAGAACTCGACCTCATAGTACTCCTCGAACTCACCCTCTTTAGTGATCCGAGTCCTGGACCTGACGTCTCCCATAACTACATTAGCCATCTACCACTTCTCCTTTTTGCCCTTTTGGTTTTTCCCCAGGTGGATCCAGGGACTCAGGTCGATGCCGTAGTAAGCACAGACGACAGCGACCAGGGACCAGCCGACTTTGCCGTTAAACCCCATGCCGAGCAGGATCCCGGCGACAACGATCACCACCAGGGCAATTACATCTTTCGGCTCCCACTTCAATTTTTAGCTCCTCTCTTTCTTATGGCTCAGTAAACTCGATCTCCAGTATAGGCTTATAGCCGGCCCCTGCATCAGCATTATAATAAGAGACATACTCCATGCCAGCCGGAGTATCCTCGCCGATATCCCTCGAGCTTCTAATCGCCAGCTTAGTAGTCCCGGTTTTCGAGATCGCTGCTCTACCGGCGGCATTGAGAACTATGATATTGTAGTCTCCGGTGATCCACTCTGACGAGTGTATAAAGCCGAGTGATATGACCTCGTCCAGCAGCTCTCCGTAATCTGCATGCTCGAGCGGATCGTGAACATCTGAGCCGTCGACAACCTGGATATTGAACTCGGTATCCGATCTATCCCATTCACCATATATTTTTAATGTTGCCTTGCCTATAAGAGCACCGTCAGGGAGGATAGCCGTCTCAAAGAACAGGACAGATCTCCATATACTAAACGTGCCGAGGACTACAGTCTGGCCCATCAAAGAGTGAGATCCGGACGAGATATGGTGAGCATCTGCGGCATCGTGGCATGTCTCATAATCATCGTCCTGGCCGGCCAGCTCACCATCTGAGGTGGTACTATTGAACGTCAGCTTAAACAACCTCTCGGGCTCGATAACCAGCTTATAGATCGGAGTAAAGACACGGATCGACATTAGCCGATCTCCTTAGCTGTGATCACCGCGTCGACGACGATCGCGGTTGCATCGGTCGACTGCACCTCCACCAGGACCTCGGTACCGGCTGCAAGTTTCAGGTCCTCGAATATCAAGGGGAGAGCTGCCTGAGCCGTCCAGGCCGTCGCCCAGGTAACAGCTCCGATAGTCACCCGGACGTCGGTATGAGCGTAGTCGTCGGATATAATGAGGATCTCTTTGAGCTCCCCGACTTTGTCAGCGCTGACGGTCCAGCTCACGACTGGCATGTACTCCTCGTCGTCCCCGGAGTACCGGCCATGACCGCCGGCAGCTGCCTCCTGAGCCGGTGCCGGTACGACCGGCACATTCTCAACGGTAACAGCTACCTGGACCATTAAGACACCGTCAGGAGCATCTCCAGCCATGATCTATTACTTAGCCTCCTCCCTTTAATATGCGCTTAGGCGATAGCAGGCCCAACAGCGACTTGATAGTGTCGACTACTGCCAGGGCTATTATAGCTTTCCTGGGAAGTATCACGACGTAAACGGTGAAAGTGTGAGAATAGGCCGAGGAGTCATTCCAGCCGATCAGCTTCAGCTCGTAGGGAGGTTGATAGCTCTCGTAATACTCTCCCCAATCTACAGGGAAGAAGTCTCCGTGAATGTCCATACCCTCGGTCGACGGCGCTATCTGGTGCTCATGGTGCCGTATTATCAGGTGCGCCAGGTTTTGATGCCCGGCTCGCGGCCTGACCATGATCTGTGTAATGATGCCGTGAGCTATCGGCAGGATCTCGGTCGTCGGATCGGCCTCGGTTTTACCTTTCGTTATGGTGATATCGGCCTGGAATAGCATACAATGTCACCTATTATGCCCGGATCCAGTAGCCGTTTAGAGCAGCGTAGACATCATCGTCCTCTGTAGCTCCCTCGATCCTGACAATCGGATACATTCCCTCCCGGAGCAGTACCCGGCCGTTGTGCTCCACCGTCTCGGAGGCAATCGGAGCCGGGACCGTCTTTAACCAGTTTAACCGGTGGCCGTTCCAGTAGCCGACGCGGATCCTGGTCGGCGCGCTGGTGTCGTCGTAGCCGGACAGGTGCTCCAGTATGAGGATCCAGCCAACCGGGATCCGTTCAAATTTCAGGTCGTTGGTGCCGGAGTCGGCACTCAGGTCGACATGATCCTCAGTTCTCATGCTCTCGTCGAGCTCCTGGATAATGAGCTCGGCTGCTCTCTCGATTTTCTTTACTTGATCCTCGTTGAACTCTACCATATAGTCACCTCGCTTTAATTGTTGGCGATCGCCAACTAATTAGATCATGCCAGGGCATTATGCCAGGCCAGGTGCTCCGAGGCCGAGAGGGCTATCCCTCCAAAGATACGCAGGAACTCGATCTTACCGTCAAGCGGAAACCCAGTTTTTGGCTCGTTAATGCCGATCTTCAAGGTCCTGGCAGATGTTAAAGGATCGACATGAGACTCTAGGTGATCATCGTCTACCACTCCATCAATATAAACATGGCTGGCAGATCCGTCCCGGCTGCAGCCTAACGTGTACCAGGTGGCAGTAGCTATGCTCCCGGTAGCAGAATGTGTTTGTTGGTTTTCGCCTAGTTGGTCCGTCTCGATAAAGAACTCCCCGTTACTCAGGATAAAGACTCTCCAGCCATCCACATTCATTTCACCTCTATTGACTAAGAGAACATGACTCGGGTAGCTCTCGATATAAACACGCATGACGAGGGAGAATTTCTCGGAGGTGAAGTCGAGCTGGTCATAAGCCGCGGCTATCTCAACGTAGTCCTTTGCCGCGGCGTCAAAGTCCAGACACCTCCCATGAGCTCCGGTCGCCCAGGTAGCTCCGGATATCGTTCCATGACTCCGGTACCGGGACTTGTCCATGAGCTGCGCGCCGGCGCCGATCGGGAACGCCATAGCCAGCTTGACGTAGCTCGGCATTTTCGGGACGATAATATCCCGGCGAGGGATAAATAAATCAGATACCATCTGTCAGCTCCTCCTCCCTCGATTGACAAAGCAGGGGAGCCAGCCCTTTAGTCTACCGGCTCCCCTGCCTCGTTTCTTTCCCTGGAAGTAGTCTATATGGTCCTTACCTGCTCGGCGATGATCTCACAGGTTCCGGCTGTCCCACCATTGGTGATAACAGCCTCCAGCTTCCGGTATGGGGTAGGGTCGAACCAGGAGTCAGGCTTGTCCATATCTCCCAGCAGTACCGGCAGGGTAGCATGTATGGCGTGCCCCATGACCCAGCCGGTTATATCTCTATCCGTGCCGTCTAATACTCCAGCGCCAGTATAGACCTCCATGTTGACATTGCTCGACCATTGTGCCCAGAGGACAAACTCTTTAGGTTGACCCGGGTCCTGACAGTAAGGGGTATAATGTGGTTCTTTATTGGGAATTACCCGGATAGTAACCGAGCCTCCCCTGTGGACGTCATGCTTGTAGGCGAAGGGGCCGAACTCGGCCAGCGCCTCAGCGTCCATCTGCTTTACATACCGGTTCAAGGCTATGTACTTGTCGGCGTCGGCCGTTATCTTCACCTGCGAGATAACCTCGTCGATATCGGAGCCCTCTACCCATGCCCTGAGCATCAGCATACGGTACGTATGGTCGGTAGGCAGCTCTTTCCTCTCCTCTCCCGAGGTCCCGTTGGTCCATTCGTCCAGCTGCTTTGCCATCAGGTATTTACCCGGGCCCGGCATGTCCTCCATGATCTTGGCTACGACGCTGAGCTTGAGTGTACCGGTGGCGAAACCGGTGGTGCCCACAGCTCGAACGGCAGCCAGGTTCCAGGTTATCTTCATCTGAGGGTTCTTGAACCTGGTGAAGTCCATGGAGTATTCAGGATCCCAGAGGTAGCGGCCAAACATCAGGAGGCAGCCGTGACGCTGATGCCCACTGATCCACTCACTCGGGAACATGGTCGGGCACTTCTTAAGCTTATAGAAGTAAAGGGCCTCGAGCATGTCGTAGGGCAGGGAGTACAACACGTCCGAGCCGTCGACAATCTCGATCTTGGTAATCACGTCGGATATGAAGTTATCCTCGTTATCGTCGGTGCTGTTGGTAGCGTCGAACTCGAGGTAAAAGGCGCTGACGGGATCGACTATATCGAGGTCAATGGTCTTGGTGCTGGCGTCTGACGACTGTGTTTCTTCGTATACCAGGACCGCATCTCGTTTCCTCATTTATCCTAACCTCCTCCGGAGCCGAGCAGGGCCAGGCGTTTAGCATTGAGGGCCTTGCCGATCTCCTCTACTCTGCGGTAGTTAGCAGGATCTCCTCGAGGTTTCCGGGGTGACAGGGTGATGCCGGCCAGGGTGGACATAAACGGCTCGACACCGGTCTTGTAATCATCCTGAGCCGCGGCGACACCAGGTCCGAACCGGTCCATCGCAACGTCCCGGATCTTCCTGGCAAACTTGGCAGCTCCGGCCCTGGCGACGCCTCTCCGGAACCTCTCTTTGATGCCGGCAGCTGTTACCGCTGAATGGTAGTTATCGGAAGCGGCGCCGGTATTTCGGGCCCAGTCGTCGGCTGCCGCCTCGGCATTAGCCGCAAACTCGGCCGAAGCCCGGGAAGCGTTCTCGGACCACTTGACCATTGACTGCTCGACAGGTTTTACTTTGATAGCCATGTAAATTCTCCTTTTAACGTTATTCCATTACCCCACATTGTGTGATATTGCTACGCATTCGTTGACAGCATAGAACGGAGGTGCTAATCTAGTCAATACCGAAACAGGTTGCAGACTGAGGAGGAGAGCATGCCGAAAGTTACGACTGAGCAAATGAGAGAGATTATCCTCGCCGGATGCTTCTTACCTCGACATCAGAGGGGATGCCCTAAGAATTATGCCAGGACGTTGCCTCTACCTTTAGCCGCTGCGGGCTACTCAATAGAGGAGATCAAGGCTAAGGTTCAGGAGGAGTTTGATAATCTCCCCTGTGAGTGTAAGTAGCAGATGCCGAGACAGGAACGAGAGCGCCGTTTTATCTCCGAGTACATGGCCGCGACCTGGCCGGATGGTGATTATCAGCTCAACGTAGAGCTCGGACCTATCCCCCAGGAGTATGTCGACCGTCTCGGCCTGGGGAGAGCTGCCGCGCTATTCAGGCCGACCAGGCCCAGGGTAGATGCCGTCAAGTGGACCGACACCGCGTATTATCTGATTGAAGCCAAGATCCGGGACATAAAAGCCGGCATCGGCGACCTGACATACTACGGCAGCGTCATACCCCTGACGCCCGATCTCCCCTGGTACGAGGGCCAGACGATAATCAAGCGCCTGGTGGTCCCCTGGATGCTGGACTGGTTACAGCCGGTTGCCGACGCTGCCGGCATCGAGGTTATCGTGTCCGAGCAGGACTGGATCGCCGACTACGTCCGGGAACGACAGCATTATTTTACCGCCGAGTACCGGGAGAAACGAGCCGAGACAATGGCGCTCCGTAGGGTGCTCGGAGTGGACTGATGCACATTGATGCACATTGATGCACATTGATGCATATAATCGGAGGTAGAAAATGGGATGCGGTGTTTGGTGGACGCAGATTAACGAGCTGGACCGGGCTCTCGGAACTCTCCGGAACTTCGGCCTCGAGGGGATGCCCTCCTTTAATCAGCTCAGCGCGACCAGGGCAAAACTTATGGCTCAGATCGGCTTCAAATTCCCTCGAGAGATTAGTTTGTTAGTTAGACTGGCCGGCTTGTCTCCCGGAGAGATAAAGCTGTGGCATGATGCCGAGGCCGGCTTTATGGCCGAGGCAAGAGAACGTCCCGGAGCTCCTCCGGTGTATCACCATGTCAGCGACGACGAGGCCGGCGAGATCCTCCTGGGGAAGCTCTCCCGGGAGACTCACGACCGGCTCATGGCGCCCGACGACTATTACGGAGAGTGAAAAATGTATGATCAGCAACCCTACATT
>CAYOFL010000090.1:0-12664 GCA_964403165.1 uncultured Ignavibacteria bacterium
GAAAAGGATGTGTTTCCTCTCCTTCCTCAAAAAGATGGCCCAGGGATTGTTATCTTCACTGCTACTTGTCATACAAAGCTTTTAAGGCGGGGTTACATCCCCAGAAATGAAAAGATTCCGCAGGCAATAGATTGCTATCGCTTTGTCCTTTCGCATCCCTCGGTTCAGGTATGCGTCTCCGGTCCCCAAAATCTGAAGCAGACCCAAGAAAACCTTAAAATTCTTGAGATGGGACCCATGACCGAAAAAGAGCTTGACTGGATGAGGAGGGTGGGAGATTACATATATCAGTAGCAACAAGTGCCAATGATGGAAAGAATTTTGAAGATTTTGATTTACACAGGAGGAAAGGCATGAGCAAAGAAATATCCTCAGCTTGCGCATATTGCAAAATCGATAAGGCAGAAAAAATCTGTCTGGTGGAAGGAGGCAAAGGTCCTAAGTTTTGTCCCACATTGAACCGGATGGATGCTGTCAAGCAGGCAATGGCAGAGTATGAGAAGGAAGAAGTGAGGGAATTTGCCCGACAGGCTTCCATCCAGGAAGGCGAATGTTATGCCAACCGAAACGTAAAACCTTTTGTTAGATTTCCGGTTAAACCCAGAGTTCAGGAGATATGCGAATTTGCGAAAAAGATGGGTTTCAAAAAACTGGGCATTGCATTCTGCGTCGGATTTACCAGTGAAGCCAACATATTAAACAAGATATTGGTGAATCAGGGCTTTGAGGTGGTGTCGGTGATGTGCAAGGTGGGACGCGTGCCAAAAGAGACGATCGGGGTAAAAGATAATGAGAAGATACAGATCGGAGAGTTTGAGCCCATGTGCAATTCCATTGCTCAAGCTAAGATATTAAATCAGGAAAAGACAGAATTAAATATCCTTCTGGGTGTATGTGTGGGTCATGATTCTTTATTTTTCAAATATGCTGATGCTTATACCACAGTTCTGGTAGCAAAAGATCGAGTTTTAGGACACAATCCCATAGCCGCCCTCTACACCTCTGGAAGTTATTATAATCGGATGATGAAACCAGGATTTTAAGATAGGTTTATTAGGGAACCTGGGCTGTCTAAAGAGAAGAAATGAAATAGAGGCAAACTTTTTCCGTACCGCTAAAATCACTTAAGGAGTATCTAACGATTGACTTTCTCTGCTCGATCTTTTACCTTCTCCGCATACTCAGGATAAATCTTCTCTAAGCATTCCGGGCAGATACTGTGGCTGAAATCTGCTTCTGTATGCTCGGCAACGTATTCTTCAACTTGTTGCCAGTAATTCTCGTCGTTTCTGATTTTTTTGCAATGCATACAGATGGGCACGATCCCTTTTAGTTGTTTGACCTGAGCTAAGGCTTCCGAAAGTTCTTTGTTTTTCTGGCGGAGTGACTTCTCAAGCTGGATAATCCGCTCGCCTGCTCTTACCCGGGCTAAAAGCTCGGTTCTATCGAAGGGTTTGGTGATGTAATCATCCGCTCCAGCATCCAGCCCCTGAATAACGTTTTCCTTTTGAGTCAGGGCTGTCCAGAGAATTATGTAAACATAACTTGGAAGATCGAGAGCCCGAACCCGGCGACAAAGCTCCAGTCCATCCAGATCAGGCATCATCCAGTCGGTGATGAGCATATCAGGCACCTCTTTCTGTATCGAGGCTAAAGCTTTTAGTCCGTCTTCAACATCCACCACGTCATGTCCGGCTTTAGTCAATGTCTTTTCCAGAATCATTCTGGAAGTTTTGTCATCCTCGGCGATGAGTATTTTCATTTTTCGTCCCCCGCGAATTCGACTTTGTTATGTTAGAACTTCAGTGCAACCTCCTGCGATAATGATCTTTTGAGGTGTTCCTCTATGTGTTTGAACTCAGTTCTCAGTTTATCGATTATCTGTTTAGTGTCTGCTAAATCACCTGTTCGTCCCAAGAGTTTCAGCTTGAGAAGAAGGTCGACAATGCGCTCAGAACCCAGATTACCTGCTGCACTTTTCAATAATAATGTCGGTCCGAAGTTCAACGACCCAAGTTACTTCAACTGGAGCTTGGTTTATTATGATCGCTTGACGTCCCTTTGCCAGAAGTCGCACCCACAACGCAAGGGGGTTTTCTTGTCTTCATGAACCACCAGGACCTTTTTCGTACGCACCCTCTCTTTCCATTACGGGTTGGGAGGTTTCTTGTGCGGCATGCTTCGGGAGGGTGAAGGAAAAAGTGCTACCTTTTCCCGGCTCGCTTTGAACCGAGATATCTCCTCCGTGCAGTCTGGCCAATTCCCGGCAAATATACAAGCCAAGACCCAAACCCTGGTGGGTCATCCAATCACTGCTGGTGACCTGATAGAGGCGATCAAAGATATAGGGGAGCTTGTCCGGCTCGATGCCCCGTCCGGTGTCACGGACGGATACTAAGACGAATTCTGGAACAATCGGGTTGTGAGCGACTCGAACCATGATCTCGCCACCTTCAGGGGTGAACTTCAGCCCGTTGCTCAGAAGGTTGTCAAGGACTTGTGTGATTCTCTTCTCGTCGATGAGGACGTCCGGCAGGTCTGGTTCTATGTTATGCTCCAAACTGATCCTTTTGTCTTTAGCGGCAGAAGACATCGAAGCCGTGACTTTTTGCACCAATTTGTCGATCGCAACAGGGCATGGACTTAAGGTGAGTTTCCCGTTCTGCAGTTCGGTGACGTCGACAAGATCGTTGATGCATTCACACATATACTTGCAGCAGTCCTCAGCGGTTTTCAAATACTTGCGCTGAGCATCGGTCAGAGGACCGGGCGATTCTTCCAGCACCATTGACACGTACCCCAGAGCCGACGTCACAGGAGACTTGAGCTTGTAGGAGAGCCTATGGTAGAAACTTCGGATCTCTTGATTTTTGTGCAACAGATCCTGATTGGCCTCTTCCAGTTTCCGGCGATGTTCCTCGAGTGCCTCCTGCAATTTATACCTGGCGATGGCGTTGGAAATGACCCGTTTGAGGCTGTTACTTGACAACCGGTTCTTTGGCAAATAGTCCGCTGCCCCGAACCGCATGAGTTCGGCAGCGAGTTCCTCGTGGCCGTGCCCGGTCAGGATCACCACTGGACACTTACAGCCGGAATGCAGGATCTTTTTGAGCACCTCCAGACCTGTTGTATCTCCCAAAAGATAGTCGAGCAGGATAATGTCTGGTGCGTAGTGGGAGAGTTGAGCCAATCCCTCGGCTGGCTCGGTGAAGGCAAAAAACTTCACCTCCCACCCTGGAATATCTTCAAGGTAACGGCGAACAAGATGAATGTCCCCCGGGTCGTCCTCGATTGCGAGAATTGAGATTTTTTTGTGTATCATGGTTCACTCTCCTCGTGGCGGAAGCACCACGATCTGAAACCAATAATCCTTCAGGACTTTGATAGCGTTGATGAATTGATCCATGTTCACGGGTTTGATGATGTAGGAATTTGCCCCCAAATCGTAGGTACGGATGATGTCCTCCTCCTGCTTCGACGTGGTGAGCGCCACCACAGGGATCCGGCGCAGGTTAGGATCAGCCCGCATCTGCTTCAGCAGTTGCTTGCCATCCATCTTGGGCATGTTGAGATCCAAAAGCATCAAGTCTGGTTTGGGGGACGAGGCCGGGTCTTCGTATTTGCCATGACGAAGCAGATAATCTAAAGCCTCCTCGCCGTCCTCGACGATGTAGAGCTCGTTTCGGATCCTGCTCTGTTCTAAAGCCCGCCGGGTCAACTCCTGATCGCCGGGGTCATCTTCGGCGAGCAGGATGACCGCAGGTTTTCCATTGAACTGTCCCATGAGCTTTCCTCCTTTTTCGGTGTTTTTTCACCGATGGTGAATTTGAAGTGTGCACCCTTTCCCTTACTCGATTCAATCCAAATCCTGCCGCCGTGCCGCTCAACGGTCTTGCCACAGATTGCCAGACCAATTCCCGTGCCCTCGTATTCGCCACGCCCATGTAAGCGTTTGAAAGGCGCGAAGATGTATTCGGCGTGTTTCCGCTCGATACCGATGCCGTTGTCTTTTACCCCGAGAATCAGTTGCCCGTCAATCCGCTCAGCGGTCAAGCGAATTAGTGGTCGGTTGGCGTCTGTGAATTTTAAAGCATTTGAGAGTAGGTTTTGATAAAGTTGGGTCAGCATGGTTCGGTCTCCCCACACTTGAGGCAACTCATCACGAGTGATTTCGGCTCCGCTTTCCTCTATTCGCACTGCCAATGAGTCTATCGCATGGTCAGCACAGTGATTAAGAGAGACCGTTTCCCGTTTCATGGCCACCCTTCCCGAACGTGAAAGCACCAGAAGGTCTTGCACCAGTTTCTGCATTCGCTTTGCCGCATCCAGGATAAAACCAAGATCCTTCTCCGCTCGCTCCGGCAGGCTGCTCCCCAGATCTTGACGAAGCATGCCGCTGAAAGCGGTCACTTTGCGCAGTGGCTCCTGCAGGTCGTGGCTGGCAACGTAGGTAAACTGGTCCAGCTCGGCGTTCTTGCGTTTAAGTTCTTCATTAGTACGCTCCAACTGCTTGGCTTGTTGGGCAAGCGTCGCCTCCGCCTGCTTGCGCTCGGTGATAACGCTTTGGGCATAGAGACTGAACATGACGAGAATGCAGAGAACCAACGAACGCATCCAAATTTTATGCGGATCTAAGGTGAATATCTCCTCGATAAAATTGCCATCGCTAAAAACAAAAACATCTATAGCGGATCCAAGAATCCAGTAGACTGCCCCCAGCACAAAGGCAATCCATATCATTTTCTTCCATATGCTGATGCGATTTATGCTTTTATTCTTCATGCTTAGCCCCCTCTACCCACTGGCGTTGGGCCTCGGCAGTTTTAATCCGATGAACTGTTGACATATTTGCGCCAGATCCTTTATGAGCAGATCTTTCTGATTGTGCTTATATTCAACAGAAAGGATTAATTTAAATAGGAATGTTGTAGAGACCCGCCGTCCCCTTCAAGAGATTAAATCGGCTTTAAATTTTAATACTTTAAATATAACTTTAGGGTTTTTCCGACCGGCATCCTGCAAAGTGAGATTGGAAAGATAATGTACACTATTGATATTTGTACGGATATATACTTAGGCTCATATTTTTATATAAATGAGTAAGAAGCTGATGGTTATTTGTCAATCCTTAGTCAGGATTGCTTAAAGCATTTTTCTTTGCTTTTCTCATCTTGATGAGTTCAATCTTATAATATTAGGATTTTAATGCAACTTCTTGTAATAATGACTTCTTAATGTATTTCTTCAGATGTTTAAACTCATTTCTCAAGTTGAGAATCGTCTCTTTGGCATCTACCAAATCACCTGTTCGCCCCAAAAGCTCCAGCTTAAGGGCAAGGTGGGCAATGCGCTTGGCACTCAGATTGCCTGCGGCACCTTTGAGACTGTGAGCTTCCTTTTCTACTAACTTGGCGTTGCCTTTCTTTACTGCTTCATCCAGAGTCTCCAATTGTTTTGGCGCAGAGTCCAAAAACTCGTGAAGTATCTCCACGAAAAATTCTTTGTCGCCATTAAATCTTGAAAGAACGGCTTCAAGATCAATGGGAGTGTCTTTGAGCAGATCATCTTTCTCAGAATTGTTTTGCCCGATGATTGCCTTCTGGGGCTCGGTTGATTTGGACCACTTCTCTATGGCATCGAATAGCTCTTGCGGTTCTATTGGTTTGGATACGTAATCATCCATGCCTGCTTTAAGGCATCTCTCCCGATCCCCCTTCATGGCATGGGCGGTCATGGCAACAATAGGCGTATGCTTTCTGTCACCTTCCATTTGGCGGATAGCCTTGGTGGCTTCGAAGCCGTCCATCTCTGGCATCTGAACGTCCATGAGAATGAAATCGTAAGAGGTGCGATTGAGCGCCTCGATTGCCTTTCGTCCATTTTCTACCGCATCCACCTGATAGCCCGCTTTCTTAACAAGGGTAACTGCTAATTTCCGGTTCATGGGATTGTCCTCTGCCACCAGTATGCGAACCTTCCGACGTTTTTGCTCGGCTATGGTATGACGGGTTACTATGGGAACAGGCTTTTCTTTTGCTCCAGCTTTCTGTCGGCTCAGGACGGTGATGATGGTATCAAATAATTGCGACTGCTTGACTGGTTTCATCAGGTATCCGGCACAGCCCAAAGCCTCCAACCGGGAGGCGTCTCCGCGCACACCCACGGAGGTGAGCATGACCACCACCACATCCCTTATCTCTGGATCATCCTTAATTGCACGTAAAGTTTCCTCGCCATTCATCTCTGGCATTTGCATATCCAATAATACCAAATCGAAGAGTTTCTCCTTATGAGTTGCTCTTTTTAATATCTGGAGTGCTTCAGCGCCGCCTTCCGCCGACTCAGCAGAGCACTCAAAGGATTCCAGCATTTTGACCAAAATGGTTCGGTTGGTTTTGTTGTCGTCTACCACCAGCAACCTCTTAGTTCGAATATCAGGAGGGACTGACGGAGAGATATCTTTGAGTTCTTTCTGCTTCTCAAGAGTAACGGTAAACCAGAAACGGCTTCCCTTGCCAGGTTGGCTTTCCACGCCGATTTTGCCCCCCATCAACTCGACCAGACGCTTGGAGATGGATAAACCCAAGCCAGTTCCACCATATTTGCGGGTGGTGGACCCATCTGCCTGGGTGAAGCTTTCAAAGATATTGTTCTGTTTATCTTTGGGAATGCCGGTTCCGGTGTCTGTAACCGAAAAGAGAAGTGTGGCGGAATCTTCAGTTTCTTCTTTGAGTTCTGTTTGGATTGTCACTTCCCCCTTTTCCGTAAACTTAACGGCATTTCCGCCCAGATTCACCAGTAACTGCCTCAATCTACCAGGATCACCCTGCAGAAACATGGGAACTTTACGGTGAATCAAACAAGCCAATTCCAGTCCCTTGACCGAAGCTCGAGGAGCTAAAGTGTCAACCACACCTTCAACCGTGGCGCGTAAATCAAAGTCAATGGTGTCAAGCTCAATCCGATCCGCCTCTATCTTGGAAAGATCCAGGATGTCATCTATGAGCCCCAATAGTGCATAGCCGCTTTCTTTGACTATACTTAGATATTCTCGTTGCTCATCGGTTAAGTCAGTTTCTAAAGCTATGCCGGTCATTCCGATTATGGCGTTCATGGGGGTGCGGATCTCGTGGCTCATGTTTGCCAGAAATTCGCTCTTGAGCCGGTTGGCTTCTTCGGCCTCCTCCTTGGCTCGTTTGAGATTCTCCTCCGCCTGCTTGCGCTCGATGGCATAGCGCATGGCGCGCACCAACAGGCTGCTATCCACCTTTCCTTTGACCAGATAATCCTGAGCGCCTTCCCTTACAGCCTTGATTGCCAGCGCTTCATCCTCGAGACCGGTGAGCACTATGATGGGTACACCGGGCGCTTGAGCAAACAGCTTGACGAACGTGTCCAGCCCCTGGGCATCCGGTAGTGAGAGATCCAATAGAATGACATCGATCCCACCCTTTGCCAGATGCTCCAATCCCGTCGAGAGCCGGTCGGCACACTCCAGATCGAATCGAACGTCACCGGATTCAACCAGCATTTCCCGAATCAGGCGGGCGTCTGGTGGGTTGTCCTCAATCAGCAGGACTCTAACGTCTTTCTCCCCCATCCTATTAACTCCGTGGAAGCTTGACAATTGTGAGCCAGAAATCCTCGATGGACTTGACTATCTTGATAAACTGCTGCAGGCCAACCGGCTTGGTGATGTAGCAGTTGGCGTGGAGATTGTAAGTCTTGATGATGTCTTCTTCTGCCTTTGATGTGGTCAGAACCACTACAGGTATCCGTTTGTAGGATTCATCCGCCTTGATATCCGCAAGCACCTCCCGACCGTCTTTTTTGGGCAGGTTCAGATCGAGCAGGATGAGATCAGGACGAGGAGCATTAGCATATTTGCCTTTCCCGCGCAGGAAGGCCAGTGCCTCTAACCCATCTTCGACCACGCTCAGCTTGTTGAGCACCTTGCTCTCCTTGAGAGCTTCCTTGGTCAGTCTAACGTCTCCGGGATTGTCTTCCACCAACAGAATCTCAACCGGTCTACCCGTCTGTTCGCTATGCATAGCTGTATACCTCCTTTCTCACTTTCTCAGGGATGGTAAAGTGGAATGTTGAGCCCTTTCCGGGCTCCGACTCCACCCAGATTCGTCCGCCGTGGCGTTCCACGATCTTCCTACATATGGCCAGGCCTATGCCGGTGCCTGGATACTCTTTCTTGGTATGCAATCGCTGGAAGACTTCGAAGATACGCCCGGAGGATTCTGGAGCTATTCCGATGCCGTTGTCGCGTACGGAGAACTCCCATTCATTTTCGTTCTGCTTAGCCGAGATATAGATATATGGAGGGTTCTTGCCACGGAACTTTATGGCGTTACCGATGAGGTTCTGAAACAACTGATTAAGCTGCGAGACGTCAGCCATCACCGTGGGCAAGGGGTCGCAGGTAATCTCGACGCCGCTCTCTTGGACAGTCACGTGCAGATTGGCCAGGGCCCGATCAACGGCAGACTTGGGGTTGGTCGGCTCGAAATCCTTGCCACGTGTGCCCACACGAGAATAGGTCAACAGGTCATTGATTAACCTCTGCATGCGGATGGCCCCATCCACAGCATATAAGATGAACTCGTCAGCATCGGCATCGAGTTTGCCTTCGTAGCGCCGTTGCAATAGCTGCACGTAGCTTACCACCATGCGCAGAGGCTCCTGCAGATCGTGGGAGGCCACATAGGCAAAGTGTTGCAGTTCGGCATTGGAGCGCTCCAACTCCGCTAAGGTCTGCTTCAACTTTGTCTCCGCCCGCTTGCGCTCGGCAATCTCTTTATTGAGATAGGTTATCGAGGTGGTTGTTTTCTTTAAATCCTCGGTCATCTTGTTAAAAGAAACAGCCAGCATTCCAATTTCATCCTTGCTCTTTATGGGAACCTTATAATCAAGGTCTCCTCTGGCAATCTTTTCCGTGCCTTTAACCAACAAAGTAATTGGATCACTTAAGACAAGTTTGCCTAATAAAGAGATGACTAAGGATGCTAAAATGATGGTAACGATTACAAATGCTATTATAGTTTTTTGTATGCTTTTTACCTTCTGATTAAGCCCTGAAAGGGAGATGGCTAAATATACTTTTCCAATCTCTTCTTTTACTTCCATGGGGGCACCTAAGATCATCCCCTCACCGCCTTCTTCTGCAACTTTTTTCGTAACAACAACAGAAGTAAATTCCCTGAAATGTTTCTCTTTTTTTGAGCCTTCTTCATAAAGAAGAGTTCCATCCATATCCTCAATTCTACAAAAAGCAACGTCTCTCTGAGACAAGACTCCTTTTACTAATCTGGAGATTGCCTCCCGATCTCTGATTAGGATAGGATATTCGGCGTTGGTACTTAAACTGTTGAGAAGAATAGTTGCTCGCTCATCCAATTCAGAATTCAAGGTGCGAGTCTCATGCCGGATGAAATAATAACCGAGTAGTGAACCCAACAAAAGTACTATGCCAATGGAGAGGAGATTAACTTTTTTTGCGACGCCGAGCCTCATTTGCCAAACACCTCACTTGCCTCTTTTATTATTTGTGAAGGAATCTCTATTCCCATTCTTTCAGCAGCGATCAGATTCAAAGAAAGATTTGTCTTTCTTGGTATTGCGGGTTTTATGTTGCTTGGTTTTTCCTTATTAAGTATCTTCAAAGTGATTTCGGCTGCCTGACGGCCTAAGTCGTTATAATCGCAGTCAAAAGAAAATAGCGCTCCTGCTTTAGTGTAAAGTGAGGAAAGCCCAACCACCGGAAATTTTTTCCTCAAACTCTCAAGCAACAGATATTCTACTGATTTAGGGAAATATATTTTAGAATCTGGAATCATCAAGAAACAATCTATTTGCCTGGAAATCTCTTCAAGCGCTTCAGGCAGTTCCTTTCCAGAATCAATCTTCCTTCCGATAAGTTGAAGACCGAAGTCTCTGTAAGTTTGCGACATCTTTTTATATCGCAAGGTTGATATTGGCGAATATATAACCCCAAGATTTTTTCCATCAGGAAGTATCCTTTTGATAAGCTGTAATTTTTTCTCATCAGGAATTTCCATCGATACCCCGGTAATATTCAAATCAACAATTTTCTTGGGATTGAAAACCATACAAAATACCACCGGAATATCCTTTATCTTTTCTTTTGCCAATTTTGATGCTTTTGTGCCCAAAGTAAAAACTATATCCGGTCTTTCTTTATTTATTCGAGAATAAACTTCAACTGGCTCCTCTTCCTTTAAATTGTACTCAGAAACCCATAAAGATACTTTTTTCTCACCGAGGAATTTTTCAAACCCACTCCATGCTTGTTGGTAAGCTTCAATATCAGATGAGAAAACAACTGAAACTACTACTCGCCCGGCTGCATGACACCAGGCAGTAGGAAATATAAGGCAAAGAATAAAAAGTAAAAATTTTGTCCTTAGCATTCTTCCTTCGATACTTAGAACTTAATGTTGAGTTGAGCAGTTATCTTCCTACGAATTTCGTCACTGTGGTAATTCGGTAATTCCACATAAGAAGATGAATTTCCCCCATAAAGCGAATTGCCATTCCAAAATTATAAAGATACCTCCATACCAAAGTATATGGTCCTACCTTGATTTACAGGCATCGAGTTGCCGTTAATTAAGCCCCAATTTGGGAGCCAGATTTCTTTGTCAAGGAGATTATCAACCTGTAATAACAGAGATAAGTCCTGGCTGAGTTTGAAATCAAAGAATTTATTCACGTTAAATCGGCAATGAAGGTTCATTAGATTATATGCCCCGGGAGATGGGTTTACTTGTGTATCATACTCTTTATCCAGATCCCCCTGGTATATATTAAACAGACTTACTGTCACTCCCTTTTCTGATTTATAGCTTATGCCCGCTTTTGCTCCAAAATTTGCAATTGGAGCCACGTTTTTGTTCCCCTCTTTATCTTTATTTGTCTGATAGAGCGCTGAACCTGTAAGGAAGAGACTCCTGGTAGCATAATACTTTCCTTCCAACACGACTCCCTGATGCTCGATTTCACCAATATTACCATAGACGATAAGTGGATTGGTTCGATCCTGAAAGATGACTTCGGTCTGTTTACTAAAGAAGTAATTCACGCCACACTGGAATTGTTCTCTATAATAATTTACTCCGACATCGATAGTATTTACCTTTTCAGAATTGATATCCGGATTTCCTATTATTGCCGGGTGGTTTATCCCCATTTCATTTATACTCGGGGCACGAAATGCTTGACTGTAAAGTGTTTTAATATTGACATGGGAACTCGGGTAAAAGATGATACCCACTCTGGGAACGATATCCAGATCAATATTCTGGACCTTATTGGCCTGTAAACCACCAATTAACTTCATGTCCTGTCGCAGCCAATAATCCATCTGTGTATACAAACCATAAACGGATCGACTGTCATCTGATACTTTCCCTAAACCCCTCATTTCCTCTTCACCATTAATGTAGTCATACAATCCTCCGAAAACTATCCGAAACTTTTCTGTTGGATTGAAAAAGTTCGTCCATTCAGCGATAGCTTCATAAGAATCCCTCTCTATGTCGGGCCATGAGGAGACCTCAAATGTTGAGCGTGTATAGGTAAGGTTGAAGTCCATGTTCCATTTCTCGTTTACCTGCAGACCATATCCCAAATTCGCAAAGCCCTTTTTCCAATAAGCATAACCATAAGAAGGGAAAATTGGTGCGTAATCAGATAGTAAATAATAGTTGTCCCATTCGTTATATGACGACATAAATCTCAAATTCTTATAGCTTATTTCGAGATAGGCTCCTGACCCTTTATCGGGGATATTCACTTCTTTTCTAACAATAGCAGTTGTAAGGTCCCTATAATCCCATGTAACCTTCCAAACAGGTTTCTTGCGGTATCTTCTTGCAGCTACAATGCTTAAATCGCCAAGTCGGTACTTTACTTCTCCCAGAGTCTCGTATGCACTTAGCACTCCTCCTAATCCTGCAATGGTGAGGCCATTTTTATCTGCTTTTTCAGTAATAATATTGATCACTGCTGAAAAGGCACCTGAGCCGTATAAAACAGAGCCTGGTCCCTTGATGACCTCTATCTTTTCTATGATATTTACGGGGAATGACTCATACATTTCACTTTTAATTCCACCCTCTAATATTTCACGAACCGGACGGCCGTTTATCAACAGTAATACATGGCTGCCAGAATCCTTGAATTGGTCTCCGCGAGCAGAAATCATACTGCGATCAGTCATATAAATAGAGCTGCCGACTAAACCGGGCACACGTTCCAGAATGTCTTTTAATGTGGTTCCTCCAAATCTTTCCAATTCATCTTTAGTTACGACTGTTATGACGCCCGGCGCATCACTTAGTTTCTCTTCCGTTTTTGATGCTGTAACCACAGATATATCCATAAAAAGCAGTTCCTCTTCTGTTCTTTCTTCCTGAGCCGGAGTATCAACACCAATTCCCACAACCAACATTCCAAGAATTGCTAAGACCCACAAGTTCTTCTTCATTTTCGGCCTCCTTTCTAAGGTAGACATCCTCAACACCTTGCCCATACTCTTGGGTAATTCCGTTATGCGTGATAAAACAAACGCCGATGTAAAACAACAAAAAGACAAGTACATGCGTTTCATAACACACCTCCTTTGTACATGGAT
>CAYOFL010000091.1:0-12639 GCA_964403165.1 uncultured Ignavibacteria bacterium
GGGCATAATCTTCCTCCTCAAAGATTATACAGCGGTCTACCTTGCCATCCAATCTGAACGCGTAAACTTGCCAACAGCACTTCGTCCTATCTCAAAGTCTTTGCGTGCAAACGTGCGTGCGTGTCAACTTGCTAACGTCACTTATACTCCTCCAAAGCCTTAAGCTGAGATGAGCCTCTAATTCTCCTCACAAGGGACGCCCACGACGTCCACCAGGAGAGCCCGCCCGCAAAGGGGGAGAACGACCCTTCAACCATTCATGGCAATGACTAGCTCCATAGATTTACCGAAGCTTTCCTTTAAGCTACTAGGGGGCCAGTATTTGCTCTTCCCAGCCCAGCCACAAAAGTGGGGTAAGAGGTGCAAAAGACAATGCTAGGCCCCAGTTATAACTCTGGAAGCTATGCCCTAACAACCACCTCTCACCTGCCCCTACTGAAGCCCAGCGGGAACTTGCTCAAGTCCCCGCACAGGTTTTCTCCTCGGTTGCCGGAGATCGTGTTACCCCGGCCCGTGATCCTGATTCCCCGATCGTCGTCCGTATCGACTCCGCACCCACGGTTAAACTGAATGCGGTTTCCTGAGATCTCGGCCTGGACAGTTTCGTTTCGATACTCATGCCAGCCTATGCCGATACCAGTACCGCGGTTGTTCGAAATTGTGTTATTGATGATCGTGGCTTGTACTGCGTCCCATAGGCCCACACCGAATCGATCATTACCGGTGATCGTGTTGTCGCGGATTGTGACCTGACTGTTTTCCCCCACTGCGATCCCGTCACCGAATTTACCTTTGTTATCGGTGATCTGGTTGTTAATGATCTCCGCTCGCGCGGAATGCCAAAGGTCGATCCCTTCCTCGCCATTGAGGCTGATGGTGTTATTCAGGATACTTGCCTGAGCTGAGTCCTCCATGAGAATGCCCTCTTCGCCATTGCGACTGATGATATTGCCTTCGAGAGTGACACGAGAACTACCAGCCACATAAACCCCATGCACTCCGTTGTCGGAGATCGTGCAATCCCGAAGAGCTGCATTTCCATAGATCCACAGGCCATCTGCTTTGCTGTCGGTTACCCCCAACGCTTCTAGCCTTACATCCACACCTGCCAAGATCGAAACGACTAGCCCCCTCTCAGGGAGGGCTTTAAGGATCGTCTGTTCTCGGCCAGCTCCCCTCAACGTAAGGGACTTCCAGATCGTCAGTCCATCCTCGTAGGTGCCGGGAGCGATGGTGATGGTCCCACCTGGCGCTACAGCGCCGATAGCCTCCTGCACGGTCCCGTAGTCATCCGGGACATTCAACTGTGCTTTGTCCGTTTGAGGAACTAGGGGCTTTCTTAGGGAGGCGGGGGCATAGCCGCAAAGGTCCGCCCCGTTGCCCCTCATCTCGTTAGGTGTACCTGAAATCTTAGCCTCGCTGGAATGAACCCTGATCCCGCAGTGCATGTTTTCCAGGAATAGGTTGTCATAGACCTCCACATTTGCAGAGTCACCTATACTGAGACCATCATCACCATTTCCTGATACTGTGCACGCTTTGATTATAGCCTTTGCCTTGCCCTTGACATGAATGCCATCTTCTTTCCCTGTTCTTTCAGTCCCAACTTTGGCTCCTGCGATTGTGAATCCATCGATGGTAACTTCTATGACCTGATCGCTCTCGATCATGATGACCGGCTTGCCTTCTTCCTTCCCCTTGATCTCCGTCCGATCCCTTCCTGCACCCTTCAATGTAAGGCTCTTCTCAATGATCAGGTTCTCCTTATAGGTTCCGGCCCTTACCTCGATCGTATCCCCAGGGCTTGCAGCGTCGATCGCGACCTGGATCGAGGTATAGTCACAGCCTGAAGGTCCAACGGTGATCGTATTCCCCGCCGCCGAGACGATGCCGGCGCTCAGCCCTAGCCCCAAGACCAACACCATCAACAACACAATCCGAAGCTTCATCACACACCTCCTTAAAGTGATTTGAGTTTCTTTTTTGCAGCTTTTCTCCATCAACCACCTCCCTTTGCACGAGTCTGCGGGTCAGACACTGACCCGTGGACTGTCGTAGGCGGCCGAAGCACAAAATCCTATAGAGATCTGGCCCCCCTTAAGGTCTAACACAACTAAAGGAGAAATACACCGGTTTGCTCGTATTCCCAGCATCATCAATGAGCGTTACTTTGAAACGGGCTGTGACTCTTTCGTCCGTCTCGCACGTGATAATAAAGTCGAAAGATCCTTCGGTCTCACCTTCAACTTCTGGATCAAAGTCAAAAGGCGACCAATTACCCGTCCCTCCTACAGGCTTGAAGTAGGCATGGTTGATATCAGCGTCTGCATCCCTGAAGTACACTTTTCCTAGATTCTCCCTCCCATCACCGATGATTCGTGAAGGAAACTCAATTTTGAGGATTTCCGGAGGCCCAGACAAAGGAGGCACGTAGGCAGAGGAAGGGCCTACCCGATCACATTTGGGTCCGTAACATCCCCCTATGCTTGTCTTTAAGAACCGAAGAGCAGACGGGCAGATATCCTCCCACTTATTCAAGGAGATGGTATTCCCGCTGCCCCGCACTGCGCCCTTAAACGTCTCAAAGGTATCATAGCAATCCCTGTGAATGACCACTACACCATACCCATTATTGTTGATGATTCTGTTTCCATTAATCTCAGCCTGGGCTGAGTCCCCTATGTAGATGCCACACTCGCTTCCCGTGATCGTGTTGTTCTGAATGGTTGCCTGGGAAGAGTCCCACATGTGGATGCCTGCATGCTCGATTCCAGAGATTGTGTTGTCCTGGATGGTTGCCTGGGCTGAGTCCCATATGTAGATGCCACACTCGCTTCCCGTGATCGTGTTGTCACGGATCGTGGCCTTAGCATATTCTCTCAGCTCGATACCATGCCATGCGCTGTTAGTAATGATATTTCCCCTGATGGTGGCCTCGGCTGATTCAGATACATAGATGCCTGTCCCGTTATAGCTGATCTCGTTATTCTGGATTGTAATCTCAGAACCAGCGGAACCGGCCACTTGAACGCCAATGTACTCATTATTAAGGATCTCGCTGTTTTGTATGGCAATGTTAGCACGACCGAATATAACAACACCCCACCGGTTGCCAGAAACAATAGAGTTAGCTTGAATGAACACTTGAGCGGAGTCTGCTACTACGATGCCAGTGCAGGGCGTATTATCAGTAATTCGGCTATTCTGGAAGGTAGCTTTGGCTTGTCCTTCAACTGAAACTCCAACTGCCTCTCCGCACCCCTCGGCTCCAGCGAGCTTCTTAACTCCAGTGATAGTGATCCCTTCGACAGTGACAACGGCTAAGCCTGCGATGTGCATTGCTGCTTTCCCGGCAGTGGTAGACTTGAGAATGACTTGTTGAGGGTTTATTCCTTTTAATGTAAGGCTCTTTCCGATGGTGAGGTTCTCCATATAGGTTCCGGCCCTTACCTCGATCGTATCCCCGGAGCTTGCGGAATCGATCGCCGCTTGGATAGAGCTGTAGTCACAACCTGTGGGGCCAACCGTGATCGTCATGGGGGCTTCTGTGAGACCATGCCGGCGCCTAGTCCCACCACTAAAATCAACACCGCTAACAACACAATTCGAACTTTCATCACGCACCTCCTTAAAATTAGTTTAGGACTTCTCTAACCTGGGATCTTCTTCATCTCTCACCTCCCTTTGTCTCTTCTACATTCCCTCCAGATCAGGTGCCGGGCGGGATGTCGCTGGAGTCCGAAGCAGGCAGCAGACCGAGGATAAGAAGCCCCTGAGAGAGCAGGTAGATTCGATAGCCATGCTCGACCTCTGTCACAAAAAGGTCCGTAATGGCGCTGGGAGCGGCATATCTCGTAACTTCAAATAGGTTAGTTGGATCGGTCAGGTCCAGGACCACAAGCTCCTTATACGTCACAAACTCCATCCCCATGGACACACGCGTCTCACCGGCCCCGAGATAGGCCAGATTTTCCTCTTCCCTGTCCATTAGAACGGTATAGGCAGGCCCCTTGGCCCACTGCCCCAGGAGTTGGGGCTGTGGGGATGCACCTGCATTGTCTTGATCCGCCTGCGACAGGCCGGTGAGGCTTGGCACGCCCAGCATCGCTATCCCCACCACGAGCAGCAGCCCGACCGTCACCATCAAGTCCTTCAACGAGGGCATCCTAAGCCTATCCATTTCCACCCTCATAAGCGCTCACCTCCTGAGCCTGCTATTAATCTCGTGCGAACTCATCCGGGCGGTTGAGGACGCAGGCCAGGACCCTCCGGCAGGGGGCCCACCCGCTTTATGCTGAAGATCCGGCCGAACTGATTATTTGGCATCTCCTTCCACTGCGAAAGCCTTATTGAGATCCTTGGTACTCCCCGCCCTCTTCGGTCGTGAGGAAGTCCAGCTCTGGCGACGGGCAGACAGCACCTTCGCCATTGCCATCGGGCTCTCCTGGGACGGGGACGGTGTTCCCCTTACCCGAGACGCGGCCTGAGAATACCGAGTCGGTGTCATGGCAAGGTCGCTGGTCGAGCGCCACGCCGTAGCCTTTATTCTTAATGATCTTGTTTTCCTCAATGGCCGCCTGAGCTGAGCTCCCAAGCGAGATGCCATCACCCCCGTTCTCGGAGACGGAGGAATTGGTGATCGTCACTTGAGCTGAGCTCCCAAGCGAGATGCCATCATCCTCGTTCTCGGATACGGAGGAGTCGGTGATCGTCGCCTGAGCTGAGCCCCAAAGCGAGATGCCATTATCCTCGTTCTCGGAGACGGAGGAGTCGGTGATCGTCGCCTGGGCTGAGCCCCCAAGCGAGATGCCACTATTGTTCCCGGAGATGGTGGAATTAGTGATCGTCGCCTGGGCTGAGCCCCCAAGCGAGATGCCATCAACCCAGTTCTCGGATACGGAGGAGTCGGTGATCGTCACCTGGGCTGAGTCCATGAGCACGATGCCATCAACCCAGTTCTCGGAGATGGAGGAGTCGGTGATCATCACCTGGGCCGCACCCTGGATCAGTATCCCAGTGGCGTAGATCCTCTTTTCTAAGTCTGCGCACCTTCCATATGCTTCCCTAATCTTCAGCCCCTCAACCTTGACCTTGATCTCCTTGGGAGATGTAATCCAGATCACTGGATAGCTACATTTCTTGCCCTTGATGATTATCTGCTCCTCTCCAGATCCTTGTACCGTCATGTCCTTCTCGATCTTGAGGTTCTCCCGGTAAGTCCCGGCCTCCACAGAGATGGTATCACCTTCATTCGCCGCCTCGATCGCCGCTTGGATCGAGGTGTAGTCGCAGCCCGTAAGGCCGACGGTGATCGTCCCCGGGGCCGCCGCCGATGCTATGCCGGCGCAAATCCCCAGCCCCAAAATCAACACTGCCAACATCACAATCCGCACCCTCATCACGCGCCTCCTTAAGGTGATTTAGTTTTCTCTCTGCAGCTTTGCTTCATCAACCACCTCCTTTTGTCCTTCACTCCACCAGGTTGAGGACGCGGCCCAGGAACAGGACTGTTCCCGTCCTTAGCATCGAAACGGACAAACGGCCCGGGCCTCACCGTGCACGCATCCGCTCTCACGCTCCCTCAAACTCTTGAGGCTGAGGGAAGCGTCAATCGTATCACGGCTTAGCTCAGTTTCGTAGCTACGGGTACCTTAACTCTCCTCCCGCGCTTGTCGTTAGGAACCGGAGATCGGAGGGGTAAACAGTCCCCTTGCGGTTGCCATAGATGCTGTTGGACTTCCCTGAGACATGACAGCAGCCACGGCCAGTATCTTCCTCTCTACACTCGAGACCGACCCCGTAACGTTCATTGTTGATGATCCTGTTCCCTGAAGCGGTCAACGTCACCCGGTCCAAGCCACACCAACACCTTGAATAGACTCCATCACCATTGTTTCCCGAGATGGTGGAATCGGTGATCTCTGCCCTTGCCTCGAGAAAAAGATAGATACCGGTACAGCCGTTATCTGAAATGGAGGAACCAGTTATCTCTAACCCGCTCCCAAATTTAACTAGGATGCCCGTACATCCGTTTCTGGAAATGGTGGAGTCAGTGATCTGCGCTCTTGCGCTGAAGATGTAAATGCCCGTATCCTCATTCTCAGAGATCGTCGAGTTGCTGATCTGTGCATACGCTCCCTCCGAAAGAAAAATCCCATTAACGCTGCCTGAAATGGTGGATTCGGTGATCTCTGCCTTGGTCGGGCCGCTAAGCGCGATTCCACGCCCCTCAAAGGTGGAGTTGGAGACCTTCACTTGGGTTGAGTTCAGAAGTAGGATGCTGGACTCTGTGAACTTACAGTTGGTAATGGTTGCCTGTGCTGTGGAAGGAATCTTTCCACTCCCCCAGGACCTCTCTTTTTCCCCACCAAGCCGGACGCCACACTCCCTGTTCTTGGCGAATGTGGAGCCAGTGATGGTTGCTTGGGCTGTGCCCGTAAGCCAGATACCATAAGTGTTCTCGAAGAAGGAGGAGTCAGTAATAGCCGCCTGCGCTAGGCCCTTGTAGCCACCTTCAGACCAGCTTGTAAGCGCGATGCCCCTGCTATTGTTGGAGAATGTGGAGCCAGTGATGATTGCCTGTGAGTTGTTCTGGAGCTCAACAGCATATCCAGTTCTGGAAAAAGTAGAATCAGTGATGGTTGCCTGCGCTGAGTTCTCAAGCCTGATACCTGACAGCTGAGAGCTAAACACATACCCAGCGGACAAGGAGAAGGAGGAGTCAGTAATAGCCGCCTGGGCTGAGCCACGAATCCAGATGCCCCTGCTATTGTTGGAGAATGTGGAGCCAGTGATGGTTGCTTGGGCTGTGCCGTAAAGTCTGACACCCGTGCTGTTGCCGGAGAAGGAGGAGTTGGTGATAGTTGTCTGTGCTGAGCCCAAAAGCTTGACACCTGTGTTATTCTCAGAGAAAGTAGAGCTGGTACTCTTTGCGTAAGCATTGGCTCCCAAAAGAAGGCCACTCGTGCTACCTGTGATCTCCACACCTACCAATCCCAATTTCGCTCCACCTACCAGTGAGAAGACAGGGACTACACTCGCATAGTGGGCAGTAGAAATCCCGGAGCGGGGGACATATACCCTCCTTGTATTCTTTAATGTGACCCTTCTTTCCTCGGGAGTCCCCACTCCACCCTTAGACTCAAGTTGCATCTCCTTGTCAATTACCACTGCTGAATCTAGCTCATATTCCCCTGCTTGCAGGACCAGCCTTCCACCTGGGAGTAGGGCATCGACCGCTTCTTGCAAGCTGCTATACTCCTCATCAGGGTAGACGATCTCGTCTTCGGTCGCTTCGGTCAACGGGATCCTTAAGCTCCCGGGAAGGTTGCCACAGAGGGCCGCCCCATTTCCTGAAAAGATGTTTCCTTCACCTTTGACCTCACCGGAGGACTCAGAGTAGATGCCATAAGTATTACCGTCGATACTGTTGTTGCTAATCTCTGCCTCGACTGAGGACCAGAGCCGAATGCCATACGGATTCTCTGAGATGGTGGAGCCAGTGATCGTCGCCTTGGCTGAGTCCTGAAGCTCGATGCCATTATCAGCGTTCCCGGTGACAGTGGACTTGGAGATCACCGCCTTCGCTGATTCCTGGAGTTGGACGCCGTCATATCCGTTCGCGGAGATACTGGAATCAGAGATCGTCGCCAGTGCTTCGTTCCTGAGCATGATACCGCCATTAGAGTTTTCGGAGATAGCAGATTCAGCGACCTTCAGCGCTGATTCTTCAATACCGTAGATGCCAGCTGCACCATTCTTATAGATCTTGCAGTTGGTAACCACAACCCCCCAGACCGGTAAATCAGGGTCCGCTGGCCATGTCTGAGCTATGACACCATCGCATCTGTTCTCGAAAACAGCGCAGTTGAGAATCTCCGCTGAAACAGTTCCTTGAATTGCGATTCCGTGTGAACAGCCGATATTGTGGATATAATCTTCATAGTAACCCCCGCTGCAATCGCAGGACCCGTACGCCCCAGAAATGGACACTCCCTCAACGTGAACCGGACGTCGACTTCTATCGGCATAGATCTCGATTACTGACTCGTTCTCCTCAGCTGCCTTGATGTGTGTCCTACCTCTTCCTGCGCCTTGCAGTTCAAGAGACTTTTCTACGATCTCGATGTTCTCCCTATAAGTCCCAGCCTTTACATAAATGACATCGCCCTCCTCCGCGGCATCGATCGCTTCCTGGATTGTCCCATAATCCCTGGGCACAACGATGTCCGCCTCTCTAGCGGAGAAGGAGAACCTCCAGGGATCGCTCCTATTCCCCTCGCGGTCGATGAGCACTAACTCTAGGGTAACTTCCTGGACGACTCTTGTGCTGAGGCTCAAGGTGAACTCGCCCTCAGTTTGACCCTCCACTTTGGGATCGAAGGAGAAAGGCTCGAAGTCCTCAGCCTCTACCACTGTAAACTCCGCTCGGACAATGTCCCCATCGGGGTCCTTGAAACCAACCCTGCCCTCAACGGCCTGACCATACGCAAGGATCCACTCGCGGAACTCCACCGAGCTGATCTCCGGTGATGACCCGCCCTCACCGACACCAGTAAAACTCACGCTGAGCCCCGCCAAGATCAAGCCCAGGACCACTACCAACACCGAGCGTTTGATCGTCAAATTGCGCATCGCAAACACCCCCTTAAATTTGGTTGTGCGCTTCTCTAAGCGCTGCTTGTTCTCATCAACCACCTCTCTTCACACCTTCCACCGGGTTTAAGACCCGACCCAGGAAGAGGATCGCCCCGGTCTCGCGGTCGCGGATGAGGAAGATGAACGGATGGTCGATCCGGAACTCCCGGACCTCGATGGGGGCTGCTATCCCCTCTCCAACCACCGCGGTGGCGGCCGCTGCCTCCGTCCCCTGCTCATCAACCTGGATGAACGCCTTGTGGATGACATCGTCGATCCAGATGTCCCTCATTCCGTCCATCCCCGAGAAGTCCGCTCCTTCGGAGAAGGCATCCGGCATCCCCAGTGCGGAGAGCGTGTCTTTCAGCTCGAACCCCGAGGTGAAGGAGAACTTGGGCATGGTTAGGTCGACTTCACTGCGCCAAAGCTCCCCCAAGATCTCCCCAAGCCTGTCGGCATCGAGTGCCTGCTCGAACTCCTCAAATTTCTCAAGCTCGGGCAGCAGAATGACCATCGCGAGCTCTTCTCCTACATAGGGCAGCTCCACCGCCTGGTAGTAGACGTCATCGAGGTAGTCCTCGGTGTAGCCAAACCACGCCCCATCTACCATCATCATGGAGGCGGTCTGCGTGCCACCGCCCAAGAGGTGAAACGCCTCCTCATGGGTGCGCCAAGGGTCGAACTGATACTTCCAGGTCCCCTTGAAGTAGATGGCGTTCGTCAGTACCAGTCGAGTGAGCGGATCGATCGAGCCCGGTGGCAAGAGGTCTTCGATCTTCCCCTCGGTCTTCTCGGTTACCCAGTCGTCGATGTGCTCACGGCAGGCATCCGGCGTGCTCTGGAAGTTGAGCAATCGGATCTCCGCGCCGTAGTTCTTCGCTAAAAGGTCGATGTAGTCCTGCAAGAATGGATGGCCGAGTTGGCCCCAGAAGGCGTTGGCGACATTTAGCTCTATCCCTTCTTCCTCGCGGCTGGTGATCGCAAGATCGAGGGCATCGAACGCTGGATGGGTGCGCTCCTGGGACAGGGTGAACTGGAGCGCTTCGGCCATCTGTTGCTCCGTCTCCCCGCGGGCACCGCCATAGGCCATCGCCAGGGCCAAGGAGATGCTGTATGGCGAGTAGAAGAGGTTCTCGCCCTTGTTCTCCTCCATGTTGCGCAGTGCCTGATAGAGGTCGAAGGCGAACGCGGTGTCCCCGTCCACAAGCTTTTGAAGCTCAGCCTCCGTCGCATCAGGCGCGGTCTCCCGCGTCACCTGCGGCTGAAGGACCTCCTCCTTACAACCGTTCTGCGCCAGCGCTGGGCTGCTCACAAACAGAGCCAATACCATAACCGCAATCGATAATCCGAAGATACAAGACTTTGTCATTTGAATCCCTCCTTCTGTTCTGCAGTTACTACTCAGTATCTGCTTTCCTAATCAACGGAACCACTTCCAGGCCACACACCCGGGCCGAGGCATAAGGGGCGGTCCGCTGCCATTCGTCCACAAGAAACCGGCTCTTTGTCGTTTCGAGTGTGTAACGAACTCCTGACCGCAAATGATTGAACGCTGTCCTCTCGCCCGTTCGTTGCACTCACTCAAGCCGCCAAGATCGCTAAGAGTGCTCTTTGTTCTTCTTCTCTTCCCCATTCTAACGCTTTCCTTGGCGTTCTCTGCTCGCGGCCCTATGGGCTGCAAGCAGAGGGCGCAAAGATCGCTGAGATGAAGCATTAAGGTTCCCGTTCCACTCTCTGCGTACTCCGCGTTCTCGGCGGTGAAAGCTTCTGTTTCGCAAGGAGAAGACGTTCGGTCTCTTGTATCCAGTTTCATGCTGCCTTCTTCTGCCGCAGCCTCAGAACTCAACCCCGATCCCCACGACCCACCCCCGGCGGGTGTGATAGTCCAGACTGACGATCCACCCCTCCTGCTGCCAGGAGAACCCGACAAGGAAGGTGAAGTAGGTCTGCCATTTGGCATAGCCGTTCGGCAGAATGACCGCCCACTGGGGAAGGAAGAGATGGACACCCTTCCCGGCTCCTCCAGCCAGAAGACCAAACTCTCTGTCTTGCAGGGTTTGAGGTATATCGTCTGGGAACGGCTCCTGAAACCTTCTTTGGCGACGCTTATCCGGTGGTATCCCGTGGGTAACCAGAGCTCAATTTTTGCGAGTTCGTCCTCTTCTTCCCGCTGAGTTGTGCCTTGGTAGTGATCATCGACATAAACTTGCGCATCGGGAGGCCAGGAGGTAACAACGAGCCTTCCCAGAGAGACGCCGTATCTGGCCCATGCGGTAGCCCAGGACCCTTGCGGCAGGTTCCCCTTCAGCCAGGTATCGAGCTTCGCGGCAAACGCCCCCGCCTTGGTGCTGAGGAAGAGGAATGCCTTCTTGCTCGTGGAATCGTATTGAAGGACCGGGATTGGACGAAGGCTCGCGATCGCCTGGATATACTCGATCCCTGGAGGGCCCTGGATCACGATGCTGTATCTGTTGTTGTCCGGGAGGGTATGCTCGCCTTTTGTTACCCACGGGTTTGGCGAGAACCCATTGGGGAAGAGGAGCCATACCTTGCCCTTAGCATCGATGTTGTAGATGTAGACGTAGGCAGCGCGATCGAGCGTGAACTTGAGGGTCAGCCGTTCCTTTGGGCTCAGGCATTCCTTGCTCAAGTGTAGGTTGAGGGAGAGGTTCGGCTTAGCCGGTGAAACGACAATCCCCTGTGGCCGGGACTGCCCCAAGGCAATTCCTGTCGTTGCCAAAACCAACCAAATTACTACAAGGAGTAGCGCCGTGAGGTGCTTCATCCTCACCGCCTCCACTACTAACTACACCGCAGACGTCCCAAGGGTTTCGGGCTGTTGCCAGTGCGATGAAGAGCTCTATCTCCACCTACCCAACGTTTTTCTATGCCGCGATTTACTCTCCGCCGGGCACGGCCACAGCGTTCCACCAGAAGAACCCGCCCGCGAAGGGGAGAACGAGCCTTCAACCTTTCATGGCAATGACCAGCTTCATAGATTAACCGAAGGTTCCCTTGGAGCTGCCAGTGGAAGACAGTATTTGCTCTTCCCAACCCAGCCGCAAAAGAGGGTTGACGTACGCAAAAAACAAGGTTTGACCCCCTGTTTTTCGCAAACTTATCCATTTTCACCCTCATAAGGGTTCACCTCCTTCCCAGTCCATCCCAGAGGAGGCTGCCCTCGGGAGAAAGCGTCCGAGATCAGCAGTAACGTGTAGAGCCACTGCACACGGGCTAACGCTATTTACGCTCCTCCAAAGTCTTGGGGTTGAGGGAAGGATTACTGCTCAATCGCATGGCCACCCATAGCATCCTCCCTCGCTCGTCATCAGGAGCCAAAGGTTAAGTAAATATTCTACCTGGCGTGAGTGCTCCCATCACCCGCACAAAATCCGATGGTAGACCCCCCGTTTCACGCAACTCAAAACAAAAAACCTGCCAAAGCTTTCGCCCTGGCAGGCAGGATTTTATCATCTACCTCCCTAAATGCCCATTATTGGCAGTACAAGTTGGCGTTGTACCCGCAGTAGTTGTCTCCGTTATTGTATACCTGGTTATTCGTGCACAAGCCGCCTCCTTCTTCCATAAGGATCCCACAGTCTGCATTGTTGTAGATTTTATTGTCGTTGACCAAACCCACAAGGGCAAATGCTATATAGATGCCACCGGCATTGCCAAAGATTTCGTTCCCACTGATAGTAGTGGAGTAGCAGTAGCCTCCTAGGGGTTCTTGGTAGCTCTCAGTGCCCATTATTCCGACCCCGACACCTTTATTGTTGCTTATGGTGTTCTCCAGGATCTTAAACGGACCAGCAGGGTAGATTATGGTAATACCACCCTTGTTGTTTGCGCTGATGCTATTCATTTCGATCGTTCCGCCCCCGCCTATCGAAATGCCACCCTCCTTATTGCCACTGATGTCGCTTTCTACGATGTAACCATGTCCGCAGTCTTTTCTCATCGAAAGATGAGCATGAGCGCGTGAGTCGTTAGGTCAATATA
>CAYOFL010000092.1:0-12506 GCA_964403165.1 uncultured Ignavibacteria bacterium
AATCCCTTCAGGGTGAATCCCTTCAGGGTGAATCCCTTCAGGGTGAATCCCTTCAGGGTAAACCCCTTCAGGGTGAATCCCTTCAGGGTGAACCCCTCTCCATTTTATGTCGAAGATCCCGCCAACGGCGGTGGTTGAAAATCCCGCCAGAGGCGGGGGAGAGGGGGACTAAGGGGGTGAGGTCAATGTATCTTTAACACCACGATGGTAAAGTCATCGTAAGGGGGATTGCCTCCGCTAAAATCAATTACCTCCTGTATCACTTTTCGTTTCAACTCTTCTGCTCCTAAAGAGCGATTTTCAACCAGTAAATTCAACAACCTCTCCTCTCCGAATTCCTCATCGGCTGAATTGAAGTTCTCGGTCAAACCATCGGAATAAAAGAATAGAGTGTCATTTTTTCTTAAAGCCACCTCGCCAGCTTCATAGATCGCCTCAGGGAAGACGCCCAATATCAGACCTCCCTTGTCCAGTAACTCCACAGCTCCATCTTCATGCACCACCACCGGATAGTTGTGTCCAGCATTGCAATAGCAGAGTCTTCTCTCACGTGGGTTCAACTCTCCATAAAACATGGTGACAAACTTCTCTGAGCTGGTGGAGGTGTGGATCAACTGGTTGATATTTGATATCACCAGGGGAGGAGATAATCTATTCTTCACCTCCGCTCTTAAAGAAGCATGTACCAGCGAGATGAGCAAAGCCGCGGGGATCCCTTTACCTGATGCATCCGCTATGGCTACCCCAATTGAGCCTGAATCGGTCTGAAGAAAATCATAATAGTCTCCCCCTACCTGTCGGGCAGACTGGATAAAGGCAGAGAATTCAAAGTGTTCGGTTTTGGGGCAGGTTTTGGGTAAAAGCTCAAATTGAATCTGGCGGGCTAAGCTCAACTCCTCCTCCAGCCTCTGCTTTTCTAAAGATTCCTGATAAAGCCGGGCATTGTCCATGGCAACCACCATCTGATTGGACAGTACGTCCAGAAGTGTGATGTCTTCGTAGGAATATCGGAATCGGGTGATCTTTTTGGATAATCCAATAAACCCAACTAAGTCTTTTTGGCTAAGCAATGGGACCACCAGAAAAATTCCCTGATGGTCAAGCTGCTTTAAAATAGGGCTTATCTCTTCTACCATTTTAAAATCAGCAAACGGAGTGGGGCGGGTTTTCTCTTTTAATGCTAAAAGCAAAGGATCATCCTTGTCGAATATATCCACCTTTTCGGATGATGGGTCATCCGGAAATAAAACGTACTCACCTCCCTTGGTCTTTTCGCCTCTTCCCTGGTGGGGAACACAGATACATATACTCTCCACCAGCATCTGGTTTTTTAATGTATCCACCACCATCGCCCTGAGCGTTTCTGAGTCGAAGATGGTGACCAGCTTTCGGCTGAACGTCTCCATCATGCCCCGGTAATCCGATCTATCCTTGATGAAGAACCTCTTTATCAAATCGTCCAACTGCCCCATGATGGGTTGAAAGAAGATTATGGCCAAGATCACAAAGCCGACGTCGATGGCAGGGGTCTCCCTTCCGATTAAGTTTTGGATCAATCTTCCAAACTGTCTTAAGATCAAAAAATATAAACCCACAAAAAGAGCGGTGGTGAGAAAATAGACCAAGCTCTGTCTGACGATGAGCTTGATATCCAAAAAATGGTGTTTCACAATAGCCCAGGCGATGGATCCACTTCCGGTTACCAGTGCCACGATGGTTAAGAAATTCCTTGCATTTTCGGAAAGCTTAAGAGGGGTCAGAACCGGAAGGATAAAAGCTATGGTGTAAAGTCCTACCGAGGACCTTATTCCCCATATCAAAAAGCTTACCTGTTTTTTGAGAGTGGGGACGGTGATTTTTTTGTAACTGCGATGGAGAAGCCATACAGCCGTAATCAGAAACAAAAGATGTATTAAGGAGAACGATTGCACATGAATTTTATACAAAATCCCAAAAAACACCGCCACATATTTCAAAACCAAAGAGATGGGGTCTAAAAAGAATTTGGCTAACGATCCCATCTTTTCCACATCCAGGGATCTGATGATTTTGTCCGGCTGGTAAAATACCAGAACCAGTATGATATGAAATATATGAGGAATGAAGATTAAATACTTGAATTTGGGATATTTTTTTAAATATCGGTTCTCCTGGGGGAAGACTAAGGAGAAAAGTAAAAGAAAGGGAAAGAAGAACTCCCAAACGTAGAATATATTGCGGGTAAAGGGGGAGCGGGCTAAGGAGTCGACCTCTCCGGCAGGGCTTATGAATGTCCCCAGCGAAGCCAAAAGAGGTGCCAGTCCTGCAAAGAAAAGCATGAAGCTGGTTATCCGATTGACCTGGCTTTTCGGATCTTCCCGGAGGATCACCCCGCCCAAAAAAAGCAGAACAGTTCCGCAAGCTAAATAAATTGAAGCCACCAAAATCTGAAAACTCACCTTAAACGCTCCCAAAGTTGCTACAAAGGACGCTTACTCTATATTAGAGAAGAAAATCCGCCAAAAGTTACAAAATTTATTAACTCAACCTCAATGCATTCTGAAGGTTTCAGTCGCATCTTCCACACCCAAAGTCCCCCTCTCCATTCCTGGAGACGGACTCATCCTGAAGGGGAGATAGGGGATGAGGCTTGGTATGTGTCAACTTCAGTCGGTGGTAAACGATATGTATCTCAATAGTCTTTCTCAGACTAAAGATTTGTTTGGTCAAATTTAAAGAAAAGCTTTATCCCTTTATACCATTTGACCGTCCCGTAGTTTCGGAAAAAAGATTTAAGCAATCAAAAATCTCTCAAACCCACTTTGACACAAAAAGTTCTTCTATTTAAGGAATTTAACCATCTTCACCTTGGTTCCCTTGTTGGATCTTGAGGAAAAATAAACTTTATCCATCAGGGATTTTAAGATGAAGACGCCTCTTCCCGTCTCCTTCAGGAGATTTTTTTCCTCAACTGGGGACTGAATGGACTCAGGATCAAAACCACCACCTTCATCCTCCACCGTCACCTCCACACAAGAAGATTTTACCTTCAAACTTATCTTTACCTTTTTGTTCAAATCATTTTTGTTTCCATGCACCACCGCATTGGTTACGGCTTCGGTGACGGAGATGGCGATGTCGGCTATCTGATCCTTTTTTATTCTAAGCTTTTGTAGTCTTTTTTCAACAAACTCATCCACCTGGGGGAGATAATCCAAGGTGCTGGGAATTTCGATTAAGTTATCTTTTCGAACGATTTTAGAAACCCGACGTGGTCTGGCAGATTCTTTGCCTGATCGGTTCATATAATGGCTCTCCTACCCGGAAATCATTACCTTTCAATATAATCAAAAAATGTGATTAAAAATAAAAAAGGTAGGTTTGCCAACCTACCTTTTTGATGAAATCCATCCGTAGTTTCAAAAGGCGCGCTCTATTATATGTAGCAACCCTTTTATATTTACTATTTATTGAAGCTTGCCACAGCTTCTTCTGTGGAGTCGAAACACTCAAAGACGGTGATGAGCTTGGTTATGGTCAGAAGGCTCTGGATTTTCTCGGTCACGTTTGCTAACTTTAGCTCACCCCCATTGTTTTTTAGGGTGGTCAAACCTGAAATTAGAATTCCGAGTCCGGTACTGTTCATCCAATCCACCTTGGCCAAGTCGATAACCACCTTTTTCTCGTTTTGGTCTATGAACTCATGAAGCTGGTCATGCAAAACAGTAGCGTCTGGTCCACCCATTATCTTACCCCTAGGCTCCAGCACCATCACACCTTCCATCTTCTGGCTGGTCAGTTTCATGGTGTCTCCTTTTGATGTTAGCTATTTAAGATTTACGAATAACCAAAGTTTTGGTTTCAGTTAAAAGAACTTTACGCACCACAAGAGAAACTAAGGTTTCGTCCACTTTTTCATTTGAAAAGTGCCTTGATCTTGCCCCAGGTGGTCAGCTTGACATCCAGGGTGGGGAGGTAGAGATTTATTTGCTTTGATCCAGAGAAAGCCTTGAAGCTGGGAACGGCGGAAAAGCCGCCCACCTTGATGGTTATGATATCCCCCTCCGCCCATCCCTCTTTTTTAGCGGTCGCCGGATCATCTTTAGGAATTGCCAGGCTATATTCCCCGTTTTCCGTCTCGCTGGAAGCAAACTCTTCCCCTTTGATGAGGGCTGTCACTTTAAGTCCATTTGGAGCCACATCGCCCCGGTAATTGATGGATCCATATGGTCGGCAGTACCAGGCAAACTCCTGTGCCGCCACCAATCCCCACAAGAAAAAAATAAAAAATAAAAGGGTCGATATTCGCTTAAATTTTTGATCTAACAATTTTCCCCGCAACATATCTCTTTGTGTTAAGTTACATTTGGCTTTATACTATATAAACCTCTCCCTTTATTTGTCAAGCAAAAAATGTCATATTTTCAAAAGGAATCGGCAGAAACTTTTTTAAGACTCTATCATGCCGTCTTTGTTTACCAGACAGAAGGAGAGATGCTCCAGTTCCGTAGCCATATTGACCGAACGCAGAACCACATCGTGAGGCACCTTTATCTGAACCGGGGCGAAATTAAGGATGCTTTTCACCCCAGCGGAGACCACCAGATCAGCAATTTCCTGAGCGGCACGGGCAGGCACAGCAAGGATTACCATCTCAATCTTATTCTTCTTAAGTTTCTCTGGTAAGACTTTGACGTCGGAGACTAAAACACCCTTGTGATTTTTGTTGATTTTTCTTAAGTCATTATCGAAAAGCAACTTTATATTAAATCCCTGTTTCTGGAACTCCTTGTATGAAACTAAGGCGGAACCCACATTCCCCACTCCCACTAAAGCTACATTCCAACTTCGATTAAGTCCCAGAATTTTGGCAATCCTTTCTTTCAACTCCTTCACCGGATAACCCAACCCTCTGGTTCCAAAGCTTCCAAAAAATGACAGATCCTTTCTCACCTGTGCCGGGGTTAATTCTTCCGTTTTAGCCAGATCTTTAGACGAAATGATCTTATCTCCTTTCCGCTCAAATTCCAAAAGCGAACGATAGTACATGGAAAGACGACTTACGGTAGAATCAGATACCTTACCCACGAATCAGTTCCTTCCGGTGATGATTCCCACAATCAACTAAATTCGATCAATCCGGTTTGTGAACAATTTCACAAATATAGATAAAAGACACATCAGGTTTTGTCAAGAGAAAAGTAAAAGGACTTGTGGTTTTTGCGCGTTTATGTAAATATTGTTTATTTTTTTGATTAGGGTGTCACAGAAAAGGGTAAATCCTGTTAGACAAAAAAAGAGGTGATCAAACCTAACTTAGCAGGATATACTTGATTGAGAAAATTGGATTACTCAAAGGAATATGTAAGAGGAGTTTAAAAGAGGAATCACGGAGACCCGTCTGGGAAACCCATGCCCAACTGAGCTAAGTAGTCTCAATATCTTGCAACAAAAGTGCAGAGAGGATCCTTTATGTAATGATCTTCTATGTTCCTAATGAAAACCAATCCGCCGGGATTCTGTAGACAGGATACGCCCATTTATGGTGAACCCATTCATGGTGAATCCATTCAGGGTGAACCCCCAATCAATGATTTTACACAATTATCCTGACCTGATCGGAAAAATAGCTTAAAAATTAACTGTTGACAAGAAAAGCCGATACTATTAAATTGGCAAATGCGTTTTGAGGGTATGGCAATCGTATTGCTTTTTGAGGACGTATATAACGACTGAATTGCCGCCCTAGCTCAGTTGGTAGAGCAACGGACTGAAAATCCGTGTGTCCGCAGTTCAATTCTGCGGGGCGGCACTTATTTTTTTGTGTGCCAACGCCTTATGTGGGCGTTGGCTTTTTCATTTATAGCAAAGAGAGGTCAAAATGGCAACGGATTGGCTAAACTTTTTGATTCAGGCAGCCGAAAAAGATAATATGTTCAGGGGGCTCATCACTCAATTTACCTATCAGTGTAAGATCAAAAATCTGGCTGAGAGAACCATTGAAACCTATGGAGAAATCTTGGCTCTCTTCTATGAGTATTTAAAGCAACGGAAGTTAGATTTTTCTCAAGTGGATAAGTCCGTTATCCAAGATTACATTATGGCCCAAAAGGGAAAGGTTTCTGATCATACCATCAATTCCAGAATAAGGACTCTTAAACTCTTCTTCAACTACCTTCATGAGGAAGACTTCTTAAATAATGGCAATCCAATGGAGAAAATATCATTCATTAAAGCCGACAAGAAGATCAAACCGGTTCTCTCCCCTGAGGATATTGAAAAGCTTTTGAAAATGCCTAATAAGAAAACCTTCTTCGGCCTCAGGGACTTCTGTATCATATATGTATTTTGGGATACTCTGATTAGGTTGTCCGAGCTAATCAATATCAAAACTGACGATGTGAACCTAAAAGAGGGAACAATAAAAGTCTTTGGGAAAGGAAGAAAAGAGCGTTTTGTCCCAATAGGCATAAAGCTAATAAAATATCTACACCAGTATTTGATCAAATACAGAAGTAAGATTGACTCTCCTTATTTCTTTTGCACAAGTAGTGGCAGTCCATTGGCAATAAGCACACTTGAGCATAAAATTAAAAAATATGGTAGAAAAATAGGGCTATACGTCACGCCTCATTTGATCAGGCATTCTGGAGCAACTTGGTGGATTAAGAGCGGAGTTCAGCCAATGTACCTTCAAAATCTGATGGGTCATACTTCAATCTCGGTAACTCAGAATTATATTCATCTTGCCAACATTAACGACCTCAAAAAGCACCACAGTCAATATTCCCTGGGGAACCTGGTTAGAGTTTGATACCAATTTGTAAGGATCACAACACGGTAAGATTTAGTTTCCAAGGATTTCTATTTGGCCCGCTCATAAGAGTTCTCAGGCAGGTCCTCTCAAGAACTACCCAACTTTATGTTTATTTAGTAGAATTAGACGTCAAAAGGGCTCATGGCAAATATTCACCAGCGGATAAGTTGAGATTGAGTTAAAATTAGGATAATCAAATGTCCTCGAACTGGTCTGGATGATATTGAATTGAAGAGTAAGCTCACCCTGGAGTTATATCGGTCTTTATTTCTCAGTTGTCCTGAGTGCAGTTGAAGAATTTCCTCCGCAACACTATCCAGAAATAATTTGACAAAACCAAGCCCGGGTATTATCCATGACGCATGTACATCTTTCTTGACGAGTCAGGAAGACCAGAGATTATCAGTAGTCGCGGTGAAGACCTTTTATTGACTGGCAAGACTTCCAAATATTTAACCATTGCAGTCGTTCTCACCGATGATCCGTTGGGTATTCACCGAGAGGTTACCAGAGCAAAAAACGATGCCTTGAATAATCCCGATTTCGCTCACCTTTTTACTTTGGAGTATTGTCTGGACATCTTTCATGCTCACAGCGACAAGATAGAGATTAAGAAATTCTTTTTAAATCGCATGAGGGATTTTGATTTCAAGGCTCAAGCTATAGTGGCTGAAAAAGCCAAGGCTATGGGAGCCTTCAAGAGGGATCCAGAAAGATTTTACAATTCGATGTGTGAACTATTATTGAGGTCCAACCTACACAAAAAAGAGAGTGTTGAAATCGTTGTTTCTCGGAAGGACACCAGGTTAAGTGTTGGTAAAAACTTCACCGATATGCTCAATCTTTATCGTAATGAATACTTAGCCAAATTCGGCATAACTTTCAAAGCAAAAATCTTCACCCGTACTAAACCGCACTATTCTCACTCGGCTTTGCAGGTAGTTGTCTATGTTGCCTGGGCCGTTCACAGAGCTTTTGAAACCGGAGATATAAGCTACTACAAAATCATCGAGCCGAAAATCTCCCTGGTCTGGGACGTGTTCAACAAGAAGTACTACACAAAAAGAAATCCACTTAGCTAGTCTTTCGACGGGATTGCCCAGCAATCTTTCGCTAAGTGGATTAAGGTCTATCAATAATCTATTTTTTATATCGGCGGTGTCAAGCTTTTTCTGAAAAAAATCTGAATTAGCGATTCCTCAAAGAACCTTAAGCAAAATAGTAATTCGTAAACTAAAATTAGCTTCGAGGACCCAACGTAATCACCTCTTCCTGTATGAGGAAGACCCTGCGTAAGCTACAGCTATTACGAAGATAATAAACCCTATCGTACAGAATGTTATCAAATTGCCTCCCAGATGGTCAAAGGGATTGCTCGCATCATGATATCTTCATTTAGGTACACGCAAATATTTATTCATTTTTTCCCTGAATCAAGTGAGAAAATGAAGTGTTTGCGGATGGAGATGAATGTGGGCTGAGTAATGAATGACTGTTGCCCTGAGGATACACATTTCTTGTTTCAAAGTTTCGCCTTTTGTTCAATCCTGAAAGGTTATCTGGTGCTTCCTGGCGGAATCGGTAGGTTGAACCAAGGAAATTCCAACACTCAGTTGGATGGATCCCACATTTTCCTACTGAAAAAATGTCGCTCCCGTCAGGAACTATCAAATTGCCAACGATTTAGTCTCTTGGCGCAGAAGTTGCAAGAGCACCTTTCAGGGGGATTGGACTTTTCACTCTAACCATTAATGTTGGGGGCACATTCAAGAGATCAAATTAGAATTAGTTTTTCTCTGGTGAAAAGCTCCCTAACAAAATGAGAGATGTTATAAGTTCTAAATCAAACACTGACGTCCCCATTTTTCAAGTCGAGAGTTGTAATCAAACGCCAAAAAGTAGGGAGAAGAGATGAGGAGAAAAACAAACTTTGGGACAAGACAGTGGGCAGAAACAAATGTGAACTTCGTAAATGGGTGTGCACATGACTGTAAATACTGCTACTCTAAAGAAATGGCTATACGATTCAAAAGGAAGACCCCTTCGGACTGGAAAGATATGGAAGTAAGGCAAAAGGACGTAGATAAAAAACATCCCCACTACCCGGGAACTGTAATGTTTCCTTCATCTCATGACATACATCCCGACCATTTGGATGAGGCTATTAAGATCTTAGAGAATCTTCTAATTCCTGGCAATAAGGTTTTGATCACCAGTAAACCTCACATAGCATGTATAGAAAGAATCTGCGACTCCTTTGGTAAATACAAGAAAAACATACTGTTCAGGTTTACTGTCGGCTCAACTGACACCCAAACCTTGAACTTCTGGGAACCTAATGCTCCAGACTTCTCGGAGCGACTGGAATGCTTGAGACATGTCTTCAATCAGGGATTCAGAACCAGTGTTTCATGTGAGCCCATGTTAGATGGAAACATCGACGCTCTCGTGAATCAGATAAATCCGTATGTGACTGAGACCATCTGGATTGGAAAGATGAAGGGTGTAAAGAAACGTTTGATGATGAATGGCATAACAGATCAGATTACCCTCAGGCGGGCAGATGCCCTGATCCAATCCCAATCGAATAATAACATCTGGGCATTATACCACAGGCTAAACAACAATCCCAAAATAAGGTGGAAGGAGGTGAGAAAGATTAAGATGCCAATCAATAATACAAATTCAGTCAATTGAATTGAAAAGCCCCCTTGAAAGTCACCAAGAGGGCTTTTTTGTAAACCGATTAATACTCGGAATCCTACTTCAAAATTACCATTTTCTTTGACTGAGTAAATTCACTTGTTCTTTCCTCTTCTATACCCATCTCTATTATTTGTTTTGTGCCTCTGTCTATTTTTGTCACCCTGAATAAGATGTTTGGAGGATTGCCTCCTCCAAGACTATTCTTAGAACTTCCTGTGGAGTCAAAGTCGAATCTTGAAAGCTTTGCGCTTTCTATTTCAATATTTTAATCCTCATCTTTCTCACTCCAAATTCCATAGCCTCCTCTCTTTCGGACAAACATAAATCTATCTTCTTTCCTATTATTGCGTTCCCAGTGTCCTGAGCCTTCCACCATCCCAGGCCATCAATCCAAATCCAGGCATTGAGGGGAATTACCGTTGGATCCACTGCAGCGGAAAAATAAGGTTTGGCTAAAGCTCCCGTTGCGGTTAAACCTGAACATCTCCCTTCTCTGGGGTCAACGGGCAGATAAGCCGTGGCAGTATACTGCTCATGTCTAATATATCTCAAGAGTTTAGTCTCTCTCTCCTTAAAGGCAGCTAATTCTTGCTCAAGACTGTCTACTACCCCCAAAAGCTGTTCGTACAAGAAATTGCTCTCCGGAACAGACTCCTGAACATCATGGGAAGCAAGGAAGAAGAGAGTTAACACCACCACGATGATTGTTATTCTTATCTCTTTCTTTTTAGTTGTCATAAAACCATTTACCCCCTACTGGTCTTTCATTTTGCAGATAAAAAACTATAGGGTGGGTCGGGTCCGGTGCACTCAAACTCTAATCCCTTTTCTTTATAATCCTCCTCAAGAAACCTAACCACTCTGATGAAATCTTCTCTTTTTTCTTTAGGAACCAAATAAATAGAATCAAGAACCATAGCTTTTCCTGTGGATTCTGCGGACTTTTTCTGATTCGATTCTTTGCGAGGGATTTCATTCAATTTAGCATCCTGAGCCTGCTTCCTCATCCATTCGAAGTTTTTTTGTTTATATTCGTTTAGTTTTTTATTTAGCTCATCCTGGACTAATCTCTCTTCTTTTGTTTCGAGGTTGGTTTTAGATATGTAATCCTTTATTCGCTTTAAATCAGCGTAGATCTTCACTTCCCACTCTTCTTTATCCTCCAATTTAGCTAAAACCTGTTTAGAGCTTTGTTCCCGATCTTTCATCATTCTCCCCCCTATCTTCTTCTGGAAAAACAAAAAAGAACTTCAAACAATAACCGTTGTGGATTGCATTGTCTCACCGATGCGGAGCATTCATACGAATTATCTTCTGAAAAGCTAAGACCTTTTCTACCTCACCCCCTTTGTTCCCCCTCTCCATGAAATGGAGAGGGGGAGATAGGGGGAGAGGTAAAAAAACAGCAAGTTTTTCTTGTTGCTACAAATCCGAAGGATTCATACGAATATTCGTATGAATGCTTGGCATAAGCTTATGCATTAGCAACTCTTTTGGATTCATCCTGAAGGAGAAGACCCTCAAATTTTTTATTTAATTGAGTTCTCATTTATATGCAAATCAAAAACGCGGATAGACACAGATTATCAACGTTACTTTACACGAGCATCTGCGTTAATCCGCGTTCCATACAAAAAGTTGGATAGTTCCGCTAAATCCTGTATCCCTCTTATCTCCTGCGGATATAGCGGTACTTCTACTGTCTGGTATCCTTTGTAATCCTTTTTAGCATTTATCTCTTGTATATAGCCAATTTGCTCGTTTCTCTTTGACCTGCAAAAATCGCAATCTGTGGGCGGAATCACCATATTAACCACAATATGAGCGGAGGGAATGCCAAGATCTCTCATACTCAGGAGGAGATCTTCGGTTTCAAGCAGACCCATCGCCTCAGCGATAGTTACAGCGATAAATTCACTTTTTTTGCGATCTGCAAGAAGCGATTGCATTTTCTGCACCGTCTCCTGAGACGCCAATATCTTTTTGGCTATCACCTCAATATTTTCAACCGGAATTTCTCGATGATATTTCAGAATCGCCCTGTAAGTGACCCTCAACCACTTCCTGATTGATTCCGGGAATTTTAAAAGTTCAAGCAAGTGCCCGGTGGGCGCGGTGTCAAAAAGATATATATCGAAATCTTTGTTTTTAATAAATCCCATGATCTTTTCTAAAGCTAAAACTTCTTCCAAGCCCGGCGGGTAAGTATCGACAAATTCAACCATGACCTTCTCATCAAAATCCAGTTTCCATTTCCTGCCGTCGGTAAGGCCGCCGGCAAAATAGCTGCTCTGCCATTTTTTGAATGCATCCTCGATATTCGCCTTGTATTCTTTTCTAAAATCCTGATATAATCTGGCTCCATCTATTTCTAAAGCGTAGAGATTACCTTCGGTCCCTATAGGAGTCACTGTGTCTCCTATGGAGGTGGCGAAACTATCGGCCAGAGAATGAGCGGGGTCAGTGGAGAAAACCAATATTTTCTTACCAGGATTATGTTTGGCAACAGATAATGCAGTAGCCGCAGAGACCGTGGTCTTTCCCACTCCGCCTTTTCCACCAAAGATAATAAACTGTAATTTCTTATATAAGAGTTTTGACAACATACCCGCTTTGAATTTATCTTTGCCCTTTACCCGCTTCCATGTGGACTGCGGCAGTGAAGTTCGGCTGCCGTTCCCGGACAGAAATCCACCGAATCTTAATAGCCCTGTTCTTCCACGTACCTCATTTGAGAAGATAGGTACTTTCACCAAATGATAAAGAGCGAATTTTTTATTGATTTCTCGAAGGTAGCTCTTCTGCCCTTTTCTTCTCGTGGAACAAAAGATACACTTTTTCTCTTTCTGGAGACGATTGACAATAACATTACGTACGGGGATGCCTTCTTTTCCTATAGTAGCAAGGAGTCTCTCCGTCTCCGCTATGCTTAATTCTTCTGGAATAGTAACGGGAACGAACTCGCATCTTTCTTCATCTTTAAGGATTGTTCTTATCTTTTCCA
>CAYOFL010000093.1:0-12425 GCA_964403165.1 uncultured Ignavibacteria bacterium
AATTGAATCAATGAATCCGCAGTGGAAAGATCTAAGTGAAGAGTGGATGTAACGTCAACCCCACATGTCATTCTGACCCCGCCTCTGGCGGGGAAGAATCTCAACGCGTATGCAGAATCTAACTTCGAGATTCTTCGTCCTTCGGACTCAGAATGACACGTGCCATTGCCATGCTGAGCGAAGCGAAGCATCTGGTTTTAGATTCTTCGCTACGCTCAGAATGACAAAACGAATACATCTTGTCGGCGTAATTGTCATGCTGGGCGAAGCTGACACTCCCACCCACCTGTCATGCTGATCTCGCCAAAGGCGGGAGAAGCATCCCCGCCTCTGGCGAGATTTTCAACTGGTTTTTAGATTCTTCGTCCTTCGGACTCAGAATGACACGTCCCATTGTCATGCTGAGCGAAGCGAAGCATCTCCTCTTTTAGATTATTCCCCGCCAAAGGCGGGGTCAGAATGACAGAAAGACAATATTCTACCTTTTTGGTTTCTTATGACTGATCTAATTCTCCTGCATCCCCCCAGCATATATGATTTTCGGAAGCGCTCCATAATGTGGGGACCGATTAGCGACGTGATCCCCTCCACTCCCGTCTTTGACATGTATCCTTTAGGCTTTGTCAGCCTGTCTGAATATCTGACCAGACACGGGTTTAACGTGCGGATCATAAACGTAGCCTATAAGATGCTATCTGATCCTCATTATGATGCAGAAAAAGAGATAAAGAGGCTGAAGGCTTCAGCCTTTGGCATAGACCTGCATTGGCTTCCTCATGCTCAGGGAAGTCTGGAATTGGCTAAAATAGTCAAAAAATTTCATCCCCAGACTCCGGTGATCTTCGGAGGACTGTCCGCCACCTATTTTCATCAGGAGCTGATATCCTATGCTCCGGTGGATTTTGTTCTACGAGGCGACTCCACTGAGGTGCCTCTTCTGCTATTGTTGTCTGCGCTTCAAAACAAAAAGGGGTTAGACGACATTCCCAATTTAACCTATAAGGAAAATGGCGAGATAAAGATCAATCAAACCACCTGGGTTCCTGAAGACTTAAACCAGTATCCTTTGGATTATTCCCATATCATAAAATCGGTGATAAGACACAAAGATCTTTCCGGACCCGTTCCTTTTTATGGCTGGCAGGAATATCCCATCACCGCAGTCTTCACCTGTCGGGGCTGTAGTTATCATTGTGGGACCTGTGGAGGCTCACAGGAAAGTTACAAAGAGTTCTGTGATCGCCAAAAGCCAGCCTACCGGGATGCAGAGCTGGTGGCAGATGATCTTTCTTTAATCGCCCATTATTTCAAAGGTCCTATTTTCATCCTGGGAGACATATTTCAACCTGGTGAAGAGTATGCACATAAACTTTTGGAGTTGCTCAGAAAGCAAAAACTGGACAATCATGTGGTCTTAGAATTTTTTGATATCCCTTCTTCAGATCATCTAGATATTATCACCGCCTCCATTCCCCATCTAAATATTCAGCTTTCTCCCGAGACGCATGATCCAAAGATAAGAGCAGTTTTCGGTCGACCCTATGATAATCCGAAAATGGAGCAGATGATTGAAAAAATTCTCAAGTTAGGTTGCCACAAGTTTGATCTCTTTTTCATGATCGGGTTGCCCGGTCAGGATACAAAATCCGTGCTGGAGACTGTGGATTATATCGATCATCTCCTGCAAAGATATGGAAAAAGCAAAAAACTTTTCCCTTATATTTCTCCTCTGGCTCCTTTTTTGGATCCAGGGAGCAGAGTTTTTGAGAACCCAAAAGATTTTGGCTACAAGCTGTTCTATCATAGTCTGGAGGAACACAGAAAGGCGCTACTTGCGCCAAGCTGGAAACAGATGCTTAACTATGAAACCACATGGATGAACAGAGATCAAATCGTGGAAAGCACCTACCAGAGTGCCTTAAGGCTTAATCAAGTCAAACACAAACATGGACTGATTAAATTAAGAAAATTCAAGGAGATCGAAAAGAGGATAAACCAAGCCCAAAGCATCATTCAGGCAATTGACCAACAGATGAAAAAAGGAGAATCGGCTCAACTGGATCAACCAAAAGAACCTGCAGGTGCCAATTCATCTGTCCGAGCACTGAAAATCTCCACAATCTGCGACAAAGACGAACTCAAATGGCCGGTAAGATTTTTTAAGCTTAATCTCCCCAAAGGCTCTTTGAAATTTCTGGCGCTTCTGAGGATGAAAAACATCATCAGTTTGATTTTGCGAGGAGATGATTTACTGTCGAAAAGGAAAAAATAACATACGCAAGCCGATTCAAAAGTCCGCCAATTGAATTTACATTTTAGCTTATTAAACCAACTTCCTTGAGCTTAGTGGACGCCAGCACCTAACTTAAGTTAGGTGCTGGCGCTAAACTACGACGAAATTTTAGCCTTCACAAAAGCGATAAGGGTTTAAAAAATGGGTAACTGCTCTTGTTTTTCGCATGTGAGAAGTTATATTACAAAAAGTCCTCTTAGAGTGCTAATACTTTTAAACATGAACAAAAGAAAGTTTCTTACAAATGCTATCTTTCAGTTTACCCGTCCGGTATTTTAGTCCTATCGAATTTTCTCGTAAAAAGGAGGAGAGATCATGTATAATTATCCGGTCAACTACAGTGTGGAGTATCCAGAGAAGCCATCACGACTTTTGGTGTTAGCTCGGATATTTCTGGGTTGGCTCTACATCGGCATTCCACATGGACTGTTCTGTCTGGCATATGCAATAGTGGCTTTTTTTGTTGCTATTCTCTCATATTTTGCTATATTAATAATTGGACGTTTTCCTTTGAGCTGGTTTGATTTTTTGATCAGATATAACCGATATGTCAACCGACTTGTAGCTTATTGTAGCTGTATGACCGACAAATACCCACCGTTCAGTGGGAGAAGATAATTGAAGGAATGGTTGTTTTCTGAGATCAATATGCTGAAAATCAAAAGTTGGAGGTAATCAGAGATGAAAAAAGTTTTGATCTTCATGGCAATACTTTCATTGGTGATTTTCAATTGCTCCAAGAAGACCATAACCAACAACTATTATCCCTCGGCGGATATGGGAGCCATAGTGGGATTTGTGTACCCGCCTGATTCTGAAGCGAAGGTTATCGTTTACCTGGGATTGGAAATTGCTTCAACCAAAATCGATACAGCCGGCTATTTCGAGCTCACCGAACTGCCTCCGGGCACTTACTCGATCTTAGTGGAAGCCGGGGGATACATGGATTATCAGTCATCGAAAACCATCTGGGTAACGGGTGGGACGACTGTATCTGTGGATAATATCTACCTTGTCTCCATCCACGAGTTGATTCAGTCGGTTTCGCCATACGACGGATCGGAGGGGGTAAGGCTAAGCGAAAGGATTAGAATTACCTTTCGGAAAGAAATGAACACAGGAAGTGTAGAGAGCGCGTTTCGTGTGGAGCCAGGGGTAGAAGGCGAGTTTTCCTGGTACGACGGGAGAATAAAAGGCGTGGGTGGCATATCTGAATTACGCTTCGTACCCAAAGACCAGTTTGCAAGCAATACGCGCTATCAGGTGACGATTGACACCACTGCTTCAGATACTGGAGGAATAAAATTATCTGAGCCATACCAATTTTCTTTCACCACTGAGCCCATAAATGTACTATCAACGAGACCTTCGCCCAAAGAAACCTGGGTTTCTCCAAATACCTGGATATCGATCATCTTCAACACTCATATGGATGCCGAGTCAGTGATTTTAGCCTTCAAGATGGTGGATTCCCAACTGAACGATGTGACTGGAGATTTTTCTTGGCGTTACCAGCGGCAGATTGACTTTCGTCCGCATTCGGTTCTGGCTGGCAATGAAAAATACACTGTGACAATCGACACCACCGCGTCAGACGTTAATGGAGCAAGATTACCTGAGCCTTACCAATTTTATTTCACCACAGAGCCTGTTAGGATATTATCTACCAAACCAACGAACAAAGAGACCTGGGTTGATCCAAATACGACGGTATCGATTTTCTTTAGCACCAACATGGATGCAGAGTCGGTAATTTTAGCCTTCAAGATGGTGGATTCCCAACTGAACGATGTGACTGGAGATTTTTCTTGGCGTTACCCGCGGCAGATGGACTTTACTCCGGATTCGGCTCTGGCTGGCAATGAGACATACACTGTGACAATCGATACTAATGCAAAGGACGTCTCCGGCGGTTCTCTGGATACTCCTTACATTTTCTGGTTCAAAACACGCCCATAGTATTAAGAAAAGAAAAAAGTTAAAAACATTTTTGCGGTTTTACATAGATAAAGTATAAGTCAGTTATTGATTCTCAACCACTGGTGACCGAATAGGCGGTTTCGCTTCAGGAATTCGTTTGGTAAAACCGCGTAAGTTTTCCGCAAATCTGCTGGGGCAGTTCGACCAGCTTCATACCCTTCGAGTTATCTCCATAATTCAGATAATCCAAATTTCACATAAACAATCTGGCTTTTTTGATGTTGACACTTATAGTGGTGACGTATATATTCGATAGAGTTAAAGATTTCTCAATAAGAAACAAAAATCTTATGGTATTTGTGATCTTATTCAGCCATAAGCCGATTTGCTTATAAGTGTGCGGCCTACTTGACCTGGTGGTCAAGATTTTGTCAAAGGATAATTCACTCTCGCACCCTGAAGGGTGCGGCTACCATGTTGTTTGGTAGCCGCAGGCTTTAGCCTGCGCACGTTTCTGTGTCAGAACAAGCTTGAAAACAGCGAGGATAAAGGAAAAAATGGCTAAGCGGGATTATTATGAAGTGCTGGGGCTAAGCCGGGATGCCACGGATGATGATATAAAGAGGGCATATCGCAGACTGGCACTTAAGTATCATCCCGACAAAAACCCCGGCAGTAAAGAAGCAGAGGAGAAATTCAAGGAAGCTACAGAAGCTTACGAGGTTCTGAAAGACCCTCAGAAGAGATCAACCTACGATCAATTTGGACATGCAGGCCTCTCTGGTGCAGGTGGCTTTGGGGGATTTGATTTCACCTCGTTCGATCTGGGGGATGCCTTACGTGCATTCATGCGAGATTTCGGAAGCTTCGGAAGCGTTTTCGATAATTTCTTTGGCTCCACCTCAACCAGAACCCGTCGGGGCTATCAGAAGGGACGGGATTTACAAATAAATCTCAAGCTCACTTTAGAGGAGATCGCCACCGGAGTAGAGAAGAAGATAAAGCTAAAAAAACTACAGAAATGCTCAGAATGCGATGGGACTGGTGCGGCTGAAGGCACTTCCAAAAAGGTATGCTCCAAATGTGAGGGGTCCGGTCAAATAAGGCGGGTATCTCGTTCCCTCTTCGGACAGTTTGTAAACGTCACCACCTGCGACTATTGCAACGGAGAAGGGATGGTTATCGATACACCCTGCCCGGAGTGTGGCGGAGACGGAAGGGTGAAGGGAACTTCCACCATTTCCGTAAATATCCCGCCCGGCGTGACCAGCGGAAACTACATTCAATTGCGCGGCGTAGGAAATGCAGGACCCCGGGGAGGTCCTGCTGGAGACGTGATCGTGCTTATCCAGGAACAGGAGCACCCAGCTTTCAAAAGACGGGGGGATGACATTGTGCATGAAATGCTTTTAAGCTTTACCCAGGCCGCCTTAGGGGATGAGATCACAGTTCCAACTTTGGACGGCAAAATGAATCTGAAAATTCCGCCCGGAACTCAGTCGGGAAAAATATTCAAATTAAAAGGAAGAGGAATTCCACGCTTGCATGGCTACGGAAGGGGAGATGAGTTGATCAGAGTATTGGTGTGGGTTCCCACCCGCTTAACCTCAGAGGAGAAGAAAATTTTGAAGGAGTTGGCTTCCAAGGAAAACATGAAGCCACCCAGAGGAGATAAAGGTCTCTTTGATAAATTGAGAGAGACTTTGGGGTTGTGAACAGTGAACAGTTGGCAGTTGGCAGTTGGCAGTATTGATTTGTCAACGGACTCGTCCTGAGGGCTTGCCCTGAAGGAGTGAACGGATTTGGCTCTTCTCCGCTTTAGTGACCAACACAAATTTATCCACAGGATCCAGATTGGAATCGAGGAAATTCCAAATTTGAAAAAACGACAAAAGTTCTGGAGTGTCAAGCTTTAGCTTGATCTTTTAAGTCCTTGAAAGCTAAACAAGCTTTTCACTCCAATTTCTGTTCTCCAAAGGCTTTTTTAAGATGATTACCAATTTTTACGCAAGTCCGGAAAAGATCGGCAAAGAGGTTTTGCGGATTGAAGGTGAAGAGGCAAAACACATCCTCTTAGTCCTGCGCCACGGTTCCGGGGATGTGATTGACGTTGTGGATGGCTGTGGCACAAAATATAAGGTCAGAATTGAAGAAGTCTCCCGAGACTTTCTGGAAGGAAAGATTCTTTCCCGCATCCGCAATGAAAATGAACCTGACTTCCATCTCACCCTGGCTCAGGCAATCTGCCGAAAGGAGAGGATGGATTTCTTGATCGAGAAGGCAACCGAGATAGGGGTCAGCACCATCATTCCTATCCTGACTGAAAGAGGCTTGATCAAAGTCAGCGGAATTTCAAGGGAGAAAAAGAAGATTGATAGGTGGAGAAGACTGGCAATTGCCAGCATGAAACAATCTCTTAGAACAGTTCTGCCGGAAATACAAGATATAATCAAGTTTGAACAACTGCTTCCAAAAGTCAAGAGTTTTGATCTTTGTTTGATCGCCAACTTGGATAAAGACTCAAAAAGCATAAAAGAATGTAAACAGCTAAAAACGAAAGTAAAAAACATCCTTCTCATAGTCGGTCCCGAAGCCGGATTCACCGAAGAGGAGCTTTCCAAAGCCAACGCACAGGGAGCTATTTCCATAAGCCTGGGCTCAAGAAGGCTGCGAGCGGAGACTGCGGGCGTGGTGTTCCTTTCTCTCGTCGTCCAACAATTGGACGACCTCCGCGGAAGATAACAAGTGCGATAGCCCGCCAGACGCCCCAGGGTCTTACCCACTCACCTAGACCACACTAATGAAACTGCGAACAGTTGACCAACTGCCACCCATCAATCTGCTGCCTGGAGGGACAGGAGTAGAAACTGCAACTACAGGGAAGGATTTTTGTTCTGTGTTTCGGAGTCCCTGAAGTGACTTATCTTGAATAGGTCTTCTTCGGAAATCGGATTGCCACCTTCTGCCTCGGTGGAGCCCAGAAAGATCGAGTGCTCGGTTGCTCCACTGCGAGGTGCATCTACTGTATGGACAAACAGCTGAGCAATAGCAATCCCAGGGTACAACTTCAATGGGATCTCCCCCAAGTTTGTCAACTCCAGGGTAAGAATCCCTGAGTATCCCGGGTGGACACCAGTCGCAGTCGCGATAACCAACCCTTCTCTTCCCCAAGACGATCTGCCCACTACATAGGCTGCCAAATCAGAGGGAAGATGTATCCATTCTAAAGTATTCCCCAAGACAAACTGCCTGGGGTGCAGAACAAGAGAACCTCCAATTCCTATATATAGGTCACTCTGGCGGCTCCGTGGTTTCCCATCTTTTTCATTTAGAGTCTTCACAGATTCCCTCTCATAGCTACTTTCCAATAATGGATCAAAATCAGTCAACTGTGACCTTTTAGGTATCCTGAAAGAGCATCCGAGCCTCAAATCAACGGACCCACTTCCCTTCTTCACCTGACCTTTCCAGTTCAAGATCGGGGTGACGACGAGTCGCTCACGGGTGGGTTTTTCTTTGGCGAACATCAAATCTGCCAACGAATCTGCAGTTTTAATCATTCCCTATCTCATCCCATCTTGTCTTGATTTCATTCAGCTCCACTGCTTTAAGCAAAACCTTGTTTAGTCTCTCATCACATTTGAGCTTGTTAGTTTCGTATGCAAGTTTCAAATTCTTTGCAAATTCCTGCATCTCTGAGAGATAGACGTTCCACCCTGCGTTCAATATTGAAACTACGTCACTATTTCTCGTCTTTTGTTTCTCAAAGTCCACCACTACTTCATTCGGCGGGATCACGTTCTTGATGAGATCCCCCAGCACAGGCATATCTTCCTCGTACTTCTTGACGCTGTATCGCGACTCCCCGATTGCGTTAGACACTTCAGAGCATATTCTGCCGACAACGCTGGTAGTTATGCTTTTTTCAGCGATCTGATGGATCGCGCCCGAGGCAGGCTCACCTAAGCTCGCGGCCTGCATCCACTTTTCCGCGAAGTTCACCAAGGTTTTGTCGAAAGCTCGGTCAAATCCGATGGATTGTCCAGTCTTATCGTCTTTGGGGGTGAGCAGATCCCACATCAGCCTCATTCGTATGTTCGGAGCAGGGTGCGAGTCCCTGGACGATCTGAGGAGGGTGACCGTCGCCACAAAGTTGATAAAAGCAAAAAAGTAAGCCGGGCCGAAAATGTGGATCCCGAAAGCATCGGCTGCGAGCTCTTCTACCCAATTGCCTAACACCTTGTTCAGCGACGCAGTGAGCCATTCCTTCGCGCTAAGAAATCTGTCCGCCTCAGTTTGGGTCGGATGCTGCTCACCTGAACTGTTGTTTCCGTCCGATTCCGTGCTAACAATCCTGCTGGCGAGAGATTCCAATGCTTCCTTGTCGATCTGCACGGGCAGAAGTTTATCTTGAAGCTTCTTGTGTTGATAAAGACCGTGCCCGATTTCGTGTCCGACCATGCAATGAAGCAGAGCATTCTTGGATTCCACCTTTGGAAAGGAAATCACTGCGAAGAAGTCGGGAAGGGTTTGAAGGCAGGGTTGGAAAACGTCCGCCTTGAAGACCTCCCGCAACTGCCTTGCCAATGGTAGAAATGAGTAGTTAAGCTGCGGATAACAGCGAAATAGTATGTCGGATTTAGGCAAGTATCGTCGCAAAAGCCGCCTAAGTGGACGAATAAGTGCCGCCGGTGTACTGTGCACTTCCGAACCTTCTATGTACTCTAAGAGATAGCACAGATAGGGGAGAAGCTTGCAGTATCTCTTCACCGTCAGTTCCAACTCCTCAGGGGTCAATGGGTCCAGCAAATCGGGGTTGCTTTCGATAGTATCCAGGTAATCTTTGATGACTTCGTTTGCCCTTTTGATGAAGCTCAGGAACGTTTTGGGTGAGGCGGAGGGGTAAGTCTTGTCCTGGAGATTTTCGATTTCAGCAGACAGGGCTTGGCACCGCTGCTTAGCGTACTCAATCGTTCGATGAGCAATGGTATCTTGCATGAAGGATTGCCTTACCGGAAAGTCTCAAGTCCGGTATCCTCCAGAATGTTCTCCGTCCTGACCAGTTCGGCACGGCCGTAGTTTCCGAAAAACTGGCGCAATCTATCTGCCTTAGTCGGATCTGCGGTTCTCTCACTAAAAAGCTGCCTGGCCACATTCAGGAGGTCTTTTATGTACTCTACGAAGAGCTTTGAGGAAAGGCTGGGTGTCGTTGCTCTCACTGCTCGGCTAAAGGCCTTCGCCGACTCCATCGAGTTTCTGCTCACCTGTGGGTTGTCCATCCAGTCGTGTCCCTCCAACACTGCTTCAAGAAAAATGACAGCTTGCTTAAGAGCAAGCTCATCCTTTTCAGTCACCGTTTGAGTCTTTGCGTAACGAGCCAAAGCCATTATTACGTCGTCTGCAAAGAACCCGGAGGCTAAAGATTCCGTCAAGTCTGAGAATTTTGACTCAGAGAACATTTCTCCCACCTCCTGCTTTTCTAGGTTAATTTCATTTTAATGATTACCACCATGTAATAAATTTAAAATATAGCTTTCACTATTTTTGTCAAGGAAAAAATCCGGCTCCGCTCAATTTTCTGATATTAATATCGAATCTGGTTTTGAATTTCTTTAGATATCTCTTATTTAAATTTTGAAGCTGCTCCAAAAGTCTGTGATTTTGATTAGATTCATTGATATTTAGCCCCGAGAAAAGTTGAAGCTTTCCCACTTTTTGTGCAAAGATTCTTTCAACAGTCCTTAAAGCTCCCTCCTTGCTCCAGACGGGTGTTCTTCACCTGCCGTTTATTTGCCCTTGGTGAAGCCTGCCAGCCATGCACGGACGCCCAGACGGGGGCGTCCGCCTGCCCGTCTGGGGAAGATCAACGGGAAACAATGGGTGGTTTTTTCTAACCTCACCCTAACCCTGCGAGGCATCTTGACGATGCGAAGCATTCATATGAATCTCCTTAAAAAGGAGAGGGAAACAAAATCCCCCCCTTCTTAAGGAGGGACTTTAGGGGAGGTTCCTGCTTCAGGCGGATGTTATTTTTTCCCCGTTGGCGAAGCCTGCCAGCCACGCACGGACGCCCAGACGGGGGCGTCCGCCTGCCCGTCTGGGGAACACCAACGGCATACAAGCGACCTCGCATTTCACCCGCCCCTTCTTTATCAATATATCCCCCACCAAGCCGATAATAAATTAAAGCCTATTACTTCTTTGGGGACTCTTTAATTTCAGCTCATTTGAGGTTATCCTGATGGCTAAACTTATCACATTTGGAAAAGAGCATTTCTTATTTGTAGCTGAAGTTCTTTTTCTTTTGGCTTTGTTTGGTATCCTCCTGTTAATTGATTTTCCCATTTACCTTAAACTCGCCTCCGCTTTCTTGTTCATACTGCTCCTGGTAGGATGGTTTCTGTTGAATTTTTCCAAGCTACAGCAAAACTATCAACTATTGGTTGAAGCGCAAAAACAAGATAGCCAAAAGCTTAACAGACTGTCTGAGCTGAGCGTGGAGTTTTCCAAAAATCCATTTGTTCGCGAAAAATTACCTGAAATCACGCCTATACTTGTCCATTTGTTTAGAGAATATTTCAAATCGGATAAATTTTTACTTTTTGTGAAAAAAAGAAACGTCTATCAGGTACTGGTAGCCAACAATGTAACTTTACCCCAACGAAGCAAAATGACCATTAAATCCAGCACTGAATTTATTTCTCTTTTGAAATCTGCAGAAGAATTGAAAGATCTTGAATTTATTCAATCAGTTAAGGTTCCCTCCTCGTTTCGATCCTTGCAAAAACAATACCGGTTTGACCGTCTTATCCCTCTGGCAACCGAATCAGATCTGTGGGGATTTGTTATGTTGTCCGGCCATAAACCTTCTGCTGAAAACCTGCATAATGTTGAACACCCCTTAGACGAGAAATTCCCCTTATCTGTGCTCAATCAGATCGCACTAAGTTTAGAAAAAGAGGATCTTTCGAGCAAGCTTGAAGAACTTGAAAGTAAATCTAACACAAATTCTAAGCTCATCAGAACTGAATTATCGGTTCTAAACAGTGATCTTAAGAGAAAAATCTTCGATCTGAATGCAGTTTTAGGGGTAGTCAAAAACATTTATTCTGTTATGGAGGAAGAAGGTGTCTTTTCCTTGTTAGCCCGGATGGTGCAAGATCATCTGGGAGCAAAATCTGTGTTTTTGATGTCACCTCAAAAAGGGAAAGGAGACGTGGTGGGAAAAACTTTTTATGGCGCCCACACCTCCAATCTATTCGGAAAAGAAAGCATCTCCGAGCTAAAAATAGAAAAAGGGAAAGCTCTGCATAACTGGATCAAAAATGAGAAGCAGATCTGGCGCCTTTATGCCATGCAAAAGATCTCTCGTGAGGAGAAACTTCTTAAGGTTCTGCTGGATTCTGGCTTTCAGATCGGAGCTAAGCTTTCGTTTGACCGTGACAGCTTCGGCGTAATCTTTCTGGGTGAAAAGACGGATGGCGCCAAATATCGGCAGATAGACTCAGATATTTTGTCGATTCTGGTCAACATGGCTGTTATCACTTACAAGAATATCAAACGATTCAAAAGTATCGAAGAGCTCTCTTACACCGACAGCATCACCGGGCTTTATAACTATCGCTATTTTTATAAACGACTGACCGAGGAGGTGTTCCGAGCAAAAAGATTTGGCAGAAAATTGGCTTTAGTCATCTTCGACATCGATGATTTCAAAATCTACAACGACACCTATGGACATCAGGCAGGGGATCAGCTACTCAAGCAATTGGGTGAGCTTCTCATCCGCACGGTCAGATCGATTGATGTGGTCTCCCGATACGGGGGAGAGGAGTTCTGTGTGATCATGCCGGAGTCCGATCAGGAAGAATGTTTGAAGTTCACAGAAAGGCTCCGCAAAAACATCATGAATTTCCCATTCAAGGATGAACATTTAAAGTCCGCAGGATCCGTAGGACACGAGCACAACATCACTGTCAGCTTGGGCGGGGCTATCTATCCCTATGATGCCCGCTCGGTGGATCGTTTGATCTATTGCGCCGACATGGCTCTTCTTAAAGCCAAAAGCACAGGCAAAAACAGGTCGGTGATGTATCAAGAAAAATTGGTTGCTGTAAGCCAGTGAATTTGAGCGGATTTGTGAAAACCCTTCTTTTTGAGATTCAGGGAAACATTCAAGTGACGTGTGTGTTAGGAGTAAAATTCCAGAACC
>CAYOFL010000094.1:0-12161 GCA_964403165.1 uncultured Ignavibacteria bacterium
GAGCAGGAAACAGTTTACATTTTATTATTCGTATGAATGCTTCGCATTGATTTTTTCTCCTACACCTGTTTTTGGCTTGACTTGAAATTCGTATGAATGCATACGCATCCCCCTTTAGTAAAGGGGGATTTAGGGGGATTTTTCAAGTTTCAAATGCGTATGCATTCATACGAATCCCCCCTTCCCCCCTTTTCTAAAGGGGGGATGTAAACAATTATATGCTCCCCTTAGTAATTGCGAGGTAATGCAAAATTCGTAGTGAAATCTGTAGGGTCGGATTCATCCGGACTGCCGCAATACAGGGAAATTCGCAAAAGCCCCGCGCCAAAGGCGGAGGATCCTGCGAACAAGTTTTTGCGCTCCCGGTTTGGTGTTTCAATAGCGTTTGATGATCTTCACGCCGGGATAGTAATGCATTAAAATATCTTGGTAGGAATATCCTTTTCGCGCCATGCCGATGGCACCGATCTGACACATCCCCACTCCATGACCGTTTCCCCGACCCCGGGCGATGACCCGCTTAATGGAGTTGTTTTTGTCCCTTTGTATTTCCAGATCAAAGAAGGTGCTGGGCAAAATCGAATTGTGATTGCTTCCTTTTTTCAATGCCCACCTGATCTTATCTCCGTGGATCTGATAACTTCCCCTCTCGGTCATCACATCCAGCATTTCCACTCTCCCCGAGGGAGATCTCTTTCTTATCTGCAAGTTGAGCAAATTTCCAAACTCCCCAGCCGAGAAGGTTACCACAGTATTAAAGAATTTCTTGACGTTTGTCTCCAAAGTTTCTTTTGACCAGCTTTCCTCCCAGTTGTAATTTTTTGACCAGGAGCAGAAATCCTCATCGTCGATCGAAATTAGGTAACTCTCTTTTGGTTTGTCCCATACCTTTTCTACATATTCTGTTTTTCCCCCGGAATTGGCGTGATAATAAGCGCAAATCAACTTTCCTTTATGAGTTAACACCTCTCCCTGGGTAAGCTTGACAGCCTGATTCACCAAAGGATCCTCCCCTTTAACGCCTTTATAAATCTGGTCAGCCACCGTTGCCTCCAGATCATATCCCTCATCCGCATATTGACCCAGACAGGAGAGGGAGTAGGTTCGAGCGGCAATGGCTTGAGCTTTCAATGCCTCCAACTCCTGCTGATTTAATTCTCCGATCTCCGCTGGGACCACCCCTTTTAGATAGTCCTCCACAAAAATCAGATTCAAAACCAGAAGCGATCCTGGATTTTTACTTGTGGTTATCTCCAACAAACCCCGATATGGCCTGCCATTCAAATAGATCCAGGAGTTGTCTTCTTGTGAAGAAAATGAAACCTTATACAGGTTGGTTTCCAACTCTCCCTGAGTTTTCTCGCCTAAGGTTATGCTACCATCAGAAAGTTTCACCAGCATTTCTGCTGAGGCATAGTAGATGGATGGTTCACCTTCATAGGGAAAACATCTGATTATGAATGATCCGTTGGAACTTATGGTCAGGGGGTTTTTTGTTTTAAGGAGTTTAATTGTAACTGCTGGTTGCTTAATCTGGGGATAGAGGACCTCCTCCCGGACAACTGGCATCTCCGCACAACTAAAAAAGAAAAGGGCAACAGCTACCAAGCTGAGCTTAAAAAGTTTTGCTCTATGAATTGTCCCCGTTTTAATAATTTTGCTTATCATCCGCTCCATCCGTCTAATCTCAGTTGAGTCAAACGACCTTTGACCATTCAAGGCAAATTTCCCTTACAAGCTTGTTATACACATTCAATATCGACTAAACCGCCAATTCATTTAATGATAGTCACAGAACCCTTTTGGTTAATCACAATCTTTTAGCCCTCCGGAAGCTCTACCTTTAAGACGAAATGCAAGAGATACACTAAATCAAGCCAAATGCTGCTTTTATCACCAAAAAAGAGGCGAGGAGGAAAAGTAAGATATAACCGGGATTTATGTTTCTTTTAAATGCCAGAAAGGAGAGGAGTATGAATAATGAGAAAAGAATTGCCTTGTCCGGTTGAAGTGGCTGTATCCCCAGCTTGTTCAGTTTAGAGACTAAGAGAAATCCCAAGAAGATAGATCCCATTCGGCCGCTCCATTTGGTCATATTCTGCAGATACCCTTTACTCAGATCAGAAGATACCCCAAAGCCCAAAGCATATCCTTTCGTAATGCCTCGTGCTCGCAGATAGACCTGATGAAGATTGAAAATCAGCCAGAAGCTCAAGGCACCATAAATACCGAACCAGTGGGTTAAAGTCAGCCCCAGGATCAATAAGGCTGGTCTTAAGTTTTGCCAGATTAAGTTATCTCCTAAAGCTCCCAGAGGACCCTGCAACAAATCTTTGAATCTTTTGATCTGTTCTGGTGGCGTTTTGTTCTCCTCTAATTTTGTCACCGCTCCCAAAGCATAACTGGCAAGATATGGATTGGCGTTGAAACTTGTCAGGTGTCGTTTCAGAAAATCTCTTTGCTCCTGCACCGACGAACATAGCTTCTTTACCAGAGGGATCAGTATCCAGACAAAGCCGAAGGAGATCAGCCTCTCATAAGTCCATCCGGTCTGAATAAAAAAGCTTCTCAGATACAAACGGAAAAGATCAAATCTTGAGATTTTTCGCATATGACAATTATGATGACTCGTTCTAAAACAAAAGAAAAATGATCCCCAGGCATACTCCCCAGAAGCACCACAAAAGATTTTTCTTTTTCCCGAAAAGATAAATCATTATGCCAATTCCCAATCCCCAGATGGGGAGCTCTATGTTCTGAAGATAGGGCTCCGAAACGAATCCTAAAAGTTTGACTGAGGGTTTGAGCAAAATCAAAATGCAAAGCATGCCTGATCCGGTGATAACCAATCCTCGAATAAAAGAACCTGAAAGTCCCCAAAAGAAAAGATAGCCAAATCTTATAATTTTGACTCCTTCTGCATAAAGATCAGCTTTTCTCAGAAGCTTAGAGTTAAGCTGTCTCTGCTTTATCAGGCTCCAGCCGGCAAAGAGAGTAAAAGGGATGATGAAAAGAAGGATCAGAAGTAGAATAAGATTAGGATTGTTGGGATAAGATCGGTTTAAAATAACAAAACCATATGAACCCACCACCGTCCCCACTGCTGGATCCGGAAAGGTAACAGTCCCGATGGGCATAACCCACAGATAAGCCAGTTGAAACAAAACTCCGATCATGAGTCCACCGGGAAGATCGTTGAGCAGAAAACCGACAACAGGTCCGATCAAAAGAGGTTGGGAGAACATGGTCTGACATGCCTCGGTTTTATCCAGAGCAACCAACCCGCCGAATATGGATATCAAGATCAATTCTTGAAGCATGAGTAAATCAAAGGATAAAGATTTTTTGTAAATTGTCAATAAAAAACCCCGTTTGTTTGCGTGCGCTGATGCGGTATGATTAAGCTACTTAAGAGTATTAGAGACAGATGCGAAGCATTTCCACAGTTTGGACAGGGATTGTACCTCTGTCCGCCCCCGACGCCCATACAGGCCCGTCTGGGGGCGGTCGTCTCCCAGACGGGTCTCCGTGACCGTAGAAAAGGGGTAGGGGCTCGTCCTGCACTTCGTCCTGAGACTCACTGTCGAAGGAAAGGCTCGCCCTGAAGGGTGCAACCCCTGCCCCAACAGGGAGAGTATCTCCGATATGTATTTGGTCATTACAAAAAGCCCGGAGGAAAGAATGACTCCGGGCTTTCATTTGATTGGAGACAAGCTCGAATTTACTTCAGAACCCTGGACCATTTCCGTGAGGAGGAAATTCTGGTGGATGATGTTGGCGGAATTTTTGTCCCATTCCCATCCTTTTTTTGCCTCGTTCGCCTCTCACCTTCATAAACTTTTCAAATTGCTCCTGAGTCAGAATCCCTTTCATCGCCAGCTTTCTATCAACATTATGCTTCAAAAGCTTTTTGTGGGCTTCTGCGACTCGGTCCACCAGCTTGGCAATCTCCTTCCGGTTAGGATTTTCCTGCATCATAAGATGCCGGAGCTCCAATCGAGATGTCTTCAAATCCGCCTTCAGTCCAATCTGAGTTTTTTGGAAATTGTATTGAACATCCCGCATGCTCCCGATCTGCTCGTCAGTTAACCCCAATTCATCTGCCATATCCTGAAGGGGGAGACAAGGGGGTTGAGCATAAACCAAGGAGAAGGTCAATACCAAAGCTCCCATCAAAACCGTTACTAAAAGGAATGACCTCTTTTTCATAACTTCTCACCTCCTTTATGAGTTAATCGTTTCACTTATCTTCAGTCCAATTCAAATTTAAACCCAAACCCTCATGGTTCTATTCTCTTCAATGTTGACCTTTGCCTCTGATGTGCTGGATGGTTTCCCTCAGCTTCCTTTCGAATTTCTCCTCGAAAAGATATAATATAGCCTGCTGTTTTAAGGTGAGCGTAGCTTTCCTCTTTTCTATAAACTCCGCCAGTTCCGTTTGAAATTCCCTCCTTGCATTTTCCAAACCTACCAGCGCTTCCTTCAGCTTCTTCTCACCCTTCTCAGACTCTAACGTCACCTCCAGTTCCTTTAAAAGTTCTCTCCTTTTGTCTTCGAATCTCCTTTTGGCATCCTGGAAATCCTTCAAAGCTGGCAGAAATTGCGTCGACTGTTCCGAGGTAAGGTCCAGAACCTCCAGAAGCTTCCACATGCGGAGGGTCTCGATGTTTTCTCTGATCCTTTCCCTCTGTTTCCAATGTCCGGGTCGATCAAACGGAGGAGGACCCTGAGCAAAGATGCCCTCCACAGATACAAGAACTGAACACAGCCATATCAAAACTAATGTTTTTTTCAATCTCATCATGGCGATTACTCCTATTTTGAAATAAAAGCGGGTTCGCTTCTTTATATCCGACAAAAAGACAAATCTAACATCTATAAAATATCTCCAACCACAAGAGTCTTTATGCTCTCTTCAAGCTGTTTCAATTCCTCTGAGCTTAATTCAATCAAAATCGAATTTAAGCTTTTCTGGCTCAAAAGGTCCTGCTCCAGTATCTTTTCAGTCAACTCCAAATCCTGTGTCTCACCGTTGGACAGAAATACATTTAGGGGAAGTTCGCCTTGGGCGGAGAGCATCTCTGCCAGTTGTTCAGTATAGGAGGAAGGATCAGAAACAGAGAGGATAGTTTCCACCATCGGCTCAGTCCGATGCTCCACCATATTCCTCCTGTCCGTGGTAAAAAGAATTAAGCTGATTATCACCACCGCCACAACGGACAAAAGCCCAAACGCCAATCGGGTTTTGGGAATTAGTATCCCTCTTGGCTTCTTTTTGTCTTTTATTCTTGATCTAACCTCCGGCAAAAAGTTGGTCCAGAAGCTTTCCTCTGGCGAAGGAACGTTTTCTTTTGCCAGCAATTGATGGAGTTGCTCAATTTGCTTCAGCCTGAATCTGCAACTTTCACATCCAGACAGATGTTGTTTAACCCTACTCCTATCATCCAGATCGAGAGAGTTCTCATAATATTCCACTAAAAGAAGTTTTACCTCGTTACATTTCATAACTTTTCTATGACCTTTCAGCGATATTGTGCCAACAGATTCTGTAGTTTCTGAATTGCCTGAAAATAATTTGCCTTTGCCGCTCCCTCCGATATTTCCATGATCTCGGCGATTTCTTGATGCGTCAAACCCTGGTAGAATTTTAAGATAAAACTGATTCGCTGTCTTTTAGGCAGACTTTTGATGGCACGGTCAATGGCAAGCTTTAACTCCTCTTCCTCTATCTTCTCTATGGGTGAACTGATGGCCGTTGGCTTTTCTGGTAGATCAAAAATGGAAAGAAAAGATCTAAATTTCTCCCTTTTTGAGAAGTTAATGCATAAATTGACTGCAATCCTTGTCAGCCAAACGTAGAAGCTTGATCTTTCCTCAAAACTCTTCAAGTTTTTGTATGCCCTCACGAAAGCCTCCATGGAGAGATCTGCCGCATCCTGATGGTTTCTGATCATCCTGTATATGAAATCGTAAATTTTTTTCTGATAACGAAGAACCAGTTGGTTGAAAGCCTTTTCGTCACCTTTCTTGAACCTCCCAACCAGGCTTGAGTCTTTCTCATCTTTCATGTCTTTTTCTTTCACTTAAATAGACACAGGAGGGCATAAAAAGGTTTAAACCTTTTTTAGACGATTTTTTGTCAAATAGCCACGCTGGTAATGATCTAATATCGTCTTATGACCTCTCCCCCTATTTCCTCTTCAGGGTGTCCTTCGATCCCGAAGATCTTCCTTCGACACCCCGCCTATGGCGGGGGACGAAGTGCAGGATCGAGGGAAATCCCTTTCCTTCGACCCTGAGGTCTCAGGACCGAAGGGCAGGGTGAACCCCTCTCCCCCGCCTCTGGCGGGATCTTCGACATGATATGGAGAAAAGGGGGACAGGGGGTGAGGTAAAAAAACGCAAGATTTCATTCTAAAATTAGAGCAACGAAATGACGCGTCGCGGCTTGTGAATATTTTCTGCGCTGCGCATTCGTAAAAAGCCAGCACCTAACTTAAGTTAGGTGCTGGCTAAAAGTCATTTCTTGCGCTCTTTTGCTTAAAAATCTTTAGGTTTTTGACTTTTTTTAATCTCTTTTACTTTTGACCAGCACTTTTGAAAATTGTGCCATATCTTCCAGCACCTCACCAGTTCCTCTGACCACACAGGTGAGCGGATCTTCGGCTATATTTATGGGAAGATTGGTCTCCTCTCGCAATCTCTTGTCCCATCCCTTGAGCAAAGCTCCTCCTCCAGTGACCACTATCCCCTTATCCAGTATGTCGGCAGAAAGTTCCGGAGGGGTTCCCTCTAGAGCCTGTCTCACCGCCTCTATTATGGCATCAATGGGTTCACTTAAAGCCTCTCTTACCTGCACTGAGCTGATCTTCATGGTTTTGGGAATTCCTGCCACCAAGTCCCTTCCCTTTATCTCCATGCTCTCTTCCTCCTCCGGAGGATAGGCAGAGCCGATTTCTATTTTGATCTGCTCAGCAGTTCTTTCTCCAATCAAGAGATTATAGTTTTTCTTTAGATAAAGCATTATACCTTCGTCCATCTCATCCCCACCAATGCGGATGGAGACGTTGTTGACTATGCCGTCTAAGGCGATCACCGCAATCTCGGAGGTCCCCCCTCCAATATCTATGACCATGCTCCCGGATGGCAGATGCACCGGCAATCCCACTCCGATGGCGGCAGCCATGGGCTCCTGAATCAAAAACACCTCCCTGGCTCCAGCATTTTCAGCCGAATCGCGCACCGCTCTTTTTTCCACCTCGGTTATTCCGGAGGGGACGGAGATCACGATGCGGGGCTTCATCAAATACCGGTGCCTCACCACCCGACGAATAAAGTCGGAAAGAAGTTTTTCGGTTATCTCAAAATCAGCGATCACGCCATCCTTCAAAGGTCTAATCGCCATTATCTCTCCCGGGGTTCTTCCCACCATCTCCTTAGCTTCTTTCCCCACCGCCAACACCTTTTTAGAAGAAACCTCAATCGCCACCACTGAAGGCTCATCTAACACTATGCCTTGACCCCGCAAGAAGACCAGCGTATTTGCCGTGCCCAGATCTATACCAATGTCGTTTGAAATTAAATCAAGAAAACCCATTGCTCCTCCAAAAATCAAATTCAGAAAAGATTGAAGTAAAAAATATCAAACCGAGTTTTGAAATGTGTCATTTAAATTTTAGGTTCTTCTCCAAAAGAGTTGCTAATGCTTAAACTTATGCGAAGCATTCATACGAATATTTGCAATAAAAAGAAAACTTCGATTGTTTTTTTTACCTCTCCCCCTGTCTCCCCCGCCTGTGGCGGGATTTCCAACATTTTATGGAGAGGGGTTCACCCTGAAGGATTCACCCTGAAGAGGACGGGGGGTGAGGTTCTTAAAATGTCAACTTCATTAAGTCCTTAAGACTTTTTCTGTTACCAAGAATTCCACCAACTAAAATGGAGAAGACCCAAATCTTAAAATTTGACTGATATTTTGAGTCCCGCCTTTTAAGTCCTCAAAAACGGCAAACTGCAGACTGCAAACTGATAACTGCAAACTGTTATCCGTTTTCCTCATCTTCCCCCAGATAGATATATCTGTTTATGAGATTAACCCAATCACTCCATCTTTTCCCCTTGGACTTCTGTGTTTTTATGATATGGCTGAAGGCATCCGCTTTGGCATCCATTTCGTCAGCATAATGCAGGATGATAGCTTCAAGGGTCTGGGGCACCACCGGTGAGGCAAACTCCAATCGTCCCTGATGGGAAAGAATCAGATGTTTAAGCTGAATAGCCAGATTTGAAGGAAAATCCTCAATTTCACAAATCTTCTTATCGATCAACTCATCTCCGGAAACTATATGTCCCACCAGTCTCCCCTCATCAGTGTAGTCAAAAAAACCTTTTGCCGAATAAGCAGAAATCTTGCCGATATCATGGACTAATGCTCCGGTGATCAAAAGATCCCGATTCACCAACTCATACATGCCTGCCGCCTTTTCACAGATCTGGACTACTTTCAGGGTATGTGCCAGAAGTCCACCCACATAGGCATGATGCCACTGCTTGCCACCCGGAGTTTTCTTAAACTCCTCCATCAGAATGGAATCCTTAAGCAAAAGCTCTAAAAGTGTTCTTAAGTGGTGATTTTTGATAGTGGAGACGACTTTTTCAAATTCCTGATAAAGTGAATCTAAATCATCATCTGAGGCGGGCAAAAAGTCAGAAAGATTGATCTCCTCCTCTTTGGCTTTCCTTAGTTTTTCCACCTTGAGTTGGGATATCTCCTTATAGGTGGTCACCCATCCTTTGACCCTCACTATTTCACCGATCTGGGCTTGACCATAGATCTGCTCCGGATTGTCCCATACCATCCCCTCTATCTTTCCGGTTTTGTCTCCTAACTCCAGCTTCAGAAACTTCTCACCATCGGATTTTTCCTTGATGTCCTTCCTGCGGAGCACAAAAAATTCGGTCACCTGATTGCCGGGCTTTAGATCTTTGATAAATAAGGTTTTCATTTTCTATGGGGCCAAAAGACTCTTTCTCAAACGCACCAGAAATTTAAGAGTTAATAATATAGAGCATTCAGTCGATCAAAGTCAAGGATAAAAATCCTTGTGGATGTAAAAGGGCAAACTTATATTCCTCTCCTGGGAAGAAGCATGAAGATATTATATCGATACATTTTCAGAGAGCACGTCGGGCCATTCTTTTTTGGGCTTTCGGTGATCATGTTCATTTTGGTGATGGACTTTATCCTGGAGGTTTTAAACATGATCATCGGCAAGGGTTTGAATGCGTTTATCATACTGCAGGTGTTTGTGCTGAACTTAGCCTGGATGTTAGCCTTAGCAATTCCCATGGCGGTTTTGGTCTCCACCCTGATGGCTTTTGGAAGGCTGTCGCAGGATAACGAGATAACTGCACTTAAAGTCAGCGGGGTCAGCATCTACCGGCTGATTTTGCCTGCTTTAGTGGCTTCCATTCTCATAACCGGTGTCATGGTCTTTTTCAACGATCGGGTTTTGCCCGAACTTAATCACCAAGCCCGTCTTTTGATGACGGATATCCACCAGAAACGCCCCACCTGGAATTTGAAAGAAAATGTGTTTATCGATGAGATTCCCGGATACCACATTTTGATAAAAAAGGTGGATCCCCATTCCTCCGATGTGCGTGGGATTACCATATATGATCTTAAGAACCGACGTATCCCCCGCACCATCATAGCTGAGAAAGGAGAGGTGGAATTTACTCCAGATGGGAATACCTTGGTTTTCCGGCTTTTCAAAGGTGAGGTTCATGAAACCGATGAGAAGGATCCTCAGCGGTATCGTCGAGTAAGCTTCGACAAACAGACAATTTATATACATAACGTGGGAAGCAAACTCATCCGCTCCCAGTCCGATTACCGCACGGACCGGGAAAAAACCTCGGCGCAGATGCTTGACGAGATCAAAAAGATGGAGGCAAACGTAATCGCCTCAAAACAAAAAATTACCCAGACAGCAACATTAGCCTTAAGGAAAGTGTCTGCAGGTGTGCCCGGACAGACATACGCAGAATCCGCAAGAGATGGAGAAGTGCATTCCAAAGACGTTTCAGTTGTGGAGAAAAAGGTTTTAGACAACTTGATTAAAGAAAATCAGAACGTCCTCAATCAGATCTTAAGTGAAAAACAAAACAGCAAAAACAAAAAAAGATATATAAACAGCCTTCTGGTGGAGGTGCATAAAAAGTTTGCTTTAGCGGTAGCCTGTGTGGTATTCATACTGATAGGAGCACCTCTGGGCATAATGGCAAAAAAAGGGGGGATGGCGGTGGGATTGGGGTTGAGTTTGGGATTTTTCGTTCTATACTGGGCATTTCTCATCGGCGGTGAAGAGCTGGCAGACAGACAGCTTATCCCTGCTTTCTGGGCTATGTGGTCGGCAAATATTTTAATCGGAGGGGCGGGAATCTATATTTTGGTAAAATCCGCCAAAGAGACCAAATTCATCTCCTGGAAGTGGACGGAGAGATTTGTGCCCAAAAGATATAGGGACAAGGGGCAAGGGTCTAGAAAAGCCTTTAGCAGTGGACAGTGGACTGCGGACGGTGGACGGTAATTCAGGGTTAAGAAAGGGTTTTAGCGGTGGACTGCGGACAGCGGACTGTGGACAAATAACATGCAAATATTAGATAGATATCTGATTCGGCAATTTGTCTTTGCCCTCATCTTCAGCCTGATAGCTTTCTGGGTTATCTTTCTGGTGGTGGATCTGGTGGAACATCTGGATAAGTTCATCGATAAACATGCCACTCTGTTTCTGGTGATCAAATATTACTTTTACTATACCCCCTATATTCTGGCTCTCTCCCTTCCTGTAGCCATGCTTCTTTCCTGTCTTTTCTCCTTAGGACAATTAGCCAAACATAATGAGCTTACCGCCATGAAATCAGCCGGCATCAGCCTCTATCGCATCCTGCTTCCTTTGCTTGTTTTATCCTTCGGGATAAGCCTTTTTGTCATCGGGTTTGGAGGATCAATCGTTCCCTTCTCCTATCAGAAGATGATGGAGGTCAAAACTGTTGAGATTGAAAAGGGAGGGAGAGAAAGAAATATAATACTACAAAATATATTTGTTCAAGCAGAGCATGGAAGGATATTTCACTTATCCAGCTACGACACTAAAGAGCAAATCGGCACAAATGTGCTGGTGCAGAGATTTGAGAGAAATCGGCTGAAAGAGGAGATACGAGCGAAAAGAGTAAGATGGGATAACAACGGTTGGCTTTTTGAGGACGGGGTGGTAAGAATCTTTTCCGATTCAGCAGTGGAGCTTGGACGTTCTGAAGACTTAGGCAGGATGAAACCCGATTCGCTTCCCTTAAATCCTGCGGAAGAATATCAAGCTTTCGATAGGCTCTTTCGACTGGACTTGAAGATAAAACCCGATGCTTTAGCCCGAAGACAGAAAAAGCCCGATGAGATGGGGTATTTTGAACTTGCCAATTATGTGAAAGTAAAAAAGAGAAGTGGTCAAGTGGTGGCAAAGGAGTCCACCGATCTTCACTTGAAAATAGCCTTCCCCTTTGTGAGTTTTATCATAGTCCTGTTTGGCGCTCCTCTTGCGGCAAACCCCAAAAGGTCGGGCTTAGCCATCGGATTTGCCATCAGCTTGTTCATAAGTTTTGTTTATTACACTTTGATCCGTATGGGTCAATCCTTTGGTTACTCAGAAAAACTTCCCCCACTTTTAGCCGCCTGGGCTACCAACGTCCTCTTTGCCATTCTGGGAACAATCCTTCTGGTGAAAGCGAAAAAGTAGGTTGGGCTGGCGTCCAGACGGACGCCCCCACCCGGACGGGTGCCCGTCTGGGCAGACGGGCCCGTATGAGCGTCCGGGCGCAGGCTGCCCAACAATCATGTGTGTCGGGTAGTCCTTCGGATTCATCCTGCCTTCGCCCTGAGGGTTCAGGCCTGAAGGGAACGGATTCACCGTGAATGGACAACCTTGCTTCCCGTTGGTGTTCCAAGGCTGGCAGGCTTCACCAACGGGAAATGAACGGCGGGTGAAGAACACCCGCCTTGAGCAGGGAAAAAGTAGGTTGGGCTGGCGTAGTCTGCCCAACAATTATGTGTGTCGGGTAGTCCTTCGGATTCATCCTGCCTTCGCCCTGAGGGTTCAGGC
>CAYOFL010000095.1:0-11939 GCA_964403165.1 uncultured Ignavibacteria bacterium
CAAACTTTAGGCTTTAAGTTGCGCACCCATTTGAGCTGGAGTGGAGACATTTATGTTTGCCGGCTAAAGCCAAAGCGTTACACTCCAGCTCACCTCTTATGATCAGATTTTTTCGAAGTTCTTTTTTGTGCACCCCGGTTTAATTGAAAAAGATGGATAAGCTTGATCTCAATGGATGAAGTTAATTGCCATTCAAAGGCTAAGGTAAAACATATCAATTCTTTTGCATGCCAAAGAGTGTTCTAAGATTTGAACGGAAAGGCATTTTTAACCTTAACCCTCTCGGTTGAAAGGTCAACCAGCTTGGTTGATCTTTTTGATCCAAAGGAGCGTGGTGAAAGTGCAGAAGATTAAAATGGTGGATAGAAGATCCTTTTCCAAGCTTAAATCGGGTGCAGAAATTCCCCATCTTCTGGAGGTCCAACTGAAATCCTATGAGGAGTTTCTACAGGCTGACGTGGAGCCGGAGAAAAGAGAAGATAAGGGATTACAGGCGGTTTTTAAGACCATCTTCCCTATAAGTGACGTCCGAGGAAACTATTCTTTAGAGTTCGTCAAATATATGCTGGGAACCCCCCGCTACACTGTCCAGGAATGCTTGGAGAGAAACATGACCTATGCCGCTCCACTTAGGCCTACCTTGAGATTGGTGGTGCGGGAGAGCCAGGGGAAAAGCAAGACGGTAAAGGATATCATCGAGCAGGATGTGTTCTTAGGTGAACTGGCTTTGATCACCGATAAGGGGACTTTTATAATTAATGGTGCAGAGAGGGTGGTGGTAAGCCAACTGCATCGTTCTCCCGGTGTCTTCTTTGACGTGGATACCCATCCCAGTGGAAAAAGGTTGTTCTCAGCTCGAATCATCCCCTATCGAGGCTCCTGGGTGGAATTCAGCTTGGATGTTAACGATGTGATGTTTGCCAACATCGACAGCCGGAGGAAAATTCCAGCAACCACCTTTTTGCGAGCGCTGGGATATTCCACGGATGAAGATGTCTTGCATCTGTTTTATCCGATCGAAAAGTTGGAGATATCTGGCAGGAAACAGGCTAAGCTTTTGGGGAAAATCTGTGCTGAGACCATAGTAGATAAGAAGACCGGAGAGGTGATCATCTCCCCAGGAGAGACCCTTACCGATACCCACTTGAATGGATTGAAAAAGTCGGGGATAGGCAAGATAAAGCTTTTGGTATTCGATCCGCAAAAGGATGTGGATGTGATCATAAATACCTTGCAGAAAGACTCCACCAAATCTCAAACAGAGGCATTGATAAAGATATACTCCCTTCTGAGACCGGGGGAGCCTCCCACCGAGGAGGTGGCGCAGGGTCTTTTGGATAGGCTTTTCTTTACGTCCAAGCGCTACGATCTGGGTGAGGTGGGAAGGCATATGATAAATCAAAGGCTCAAACTCAACATCCCTTTGGATGTGACCATTCTGGACAAGCAGGATTTTGTGGCAATAATTAAATATCTGGTGGGTCTGAAGAAGGGGGAAGGTTTCGTGGACGACATAGATCATCTGGGGAACCGCCGGGCGCGAACTGTAGGGGAACTTCTGGCAAATCAGTTCTCCATCGGGCTTTCTCGTATGGGGCGAACCATTCGGGAGAGGATGAGCTTGAAGGACACCAATACCCTCACCCCCCATGATCTGGTGAACGCTCGAACCGTCTCAGCTGTTATTCAGACCTTCTTTGGGTCCTCTCAGCTTTCTCAATTCATGGATCAGACCAATCCACTTTCTGAGCTGACACACAAAAGGCGTCTTTCCGCCTTGGGTCCGGGAGGGTTGACCCGGGAAAGAGCAGGATTTGAGGTAAGGGACGTGCATCACACCCATTATGGACGCATGTGCCCGATCGAGACGCCGGAAGGTCCCAACATAGGGCTGATTGGCTCGCTATCTACCTACGCCCGGATTAACCAATACGGTTTTTTAGAGACCCCTTATCGAAAGGTAAAAAAGGGAAAGGTGACCGAGAAAATAGAATATCTTAGTGCAGATTCCGAGGATCGCTTCATCATAACTCAAGCCAGTGAACCCTTACACAAGGATGGGAGGTTCGTCAACAGTATGGTGAAGGCTCGACATCAGGGAGATTTTCTGGTGGTTCCATCAAAGGATATAGATTACATGGATGTCTCTCCCAAGCAGTTGGTGAGTGTGGCCGCGGCCTTGATTCCCTTTCTGGGGCACGACGATGCCAACCGGGCACTGATGGGTTCCAACATGCAGAGACAGGCGGTGCCACTACTTATAACCGAGCCCCCGTTGATCGGCACCGGCATGGAGGAGCGGGCAGCGTTAGATTCAGGAGCCATAGTGGTGGCAAAAAGGGAGGGAGTGGTGGAGTCGGTGACTTCCGAGAAGATAGTTATTCGACCCACTGGTTACACCTCAGAGGTGGACATCTCTGAAGTGGACGAATATGAGCTACTGAAGTTCCAAAGATCCAATCAGGACACCTGCATAAATCAGAAGCCTATGGTAATGGCGGGGGAGAAGGTTAAGAAAGGCGATTGCATCGCTGATGGCGCTGCTACCTGTGCAGGGGAGCTGGCTTTAGGAGCAAACATCTTAGTGGCTTTCATGTCCTGGAGGGGATATAATTTCGAAGATGCTATCATCATCAGCGAGAAATTAGTGAAGGATGATATATTCACCTCCATCCACATTGAGGAATTTGAACTTCAGGTGCGAGAGACCAAAAGGGGTGCAGAGGAAATTACCAGCGAGATTCCTAATGTATCAGAGGAAGCTTTAGCCAACTTAGACGAAAGAGGAGTGATCCGGGTCGGTGCGGAGGTGGAAGCAGGGGATGTTCTGGTAGGAAAGGTTACCCCCAAAGGGGAAACCGAACTCTCCCCGGAGGAGAGACTCCTCAGGGCTATCTTCGGAGAGAAGGCAGGAGATGTCAAGGATGCCTCCCTGAAGGCTCCGCCGGGAATGAAGGGAATAGTGATCGATGCCAAGGTCTTCTCTCGCAAAGAGCGAGGAGAGGAGGTTAAAAAAGCAGAAAGGAACCAGATCGCCCGACTCAAAAGAGCTTTCGGCAAGCAACTGGAGATTTTGAAGAGTCTGCGAGACGAAAAGCTGGCAAAGCTCTTGGAGGGTCAGACCGCCAATACCATCCGGAGTGCCAAAGATAACTTAATCGTTTTTAGAGCCGGATCCAAATTCAAGGAGGATTCTTTCAAGAAGATAGACGTAGACGAGCTGATAGCCGGAGAGGGTTTCACCCAGGATTTTAGGATCAACAAGAAGGTGGTAACGCTTCTGTCCAACTACCAGGATCTGGTAGACCGAAGAAAGGCACAGTTCGATGTAGATTTAGAAAAGGTGATCCGGGGAGCAGAGCTACCTCCGGGAGTGGTAAAGTTGGCAAAGGTGAGCGTGGCCACCAAAAGAAAACTTTCCGTGGGAGACAAAATGGCAGGACGGCACGGGAACAAAGGGGTGGTCTCCAAGATCGTGCCGGTGGAGGATATGCCCTATCTGCCCGATGGAACACCGGTGGATCTGATCTTAAATCCTTTGGGCGTGCCCTCCCGAATGAATGTGGGGCAGATACTGGAGACTCATCTCGGCTGGGCCGCCAAAGAAGGGGGATACTTTGTGTCATGTCCTGTCTTCGACGGAGCCGACTTAGATGAGATAAAGCAGGCTTTGAAGGAAGCAGATTTGCCAGAATCAGGAAAGATCACCTTATATGACGGCATGACCGGAAAACCCTTCGATGCGCCCATCACCGTGGGATATATATACATGATGAAGCTTTCCCATCTGGTGGATGATAAGATCCATGCCCGATCCATAGGTCCATATTCCTTGGTTACCCAACAGCCCTTAGGGGGAAAGGCTCAGTTTGGAGGACAGAGGTTCGGAGAGATGGAGGTGTGGGCATTGGAAGCTTATGGAGCCGCCTATACCCTTCAGGAGATGCTCACCGTAAAATCGGATGATGTAGCCGGAAGGTCCAAAGTATATGAGGCCATCGTAAAAGGAGAGAATCCGCCGGAACCAGGAATCCCGGAATCGTTTAACGTTTTAGTAAAAGAATTGCAGAGCTTGGGACTGGACGTGGAGCTGGTGGAAAGCTGAGGATGTGTTGATTACTTTTGGAAAGGTTAAAGTTAGGCTCATATGAGTGGAAAAGGAGTTGATTCCCATAATCCCCGAGTGGGGAAAGGAGGTTGCTGATGGCTGAATTTCAACCAAAAAGCTTTAAGCGACCATCGGACTTCTTTGCTATAAAAATTCAGCTGGCATCTCGGGAGACCATAAGATCATGGTCTTACGGAGAAGTTACCAAACCTGAGACAATCAATTACAGATCCTTCAAGCCGGAAAGAGAAGGTCTTTTCTGTGAAAGGATATTTGGACCGGTTAAGGATTGGGAGTGCTCCTGCGGAAAATATAAAAGAGTCAGATTCAGAGGGATAGTGTGTGATCGGTGTGGGGTGGAGGTAACCCAGTCCAAGGTTCGCCGGGAAAGGCTGGGACACATAGAACTGGCAGTGCCGGTATCCCATATCTGGTTTTTCAAGTCCATTCCCACCCGTATCGGATATCTTCTGGATCTATCCATAAGAGAGCTGGAAAAAATATTATACTATGAATCCTACATCGTGATAGATCCAGGCAACACCTCTCTTAAGTATAAGGACATAATCTCCGAGGAGGAGTACACTGAATTAGAGGAATCGAGCAAGGAGTTTATTGCCAAGATGGGGGCGGAGGCGATTTTAGAGCTTCTCCGACAGATAGACGTGGAGGAGCTTTCCATATCCCTTCGCGCTCAGGTGAAAATTGAGACCTCAGTTCAAAGAAAGAAGGATACTTTAAAAAGACTTCGGGTAATCGAAGCATTCAGACAATCTCAGAACAAGCCGGAATGGATGATCATGACTGTTCTCCCGGTGATCCCTCCGGACCTAAGACCACTTGTTCCTCTGGAAGGAGGAAGATTTGCCACCTCAGATCTGAATGATCTTTACCGCCGGGTAATCAACCGCAACAATCGATTGAAAAAACTGATGGAGATAAAAGCGCCCGAGGTGATTTTGCGCAACGAAAAAAGAATGCTCCAGGAGGCAGTGGATGCCCTTTTGGACAACGGAAGGCGTTCCCAGTCTGTGCGGGGAGATTCCAGAAGACCCCTCAAGTCGTTATCTGACCTTCTTAAAGGGAAACAGGGAAGATTCAGGCAGAACCTTTTGGGCAAAAGGGTGGACTATTCCGGCAGATCGGTGATCGTGGTGGGACCAGAGCTTAAGATCCACCAATGTGGATTGCCTAAAACTATGGCACTGGAACTTTTCAAACCCTTCATCATCATGAAGCTGGAGGAGAAGGGTTATGTTCAAACAGTGAAGTCGGCAAAGAGGCTGGTGGAGAGAGAACGTCCGGAGGTGTGGGATATCTTGGAGGAAATCATCAAAGACCATCCCATTCTTCTGAATCGCGCCCCCACCTTACATAGGTTGGGAATTCAGGCCTTCTATCCGGTTTTGGTTGAAGGAAAGGCGATAAGGTTGCATCCTTTGGTCTGTGCCGCCTTCAACGCCGACTTTGATGGAGACCAGATGGCGGTGCATGTACCCCTCTCCTTTGAGGCACAACTGGAAGCCAAGCTGTTGATGCTTTCGTCCAACAACCTCTTATCTCCTTCCAGTGGTAAACCTATCGCCACTCCCAGCCAGGACATAGTTTTGGGATGTTATTGTCTTACCAAAGAGAAGCCAAAAGAGAAGGGGGAGGGAAAAATTTTCTCCTCCGCCGACGAGGTGATTGCCGCCTTCGACGCCGAAGAGGTGGGATTGCACGCTAAAATCAAGGTGCAGATCAAAAACAAAATTGTAGAGACAACAACAGGACGAGTTATTTTCAACCAGATAGTCCCTTCGGAACTAGGATATTTTAATGAACTGACCACCAAAGAGAAAGTGGCGGAATTGATAACCCGGGCTTATCGACAATTGGGAGCTTATCGGACCTCTGCGTTTCTGGATGATCTGAAAAGGCTCGGCTTTGAATATGCCACCTTATCCGGGTTGACGGTGTCTGTGGATGACATGGTGATTCCGCCAGAGAAGGGGGTTTTGATCGAAAAAGCACGCAAAGAAGTAGAAAGAATATGGAAGCAATATGAGAAGGGTGTAATCACCAACGGTGAGAGATACAATAAGGTGATCGATACCTGGACCCGAACCACCTCCGAAGTGGGGGAGGTGATGTTCGAAAGGTTAAAGAACGTGCAGGGCGGATTCGGCCCCATCTTCATGATGGCGGATTCGGGTGCCAGAGGAAGCCAGGAGCAGATAAGACAATTAGCCGGGATGCGAGGACTGATGGCTAAGCCCCAAAAGAGAATCACCGGACAGATCGGGGAGATAATTGAATCTCCCATAGTGGCTAATTTCAGAGAAGGATTGGATGTTTTAGAATATTTCATCTCTACCCATGGGGCCAGGAAGGGTTTGGCTGATACTGCCTTAAAGACTGCAGATGCCGGCTATCTCACCAGAAGGCTGGTGGATGTAGCGCAGGATGTTATCATCTCAGAAGAAGACTGTGGCACCATTTTAGGATTGAGCGTGTCCGCTTTGAAGGAAGGAGAGGAGGTGATTGAATCACTTAAAGATAGAATCGTGGGACGGGTGGCTTCAGAAGATGTATATGATTCCATCACTGGAGACCTTCTGATCAGAGCCGGGGAGGAGGTCAATGAAGAGGCAGCCGTTCGTATTGACGAGAGCGGCATAGAAACGGTACGCATCCGATCCATCCTCACCTGCGAATCCAGAAGAGGAGTTTGCGCCAAATGTTATGGACGAAACCTGGCTACCGGAAGGATAGTCGATCTGGGAGAGGCGGTAGGAGTGGTGGCGGCCCAGAGTATTGGAGAGCCGGGAACTCAGCTTACCCTGCGGACTTTTCATATTGGTGGAACTGCCGCCAGAATCGCCGAGCAATCGAAGGTAACCGCCAAAAGCGAGGGAAAAGTAATCTATAAAGACATAAAGTTCGGAACCAAGAAAAATGGCGAGATGGTGATTTTAGGAAGAGAAGGAGAGTTGGGACTGTTAGATAAAAAGGGAAGAGTCAGAGCCAGATATAACGTTCCTTACTCCGCCATCCTGCGTGTTAAGAATAACCAGCAGGTGGAAAAAGATGAGGTTCTCTTCGAATGGGATCCTTATACCTACACCATTCTCTCCGAATATTCCGGTTCAGTGGAATTTGTGGACATAATTGAGAATGAAAGCTTCAGAGAGGAGTTGGATGAAAGCACCGGTTTGAGGCAGAGGGTCATAATAGAACAGAAGGAAAAACTGCTCCGCCCCCGTATACTAATCAGAGGTTCAAAAGGAAGGAAGCTGGGCAACTACTCCATACCCACAGGAGCTCATCTTCTGGTTCACCAGGGGGGATCAGTCGAAGCTGGAGATTTCCTGGTTAAGATACCTCGCGATATCTCCAAGACCCGCGATATAACCGGTGGACTCCCCCGGGTGGCAGAGTTGTTTGAGGCTCGCAAGCCCAAGGACCCGGCAGTGGTATCAGAGATCAATGGGCTGGTGGAGTTTGGAAAAATTATCCGGGGTGCCACCCAGATTCTGGTCAAAGGATTTGGAGGTGAAGTAAGGGAGTATCTGATACCCCATGGAAAACATCTTAGAGTCCATGACGGAGATCGAGTCAAATCCGGTCAACGCTTGTGCGAAGGTCCCATTGATCCTCACGACATTCTGAGAATCAAAGGGGTTAACGCGGTGCAGGAGTATCTGGAAAATGAGATCCAGGAGGTCTACCGTCTGCAGGGGGTAAAGATGAATGATAAGCATATCGAGGTGATAGTGAGGCAGATGCTACAAAAGGTGAAGGTGGAGGACATCGGCGATACCAACTTCTTGGAAGGTGAGCAGGTGGATAAACACAAGTTCAGAGAGGAGAACGAGAAGGTCATCGCGGAAGGAGGAGAGCCAGCCACCTTTCAGCCTTTGCTTCTGGGAATAACCAAAGCCTCTCTCTCCACGGAGAGCTTCATCTCTGCAGCCTCTTTCCAGGAGACCACCCGGGTGCTCACCGATGCGGCCATAAATGGAAAAACAGATTATCTTTTAGGTCTTAAGGAGAATGTGATCATCGGACAGCTGATCCCTGCTGGCACCGGTCTGGAAAAATATAGAAGTATAAGGATAAAAGAGAAAGAGGAGGCAAAAGATGGGGTGAGGGTGCTCGAAGAGATACAGTGAGCAAATTCATGTAGGACATGAATCGGTGGTTTCAAGCTTGTTGCTTGGCATTGGTTAGATGGGGGGTCTCACTCTAAAACAGGTTGGTCGGATTTGCTTTAGGTGTTTAAAAATATTTAAAAGAAAACGCTTGACATGTGGGAGAAAGTAGGTATTATAAAAGTCTAATTTGCGTTGCCTGAGCAGAGGCAAGCCAAGAAGCTAAGTTCCTGAGGCTGGATTATTTTTTTAAGCCAGCTTGGATTTGAGGATTAATTGATAAGGTTATAAGGAGAAGAATCTTTGCCCACCATAAACCAATTGATTAAGAAAGGAAGGAAGCTTTTAAAATCCAAACCTTCCACGCCTGCATTGCGGGGATCTCCTCAAAAACGAGGAGTTTGCACCCGGGTTTATACCAGCACCCCCAAGAAGCCTAACTCGGCTTTAAGGAAAGTAGCCCGGGTGAGGTTGACCAACGGCATGGAGGTTACCGCTTATATCCCGGGAGAAGGTCATAACCTCCAGGAGCACTCCATAGTGCTGATCCGGGGTGGAAGGGTGAAGGATCTGCCCGGGGTAAGATACCACGTGATCAGGGGCACGCTGGACACCAGCGGGGTGGCTGAACGAAGGCAGGGAAGATCAAAATACGGAGCCAAAAAGCCGAAAAAGGTGGCGACGGCGTAAGGGGTTTTAAAAAAACAAATCTGCAGGCAGTGAGTCTTCTCTGTGGCAGAATTTTTTTGTATAGTAGGAAAAATCTTTTGAGGACAAAGAAATGCCAAGAAGAAAAGCGGCGGTTAAAAGAGAGAGGACACCAGATTACAAATTCAAGGACGTTTTAGCTGGTCAGTTCATCAACTACGTAATGCGAAAGGGAAAAAAGAGCGTGGCGGAGAAGATCTTTTACGACGCGGTTGATATTCTCACCAAGAAGACTGGCCAGCCAGGGTTGAACGTCTTTAAGAAGGCTTTAGAGAATGTGCGTCCCATCCTGGAGGTGAGACCTCGTCGGGTGGGGGGTGCCACCTATCAGGTGCCCATAGAGGTCAGATCGGGCAGAAGCATCGCTTTAGGCATGAGATGGATAATAGGCTATACCAAACAAAGAAGTGGACATTCCATGGCAGAGAAGCTGGCGGCAGAGCTTTTAGCCGCCTCCAAAAATGAAGGAGCCTCCATGAAGAAGAGGGAGGATACCCACAAGATGGCTGAAGCCAATAAGGCTTTTGCCCATTTCAGATGGTAAGAGATAATGTAAGTGAAAAGTTTGTGAAAATTGATCCTTCGTCGAGATATTCCGATTTTGATTTGATGCAGAGGGGTCTTTTTATATAGCAGTGAAAAACAAATTATCTAAAGCAGTCAAAACAATCTGAAGTGTTGAAAATAAAAACACAGGAAGTCAATAGTCAGGTTTATAACAGGTTGGCATTTATGCCCAGAGGTTTTCCATTACATAAGTTGAGAAACATCGGGATAATGGCACATATTGATGCCGGCAAGACCACCACCACCGAGCGCATACTATACTATACTGGGAAGACTCACCGGATGGGTGAGGTGGATGATGGGGCGGCTACCATGGATTGGATGGAACAGGAGAAGGAGAGAGGAATAACCATCACCTCTGCCGCCACCACCTGCTTTTGGGAGGGACATCAGATAAACATCATCGATACCCCCGGACATGTAGATTTTACCGTAGAGGTAGAAAGGTCATTAAGGGTGCTGGATGGAGCCATCGCCATTCTCTGCGGGGTGGGAGGGGTGGAGCCTCAGTCTGAGACAGTATGGAGACAGGCGGACAGATATCATGTTCCCCGGATTGTTTTTGTAAACAAAATGGATCGAATAGGATGCAACTTTGAAAACGCGGTCACCATGTTAAAAGAACGTCTGGGCGCCAATGCTATCCCTATACAGTTACCAGTCCATCGAGGAGAAAAATTCTCCGGTATAATCGATCTGATTACCATGCGATATAGAATCTATGATGAGAAAAGCTTAGGTGCTACCTTTGAAGATCTTCCAATTCCCCCGGAATCCATGGATAGAGCCAAAAAGAGTAGAGGTGAGCTTTTGGAAGCCTTGACGTTTTATGATGACCAGCTTTTGGAAAATTTTTTGAATGACGAACCTATATATGCAGATGAGATAAAAAAAGCATTGAGAAAAGCCACCCTGGACGTAAAGGTCTTTCCGGTGCTTTGCGGATCAGCTTTCCGTAACCAGGGGATTCAAAAACTTTTAGATGCGGTTGTCGATTTTCTCCCTTCTCCAGCAGATAGACCACCGGTGGAAGGTATAAACCCAGCTAAGAATAAGGGGGAGAAAAGACTACCTTCAGACGATGAACCCTTCTGTGCTTTGGCTTTTAAAATAGCCTCAGACCCTTACGTGGGTAAGCTTATCTACTTCCGGGTTTATTCCGGAAAACTGAAAGTGGGAAGTGTGGTGCTAAATGCTAACACCAACAAAAGAGAAAGGTTCGGTCGAATCTTAGAAATGCACGCTAACAAGAGATTGGATAGACAGGAGGTGTTCACCGGAGACATTGCTGCCGCGGTGGGTTTAAGAAAAACCACGACCGGTCACACCCTCTGTGACCAAAAAAGACAGATTGTGTTAGAAAAGATAAGCTTTCCCGAGCCGGTGATCTCGGTTGCCATTGAGCCTAAAACTAAGGCGGATCAGGATCAATTAAGTGGGGCACTTTCCAAGCTGGCAGAGGAGGACCCCACTTTCAGTGTGAAGATAAATCAGGAGACCGGGCAGACCATAATCTCAGGGATGGGGGAACTTCATCTGGAGGTTTTAGTGGAGCGGATGATGAGAGAATTTGGGGTAAAAGCCAATATAGGAAAGCCGCAGGTGACTTACAAAGAGACCATCACCGTTCCGGTTGAGGCGGAGGGGAAATTTATCCGGCAGACCGGAGGAAAGGGTCAATATGGATGGGTGAAAATTAGGTTGGAGCCTTTGCCCAAAGGAGGTGGGTTTGAGTTTGACGACACCACCAAAGGCGGAGTTTTGCCTAAAGAATTTGTATCTCCGATCAAGAAGGGAATTGCTGAGTCCATGCAGAATGGCGTTTTGGCAGGATACCCTATGGTGGATATTAAGGCGATCCTTCTGGATGGAAAATATCACGAGGTGGATTCCACTGAGTTGGCTTTCAGAATAGCAGGTTCCCTGGCTTTTCAGGAGGCGGCGGCCAAAGCCAGTCCGGTTCTTTTAGAACCAGTGATGGACGTGGAAGTTGTTGTGCCTGGCGAATATTTGGGAGACGTGATAAACGATTTGAATTCCCGGCGGGGAAATATCCTGGGAATTGGTCCCAAAGGGGACGCTCAGGCGATTTCGGTGGTGGTCCCACTCTCGGAGATGTTCGGCTATGCCACCCGGCTAAGATCCTTAAGCCAAGGTCGAGCCATCTTCACCATGGAGTTCGATAATTATGAGCAGATGCCAGAAAACATCTTCGAAGGTTTGATAACCAAGCTAAGAGGGTTTTGAAGTCTAAGATGTCATCTATGGCTAAAGCTTATGAGAGCCCAATTTTCTAAAGAAAAGGTATTCAAAGAATATAAAGAAAGAAAGATCTGGAGGTAATTTTATGTCCAAGCCGAAATTTGTTCGGACCAAGCCGCATGTGAACGTGGGGACCATAGGGCACGTTGATCATGGTAAGA
>CAYOFL010000096.1:0-11902 GCA_964403165.1 uncultured Ignavibacteria bacterium
GCTGACGCACAGAATCCTAGCGGGCAGGAAGGGTGGAAAGAAAAAATGAAAATGAGCTCCAGAAAGCCCAGAACCGCCAGTATCGCAGGTCAAGCAATCTCCGTTCTCCCCCGCCTTTGGCGGGGGATCAGGATGAATCCGTTCACGGTGAATCCGTTCAGGATGAATCCGTTCACGGTGAATCCGTTCAGGATGAATCCGTTCACGGTGAATCCCCACCCTTGACCAAAAATATGTGGTCCGAACTTTAATCCTATGGACAAATTCGGACCTCCATTTTGTTTGTTTGGGTTTTAGCGGTGGACGGCAGACTGTGGACTGTGGACGTTTTTCAATCCGCTGACCCTTTTGCCTTCTCCCATAAAGAATCCAGAAGGGGAAGTCCGGCCTCTTTTAGCGGAATCTTCTTTCGTTTTAGCTGTTTTTCCACATAGCTGAATCTCTTCACGAACTTGTCGATGGTCTTTTCCAGCGCAAACTCAGGATTGATGTTCAAATGACGACAAAAATTCACCCAGGAGAAAAGGATATCCCCCAACTCCTCTTCAATCTCTTTTCTTTTTACCCTCTTTTTGCTGGAGGCTCTTTTTAGCTCATCTATTTCCTCTTCAATCTTTGAAAAGACCTCTTCAGCACTCTTCCAGTCGAAATCGAACCTTGCCACCTTCTCCTGAACCCGATAGGCTTTAAGCAAAGCGGGCAGGTGACGGGGGATGCCGGAGAGAACGGTTCGACTCGGTTTATCCTGAACGAAGTTGAAGGGCTCACCCTCTTCGACTGATTTATTTTTGAGCCTCTCCGAATTAGCATCCTGTAGATCGGTTGAGAGTTTTATATGTTCCCAGTTTTTTAATACCTCCTCTGAGGAGATAGCCTTCTTCTTTCCGAATACGTGGGGATGTCTTGCCTTAAGCTTATCACTCAGATGATCTATCACCTCATATATGTCAAATTTCCTTCTTTCTTTGGCTATCTGAGCATGAAAGATTATCTGCAAAAGCAAATCTCCTAATTCCTCCTTTAATCTCTCATCGCTCCCCATCTGGATGGTATCCAAAACCTCATATGCTTCTTCGATCAGATAGGGCAGAAGTGATTTGTGTGTCTGCTCTCTGTCCCAGGGACACCCTTTTTTGGATCGGAGCCGGGACATCAATTTGATTAAATCGGAAAAGCTATCTTTTTTCTCCCTCATGATTTCGCCTACAAGTTTTGGTAAATTTTATTTCTTTTAACTAATATAAACATTCCAACCGAACGGACAAAATCTTTTTGAGGATTTTCAAAAAATAAAGAAATTGAACCAAAAGAGCCATAACCTAGCACCCCTCACCGCCTCATGTAGGAACCAAAGAGGAGGAAAAGAGAGTAAGTCCAAGAGCAGGCTATTGTTACTGTATATGTCAGTGGCGAAACGAGTCATGCGTCCCTGCAGGATCTGAACAGTTCATGCAAAGACCCTGACAAATAAGGAATTTTCATTTTTGTAAAAAAAAAGTTGACAAAAGATAAATAATGTTTTAATTTTGAAAACCTTGACTCATTCTTTGGCGACTTTTTCGCCAGAGGATAAACCTGTGGTTCATACTAAAGGTGAAAAGATATTTACCAAGCCGTGTAAACTTTAAAGCAAGAGGTGAGAAATGAAAAGTCGGTTTATTTTTCTGGGGGTGATTATGTTTGTTTTCTTGTGGACAAGCTTCTCCTTGGCGGGTGGTGGTTTTGCCCTCCCCGGGGTTGGTTCCAAAGCCCTGAACATGGGAGGGGCTTTCAGAGGATTGGCTGACGATTGGAGCGCCGCCTTCTGGAATCCAGCCGGACTGGCATATCTTCCCAACTCCGAGCTTACCACGAATCTATATACCCTCAATTTCCGTCCTGAGTATACCCCTAATATGAATCTGGGAGAATCGGGTTACAGTTATTCTTTTGGCTATCCTGATGAAACCTATTACCCGGAGGACCGAGCATTCTTTCTTCCCAGTTTTTCTGGATTCTATAAATTTACTCAAATAGAGGGTTTCACCGGGGGAGTGGCTTTCTATGTGCCGTATAAAATGGAATCCCGATGGGATCTGTATGAGCCTCCCTCGGGGTATGATAACGACGTTGCCTATCCTGAGTTTGATCATCAAACAGACATTTTGATCTGGGATATGCACCCTACCGTGGCAAAAAGCTTTATGGAGGGAAAGCTCTCCTTAGGGTTAGGTTTAAGCATACAAAGGTCTGATTTTGAGTTGAGAAGAACGGTGTTGGTTCCCACCGAGTATCCTCGACCCTATGATTTCTTCCCGGTGGACGCATATATGAAGACCAACGGTTGGGGAATGGGGTTTAATGCTGGAATCCTCTATAAAGCCAGTCCTAAATTGCAATTGGGGTTTTCCTATCAGAGTTCGATTGATATGGACCTCTCTGGAAGCATTGATCTGACGATGTATCTTCCTGTGATCCCGGTGTCTGGATCTGGACTACTTGGCGGCACTTATCGTTACACAGATGGTGATTTCGAAACCACTCTACCACTTCCGGGTGAGTTTGGTGCAGGAGTGATGGTAAAACCTATGGATAAATTAACCTTGACCTTTGATATAAGTTCGGTCAACTGGTCCAGGCTGGACTATTTAGACACCAAGGATATGACTCTTACTCCCGGCGAACAGGATACTCTCTATCTGGGGGTGAGAGAAGTAAAGATTCCGTTTAACTGGGATAACATAACCAGATTCAGTCTGGGAGGAGAATATATCTTAAAAGAGGGCTTGTTCGTGCGAGGGGGCTACTTTTTCGAAAAGTCACCCATTCCCAACTCCACCTTCACCTTGCTAATTCCCGACGTGGGAGACAAACATAGCATCAATCTGGGTCTCTCCTATCAAATAAATTCCTTCGAGCTGGGCTATGATTATCAGCTGGTGGCGCATAAGAAAAGAGAGGTAGAAGCCATCCAGGATGTGAACGGTGATGGTCGTTTTGACAATATGCCCGGAGATTACAAGATGCTTTTTCATTGTTCCGGATTATCATTCACCTATCGCTTTTAAGTTCGATTAACCACAAAACCGAAAAAAAGGAGCTGTTATGAAAAGAACATTGTTTGGATTAGTCCTGGCTTGTTTGATCTTATCGCTTTTTATCAGTTGCGGAAAAAGAGACAATCCTGTCAGGACTCGCTACCTGTTTCATGACCCCTGGCGATTGGAAAGGACTTTTACTACCTTAACAGGGAATATCATTGAAGGTGCAGCCGGAGCCAGAAAGGATATATACATTTATCTGCCTCCGCAGTATGATCCCATCAAACATCAGCCCGGACTTATGAGCGAAGGTTTTTCCGTTCTGTATCTGCTTCATGATTTTGGTTCGGACTATTCGACCTTTGTGTCAGTGTATAAGATCACACAGATAGCTGATCAGTTAATTGCTGAAGGGCAGATTCAACCCATGATAATTGTGATGCCGGATGCTTCTTCACTTGCTTTAGCGAGCGACGCCTGGAAAAAGAACAAGGGAGGAGCCTTTTATACCAATTCCATCCTGTTAGGTCAATACGAAGATTATATCATCCATGAATTAACGGACACCATAGATGTCAACTTCCATACCTTCGTTAACAAACCCGGGGAAGAGTATATACCTGATCCAAGATACAGAGCCATAAGTGGTTTGGGAATGGGTGGCTATGGTGCTCTCAAAATCGCCATGGATTATGACACACTCTTTGCATCAGTAAGTGCCATGAGTCCTTATGTCTCTTTTGAATCATTCTTCAGCCGGGAGATCATGGACAAGATGTTTGAGGAGAATGGCATTGCATCGGACAACTTCTCCTATTCCAGTTATAAGAGCCTCAATCTCTGGTCCGACGACTCACTTCATTTAGACAAAACTTACAGCCAGCTTATTCTCTCCATGGCAGCGTCTTTTTCGCCTCACCAGCTGACTGACCCAGATACAACCAATTTCTTCGCCCTTACCACGAAAGGGGGCATAAAATATGGTGTGGACTTACCTTTCGACTCGACCAGAACCATCCCACCCGGTTCTCTAATCTGGAACAGATGGCTCCTTCACGACCTGAAGACCAAGCTGACCAATGATCCGACCACTTTCGGAGATTTGAGCATCTACTTAGATTGCGGAGATCAGAATGAGCTTAAGCTGTATAAGGGAACCAGGACGTTCAGCCAATTACTTTCTCTGTATGGAAAGGAACATACCTACATTGAATATGGCGGATATCCGAATTATCCAGCCGGACATGATAATCTTATCTATGATCGCTTGGTGGAGATTTTGAAGTTCCATTCGCATCATTTCCCCCCACCGGCTTACAGAGGGGCAGAGTGAAATACTCAGATAGAGTATAGGATAAGGCTGAGAGTCTTTAGTATCCATAGGAAAGGTCAGGGATTTGATTCCCTGACCTTTTTTGCATTCTATAGCATCCGGGGATGCCAAGCTCGTTCTTTTTACGAAAGAAAAGCCACACCTGGAAGGCTAAGTATTTCTTGAGTCGAATGATCTTTCGATTCTGCGTACACTGTAAAAGAAGTTTTCCAAAAGCTCCCAAAAAAGGATTGACAATAACAAAAGATATATTATTATTAGAGTGTAAGCGAATAATTTGTGCCATCCTGTTACCACAACAGGATAGGTCAAAAGAGGCTGTTTTTTTGGATCTATAAAAAACCGAACACCCACATAGAGCATGGCAATTAAAGACCATCTTAATTTATTTGGTTTCTGATATAAACGATGACAGAGTTTGTCTTGGTTTAAAAGGCAAAGAATTTGATAAATTAACCGATTTACTTTAAAGGAGGTTTAGTGTAATGACGGTTAAAGTTTCAAAAAAGGCGACGGGATTTATTTTCGTCTTTCTGATTGGTTTTCTTATTTTTGTCTTTTCACCTCTCGCATGGGCGCAGGTAGACCCGAGCTGGATTTCGCTGACTTCCGGGATGGAAAAAGCCCCGAGCTTAAATCTTTTGGAATCGGATTTTGATCAGCTTGTATTCGATATTCAGATTCCGGGGATATGGTCGGAGGAGATTAGCACCAAAGGCGGAAATTTCGCTTCGCTTTCCATTCCCCATGAAGGGGCAAGTGGTGTGATCGGCGTGCCGGATTTGCCGGTGATAACCAAAATGGTGCAAATTCCTTTTGGGGCAAAGGTAAGCCTAAGCTTGGAAAGCTTTCAGGTCATTGAGAAAAGCTTAGAAGAATTGGGAATCACCAAAAGAATAATCCCGGTCCAGCCTCCCGTCCCCAAGATAGAAGGTGCCTGGGAGGCGGCGGAGTTTGTGATCAATGAGAACTATTATGGGCAGAATGCATTTTTGCCCGAAGAGCGGGTCAGGCTGGGAGAGATCGGAATCATCCGGGGACATCGTTTTGTAAATGTGTCAATCTATCCGGTTAGCTATAATCCGCAGGCAGGGAGAGTAAGAATCTATTCAGACCTAAGGATAAGGTTAACCTTCTCCGGGTCGGATATGATCACCACTCAAAACCAGCTTTATCGATATGCCTCTCCCCCGTTTGAAAAACTATGTCAAAAGTCGTTTATAAACTATCAAACTTATGCGCCCATAATTAAAGGCGCTCCCCAATTGCCCATCGGTTATTTAATTATCACCCATCAAGATTTTTATTCCAGCCTGCCTGATCTGGTGGACTGGAAAACCCAAAAAGGTTTCCATGTGACAGTGGCACAGGTTCCCGCTATCGGTTCCACCGCTTCAGCGATTAAAAGTTACATCCAGGATGCTTACGATTACTGGAGCATCCCTCCCACCTACGTTTTATTTGTGGGAGACACAGAGTATATTCCCACCTGGACCGGATCATACAGCGGAAGTGCTACCGATCTCTACTATGTCAAGATGGACACAGATTATTTTGCTGATATATTCCGTGGACGACTGCCGACAAGAAGTTTGGCGGATGCGGTTGCCATGGTGAATAAGATATTGTATTATGAAAACCCCACCTCCGCAGATCTTGACTGGATGAAAAATGCCTGTTTCATTGCCTCCTCTGATGCCGGTCTGACGGCAGAGTTCACCCACCGATACGTGATCGAAAACTATCTTGTGCCCAACGGAATGGAAGCAGACAGCATCTGGAAGAGATTAGGTGGTAGCACGTCTGACATAACCACCAGCGTAAATGCGGGTAAAAGTATAGTTTGTTACTCCGGGCACGGAAGTGCCACCGGATGGGGTTGTGTGCCATTCAGTCAATCCAATGTCAGGGCACTCTCCAATCAGGACATGTATCCCTTCGTCCTCTCCCACGCCTGTTTAACTGGAAAGTTCAATCTCTCCGAGTGTTTCGCCGAAACCTGGGCAAAAGAAGCTAATAAAGCCGGGATAGCTTTCTGGGGCGCCTCCAGTTATTCCTACTGGGATGAGGATGATATCCTGGAAAAGAGAATGTTTCAGGCGGCATTCGTGGAGACCTGTTATTCACTCGGAGACATGACCGATAAAGCCTTGTGGCGTCTTTATCTTCACTATGGCGGCACAGGAATGAGCCGGTATTACCTGGATGTATACAATGTCATGGGCGACCCATCGGTCGATTTGTGGACCTATGTAGCTGAATCCTTATATGTGGATTTTCCACCATCAGTTCCCCCAGGCACAAATACAGTGAACATCACCGTGCAGAAATCCGGCGCTGTTCCAGTATATGGAGCTATGGTATGCTTATATAGGGAAGGCGAAGTTTTTGAAACCGGCTATACCGATGTGATGGGACAGGTAACCCTGTATCCTTCCCCCACCAACTCGGGTTACATCGACATCACCGTCACCGCCCACAACTTTTTGCCTTTTGTGGACTCAATAGAGGTTGGGACTCAGAAAGGGGATGTGACCGGTGACGGCCAGATCAACCTGGGTGATGTGGTCTTCTTGTTGAATTATCTGTATAGAGACGGTCCAGCTCCCGATCCTCTGGAGATGGGAGACGTCAACTGTGATGGTGAGATTGAACTTGGAGATGTGGTTTATCTGATCGACTATCTGTTCCGAGGTGGTCCTCCACCTTGCTCTTGAGAAATAAACGGAATGATTTCGCAAAAGAAGCCCCACCTTTTGGTGGGGCTTTTGATTTTTTGGGCTAATTTATACCGAGCTTCTCCAAAACGGTTGCTGTTATACGAGTTCAATTTGCTACAAAGAGCTAAACCTGGGCTTCTTCTACCTCCCCTCTTTTGTCCTCCTCTCCATTTCATGTTGAAAATCCCGCCGGAGGCGGGGGAGAGGGGTTCATCCTGAAGGGATTTCCCTCGATCCTGAGATCTTCGGGATCGAAGGACACCCTGAAGGGGAAACAGGGGGAGAGGTATTTAGCTTTTACGTCGGAGACAAGCCCTGAGCCGAATGGTTCAGGGCAAGCTCCCACGCTACAATATATTCTTCTCAGAGATGTTCTGGGGCACATTCCGGCTCTTGCAATTTTCCCCAATAATAATGAAACTGTTCGCCAAAAATTGTTGTATAAAGAAATGTGCTGGAGGATGGATTAGCGCCTGCTTATCCTTTTAGGGGAAAGCACGTGGACGATCAGTTTAAAATTGAGAAATCGGAAAAATGCCAAATTGGAAATGGGTTTTAATCTTAATTTTTATTTTCCTCTTTTTCCTCCTCCTGAATCATTTTGACGTGTTGGCTCAAGAAACAGATAAGGATACTCTAAAAAGTATCACTGCCATCAGAATAAATGGAGGAGCAAAAATAGATGGAATATTAGATGAGGGGTTCTGGCAAAAAGCTCCCCGTTCCGGAGACTTCATTCAATTTGAACCTAACGAAGGCAGTCCGGCTTCCGAGTCCACCTTCGTTCGGGTGGCTTACGATGACGAAGCTTTGTATATGGGGATGCAGATGTATGATTCAGAACCGGACAAAATAATCAGCCGACTCACCCGGAGGGATAGATGGGTCGAGACTGATTTGGTTAACGTGATCATAGACAGCCACCATGATCACCAGACCGCCTACGCTTTCGTTGTTTGTGTATCCGGAACCCAACGAGACAGCTACTACTACAATGACAACTGGAATGATGATAACTGGGATGCGGTATGGGAATCAGCTACCAAGATAACCAACTGGGGGTGGACGGCAGAACTTAAGATACCTTTTCACTGTCTCCGTTTTGCCTGTGAGGAGAATCCGGTCTGGGGATTCTACTGCAGCCGCCGCATCGCCCGCAAGAACGAGCTGGACAGGTGGATATATATTCCGGAGGAGGCCAGCGGTTTCGTCTCTCATTTCGGTCACCTTAGGGGATTGAGGAATCTCACCCCTCCCAAGCGATTGGAGGTTTTGCCTTATGTCGTCTCTTATGAAGAGACCGAGGCAAAGAGCCTGGGCAATCCCGATGGCAGGGATTTCTTCGGGAATTTCGGCCTTGACCTCAAGTACGGCATCACCTCGAACATGACCCTGGATGCTACGATCAATCCCGACTTCGGTCAGGTGGAGCAGGATGAGATCATTCTGAATCTATCCACCTTTGAGACCTGGTATCCTGAGAAGCGTCCGTTTTTCCTGGAAGGATTCAAGATCTTCGAAACTCCGTTTGACCTTTTCTATTCCCGCAGGATTGGGAAACAACCCTCTGGTTGCCCTGACAACGTGGGCTACTACGTAGACAGGCCCGCCACCACCACAATTCTAGCCGCCGCCAAAATTACCGGGAAGACAAAAGGCGGAACTTCCATCGGGATTCTGGAGGCGGTAACCGAGAGGGAAAAGGCAGAATTCATGCACGATGATGGTTATCGCACCAAGGAAGTGATAGAGCCGCAGGCCAACTATTTTGCGGCCCGGCTTATGCAGGACGTCCTGAAAAACTCAGTTGTCGGGATCTTGGCAACTGCAGTCAACCAGGATGGGCGTCACCCGGCCTACACCGGATGCTCGGACTGGAAACTGCGCTTCCACAACGGGGATTATGAATGGGCGGGACAGATAATGGGCTCCAAAACGGGACCGGACCAAGATGGCTGGGGTGGAGCGATGTGCTTCGAAAAACAGGGAGGAGAGCATATCCGTGCATCGATCAGCGGGGAATACTTGGACAGAGGATTGGATTTGAACCACATGGGATTCTTGCGACGCAACGACTATGAGGAAGCCTGGGCATGGGTCCAGTACAGAACCACCAAGCCCTGGTGGATCATCAGGAAAACCTGGAATAACCTCAATGTCGGGATGGCCGAGAACCTTTCCGGGGTGAAACTGACCCGGGGAGGTAATTTCAACAACTCCATTGAGTTGACGAATTTCTGGAGTGTGGGAGGAGGAATCTGGCAGGATTATGACAACATGTATTCCGATCGGGAGACCCGGGGCGGACCGCCAGCCCCTATCCCCATCGGACGGAACTGGTGGATTTGGCTGGAAACCGACGCCCGGAAATGGTATCAGATCAATCCCTACTTCGAGACCGGAGACACTTGGGACGGGCATTTCAACGAATATAGCCTGTGGCTCACTCTACATCCCAGGTCCAACATCGAGTTCAGCGGTGGCCCCAGCTACCGTAAGAGCGAGGGGGTGTCCCGATGGCTGACCTACTTGGAGGATGAGGAGGGCAACAGAACCGATGACATCTTTGGGGAGCAGGACATGGAACAGTTCAACATGACCATCAGAGCTACATACACCTTTACTAAAAATCTGACCCTGCAGGTCTATGTTCAGCCCTTCATGGCTGCTGTGGACTATAAGAACTTCAAGAAGCTCGTCCCCCCGGATGACTTCGAGTACGTGGACGAGACGGTTTACGACGAAGCGGAAGAGCAACCGGATTTCAACTGGAAATCCTTCAACTCCAACGTGGTTTTGCGTTGGGAGTACCGACCGGGAAGCACTCTGTTCTTGGTCTGGACTCAGGCTCGAGACACCTGGGACCAAGGAGTTGGTGATTTCAGATTCAAACGCGATTGGGATAACCTCTTCCAGACCATACCCGGTAATACTTTCTTGGTCAAACTCAATTACTGGTGGAGCTTGTAGAGGCGTAAACGATTCTGTTTCAAACTGCGGGGCAGGATGCCCCGCTTACGCAGGTTAGAATCCGAGGGGCGGCTGACCGGGCCTGAAGCGTCGCACATTGATGTGCGACGCTTCTTCTTTTAGAACTTGACAAATCTGCGGCGCGAGTGATTTCTGCATCGGGTTGTGGTGAACGGGTCACAGTTTATCACGTTTGAGCTTTATCGTCGTCTGGGCATCCTCGAGAGCTTTCACACTGCATGCATTGGTGAAATCACAGAATCGCATGGCAAGCTCTTCCAGATTCACTATCTCTCCGTCATTTGGTATGGGTTCGGGGCGATGCGCGAAGGTTCTTGGTTTTTGCTTCAGATTTACCTCCGCCCACGGTGCCATCAACGTGATCTCAGCAACGTCATGTCCGGTTCCTAGGGCACGAAGCAAACCAGGGGGCGGGTCATCTCTTTTCCTACCACCTGTGAACACTGTTTGACGGTGCTTTGACACACTGTGATGATCCTCTATCGTCTGGATCAAGCTGCGATTCTCTTGCCAGTGACTCTTGAGTGATGGGAAGTATTTACCGTAACCCGGAACGATTCCTTTGGACGTATCTGATCTCCTTCCCAAGATATTCCTGGCGGTAACCTGCCTTAGAGTGTTTTCCTTAGCAACATCCAAGAATTGGGTCGATTCTACAGAGTACCCAAGGGCGTTTAAGGCGAAGACCATACATTCTAGTGCCGAGTCCATGTTGAAGAGAATTGAGGACAGATGGTACTCTGCCAGGTGAATGGGGTTTCTTCCGGATGCAATCAGATCCCACGAATGCACCTGGTGATAATGAATCTCGACGCCCGTAAGTCGCGCATAGAATCCATACAGACCACCGCGGAAATGGCCCAGCCAACCTCCCTTATTGCCTAGATTATAGTCCTGGCGTGCCAGAAGGGCAAAGTTATCTAGCTCTTGATAGCGAGACAGATCGAATATGAGACTATATTCACTACCCATCACACCACCCCGGCTCCAAATGGGTGGACTTGTTCATATGCAATTCCGTTCGGTAATAGCGTTTTGTATCTGCCCCTCCTTCCTGGTTTACAGCCGACTTCTGTAGTTTTCTTGTATGCCAGAATCCCTATTATCTTAGTCCCCGTACCTCCAAAAGTCAAGGTTTTTCGTCAATCCTTGGCAGCCTAACCAGAAGCACAAGAACCAGGTTGCGCTCATGGGCTCGGCAGACCTGCCCGCCAGAGTTGCTCGAACACCTGAAGCCACCCACCTTTTAGAGCTTGACAAATCAGGGTGACTGGTTATAATTCTATCGAGAGATTGATTGAACAAACCGGTTCACACCAAGAGATTCCTATGAGTAAAAAGGTGTACTTACAGACATTTGGATGCCAGATGAACGTGTATGACTCGGAAAGACTTCAAGGTCTGCTTCTTTCTAAGGGTCACAGAATAACCAGAAATCCTGAAGATGCTGATATTATCGTGCTGAACACCTGTTCGGTCAGGGAGAAGGCAGAAAGGCGGGCCCTGGGGAGGCTTTCCGAATTTTATAGGTATAAACAAAGAAATCCGGATGTGATGCTGGTAGTGACCGGTTGCATGGCTCAAAGAATGGGAGGGGAGTTAGTTGAACAGATGCCTTACCTGGATTTAATTCTGGGCCCAGATCAGATATTTCAGCTTCCTGAGTATCTACAAAATCACAGCGATTATAGCAGGGTTGCGGTCTGTTCTTCTCGTGAGGATTTTGATTTTAAACAGATATGGGAGTCCGAGATACTTCCACAACGAAAGACCCCCTTCACCTCCTTTGTGGCTATCTCTCGCGGGTGTGATAACTTCTGCTCCTATTGTGTGGTTCC
>CAYOFL010000097.1:0-11180 GCA_964403165.1 uncultured Ignavibacteria bacterium
AAACCGACTCATACCTTCTGGCAGGCACCCAAAAGGCATTTGAGATGACGTTCGGTTCCACCTGCCACGGAGCAGGAAGAGTTATGTCTCGAACGGCAGCCAAAAGAAAGGTGAGGGGAACCGAGTTAAGACAGAAGATGACCGAAAGAGGCATGGTGATCCGTGCGGTATCCATGTCAGGACTGGCTGAGGAAGCGGGACTTGCTTATAAGAACATAGACGAGGTGGTCAGAACGGTGGATAACCTCGGCATCTCCAAGAAGGTGATTCAACTGAGACCTCTGGGCTGCATCAAGGGTTAGAGAAAGAGGAGCTAACCCACTGCGAGCGGCGGTGGACCCCGGTTTGACCTGCGAAACTGGCGTTTCTGGCCTTTCTGGGCTTTCTGGAGTTCGTTTTCGTTCTTTCTTTCAAACCTCCTGCATCCTAGTATTGTGTGCGTCAGCAGGTTACAAACTACGATACTGGCGGTTCTGGGCGTTCTGGGCGTTCTGGAGCTCATTTTTGTTTTTTTTTCAGCCTTCCTGCCTGCTGGGATTCTGTGTGTCAGCCGATTGTCGTGTAGCTCCCCCGACTCCGGCGGGATCGGAACCGGACCTGCAAGCTGAATTCCCCCTCACTCCCGCCGTTGGCGGGATCTTCGACTGTGTCCTCTCCCCCAGGGGAGAGGAAAAACCTTTCCCCCCTCTCCACCGCATCCGGCGGGATCGCCCTGCAGGCCCCCTACCCAGACGGGCACGTCCGTGCAGGTCCGTAGGACGTCCGGGCAACCCGACCTACGAACAACCCTTCGACCCTTTGATAAACTCACTTCGTGCCGAGCGCACTCAGTGCGAGGCAGGGTGCTGACAGTTCGACTTCGCTCACTGTCCCTGAGTGGTTCGACTTCGCTCACCATCCTGAGGAATTCAAAGGACAAAGGCGAAGCACAAAACTCAGGGGCGGCATCAATTGGATGGTTCATATAGAATACCTTTTACACATAAGTAGGGGGTGTTGTCAAAGTTTCATTTTAGGGCGGGATGAATTCCCGCCCCTATGGGAAACAAAGAGTTATCATTCATACATAGGGCAGGGTTCATCCTGAATGGATTTCCCTCGATCCTGAGATCTTCGGGATCGAAGGACACCCTGAAGGGCATTTAGCCCTGCCAATAGAGTCCGGCAAAAACCTCATTGCTTACATCCCCTGTTTCAAAAAGGGGGAAGGGGGGAATTCGTATGAATGCATACGCATTTGAAACTTGACAAATCCCCCTAAATCCCCCTTTGCTAAAGGGGGATTAGAAGACGGGCGCAAAACAGGATATGCTCTTCCATAAACAGCGGAGCTATCCTTTTCACCATTGAAGTTTAGGTATATTTGCTTTTTGTGGAAAGAGAGACTACGGGTTAGGTCTCAGAATGGGGTTCCAACCACCCCCGCCTTTGGTATGGACCGTACGGTTCATACCTTTGGCGGGATTTTCGACCTGAGGCCGTAGGATGATAACGGCAGGCGCATCAGCCGCGGCGTGGAGTGTTTTTTGACTTGTAAGAATCCTTTTTTTGCCCGCCGTCGGCTGAATGCGCGGGTTAGATCGCGATTACCTGCCAGCAATGGCAACAAACAACGGAGTGCAGACAAATGATCTAAGGCGCTCACATGGTTGATCCATTAGAAGCACTTTTGCCACAAATTCATACTCATGTGGAGGCCCCACTAGGAATCTATTGAGGATATCAGCTATGTCCTTGACCGTGTATCTCCAATTATGAAAGTACTCCTTATCTTCTCTAGTCCGAAGTAACCCGATTGATTCGGAGACGGTTCTGGGTTCCGATTCGACTCTTTCTACAGCGAGGACTAAATCGAGAATGTGTCTTAGGTGAGATAGATTTGGGGCACGACCACACCTAAGCTCTGGGGCTTCACCGATTAGATGATGGTGAGAGCCTATCATTGCAAAATGGTGATCCTGATTCCCCCATAATGCAAAAAGAGGGAGGAAAGACCAGCTAGAATCAACAGCGCTAGGAATTCCCACACACAAGTCGAGAGATCCGTGTATATAGGCTTTAGAATCTGCAACAGCCCCTATCAATGACTGTTCTTCGAGATAGGAAAGCACGGCATCCAAACGGCTTAACATCGTTTGCTGCGATTTTGTCAAGGTAATCCTGCCCCACCGTGATCCAACTTCCACGTTAAAACTAGAACGGAATTTTGCAACTAGACTCTTAGGTATCTGCGCGTAGAGCATGTCGGTCTTTACTTGAGAAACGTAGACGAAATATCGGAAGGGATTTCCATCTGGTATGGGATGGTCAGCATCTTTTCTGCTGAGCAGGTTTCTGAATCTTTTAACAATACTCACTATATTCTCCAAATTATGCGCACGTCGATCTAACTGTGTTTATATCGATCCGTATAACACCCCAAACATGGCTTTTAGCGCCGTATAAGACACCTGCGAAAAAGGTATCTCTTCAGGCATAACCAATGAAATTTCAAGCTGTTGCGTCGTTGTGCTGTTTTTATCGTGGTGTTTTAGGCGGATCGGCATAAGACCCTCCATGACAACTTCAAAGCGCATCCCAGACGGGCCGTCCGCCTGACATCTTATTGACCCAGCAGCCCGTGAATCGTTCGGATGTCGTAACCCGCTTCGAGCAAGTGGGACCCAATCGTACTTAGACTCCAAGCTCCGATCAGGTATGCCCAGCCTTGCCTCGGGCATAGAAACCCTCTTTTAACAACTAGTAATATAGCACGCATACCTTCGCACGTCAAGGAAATTACTCCGAAATCTTGAACCAAGCCCTGCACTGTTTGGTGCAGGGCGAAGTGAAGAATGTAAAACACCGAGACATGCCACCAACCCCAGATTCTTCCCCCGCCAAAGGCGGGGTCAGAATAACATGCTCTGTTCGTCATGGATGCCCTCGTCCGCACGTTTTAAGGGAATAGTGTCGGCTCTTTAACCCCCTGTCTCCCCCTTGTCAGGGGGACAAATACAGCAAGCCGGTGCGGGCAGCCACAAGGGCTGTCCCTACGACTTGCCACTGCTGTTAGTCGCGGACGCCCTCGTCCGTGACGCTTTATGATTACGGACAGGATGTCCGTTACCAACGTGAAACATACGCCCGATGAGCAAGACGCTCCAGCCCGATGAATCGGGCAACTACATCCCCCTCGCTCAGACTTTTCTGAACGGTTGGCAGCGGGGGCAGAAGTAACTCGATCTCTGGTTTATCTTTATCCGTTTGATTTTTACTCCACAAGTTCTGCAGGGTTCCCCTTCCCTGCCGTATGCTTTATGTTGCAGCTGAAAGCTTCCGATTTCTCCTTCTATATTGCAGTAATTCTCTATAGATGATCCCCCTGCTTTAATGGCTTTATGTAATATCTTTTTTATAGCTTTGCGCAGATCCTTTAGTTTGTTTTGGCTCAGCAGGTCTACTCTCTGGGCGGGATGTATTTTTGCCTCGAACAAGGATTCATCGGTATAGATATTGCCCAATCCTGCTACGATTTGCTGATTTAGAAGTGCGGATTTGATCCTTCCCTTTCGTCTTCTGAAAATCTCGATAAATTCAGAAGATGTGATATCGAGCGCCTCTGGGCCTAACTTTTTTAACTCAAAAACATCTTTTTCCTCAGCAGTATTAAACACTTTTAACTTGCCAAATTTTCTTTGGTCGTTATAGTGAAGCTCATCAGGCGTGCCATAAAATCTGAAAATCAGACGATTGTGTTTATCATAGGGTTCTTCTTGAGACAGAAGTTGACTTGATGGTTTAAATGACGAATTTTTATATTTAACAAAAAGAAAATTTCCGGTCATGCCCAGATGAACTAAAATTGTCTTCCCTCCAGACAAATCCATGAGCAGATATTTCCCTCTTCTTCTCACGTCTTTGATCCTTTTCTGGATAATTGCTATCTTGAAGATGCGAAAACTCTGCCTCACTATCCCGGGAAAGGTTGCTTTAATCTCTTTTATTCTTTTTCCCGCAACAACCTTGCTCAATCCCTTGGCTATGGTCTCAACCTCAGGCAATTCCGGCATAACTATCCTCAGGGTAAAAAGATTTCCTGTGGTTTTAATCAAGCAATTTCGGTCTTATCCAAAAGACTTGATAATACTCGAGCCTGATTTGCCACGAAGAGCAAAACTTCAGTTCCTATGGGACTCATTTGAGGCAACAGACAACTGACCGGCAGATTTTCTCTACCTCTCCCCCTTTCCCTGACGAGCAGACGCTCCCGTCTGGGGGTCTCCGTGTTCCCCCTCTCCCACCGCCTCTGGCGGGGTTTTCAACATGAAATGGAGAGGGGTTCACCCTGAAGGATTCACCCTGAAGGGTTCACCCTGAAGGATTCACCCTGAAGGGTTCACCCTGAAGGATTCACCCTGAAGGGGATAGGGGTGAGGTTTTTAATTTGAGATAATTGAATGGAACAAAAAATTTGCTTAGACTATCTCCAGCATTCTGTCGATTGATCTTTTTGCGCGCTGTGCAATCTCAGGAGGGACTTCGACCGGATAGATCATATCCTCCAAAGACCACAATATCTTTTCCAGATTGTTCAACTTCATGCTGTGGCAGTCTGCCAGACTGCTGGCAGGGTAGAAATTTTTTTGCGGATTTTCTTTTTTCAATCTGTGAAGTATTCCAATCTCCGTGCCGATGATGAACTCCTCTGCGTTTGACTCTTTGGCATATCTGCAGATGCCGGAGGTGGAAAGAACCTTATCTGCCATGGCAATCACTTCCGGGGTGCATTCAGGATGCACCAGCACTTCAGCTTTGGGATATTGAGCTCTCTTTTTCAAAATATCCTCAGCCAGAATGCGCCTGTGGGTGGGACAGTAACCCTCCCACAAAATCATCTTTCGATTAGCTTGTCCGGCGGAAAAGTCGCCCAGATATTTATCCGGGACAAACAAAATCTTCTTCTCCTGTGGAATGGATAAAACCACCTTCACCGCATTGGCAGAGGTACAACAATAATCGGATTCCGCCTTTATCTCAGCGGTGGTATTCACATAGCAGACCACGACAGCATCAGGATGTTTCCTCTTCATCTCCTTCAGCTCTCTGGAGGTGATCATGTTAGCCATGGCACAGCCAGCATTTTTGTCGGGCATCAAAACCGTTTTGTTCGGAGAAAGAATTTTGGCGGTTTCCGCCATGAAGTGAACCCCGCAGAAGAGGATCACCTCTGCGTTTGTATCAGCCGCCTTTTGGCTTAAATCCAAAGAATCACCCACAAAGTCGGCAATATCCTGCACCTCTCCAATCTGATAGTTGTGCGCCAAAATGATAGCCTTGCGCTCATCTTTGAGCTTCAAAATATCGTTTATCAGCTTTTCGTTTTTTACTTCGGCGGTACCCATAAACAAGCCCAAAAGGATTTGAGTTTTGATTACAGACTGTCTTTGAACTAATAAAGATACTTTAAAATAAGCTCTAATAGAAAACAGTTCTCAGAATCGAGGGAGAAATCTCTCTTTTCTTATAATTTCTGAATGAGAAGAATCTATGATTGTATCTTTTTCTCATCCGGTGAGCTATCCTTGACTTCTTCAACGGTTTTATTAAGGTCTTCAATCAACTTATCAACCTCCACCCCATGCGCCAGTGCCCCCTGCTCGATGGTCTCGTCGACTGCAAGATGACAGCCAAAACAGTGCATTCCAAACTGGAAAAAAGTTTTAACCGTCTCCGGATACTTTTTCAAAACCTCTCCAAAGGTCATCTCTTTGGTTATCTTAGCTTCCTGTGCCATAAATTTACCTCCTTTATTTTTTTATCGGCAGAATAACATTAGTCCCGAACCAACGCACCTCCTTTGGGCGAAGTTCAAAAATCAATGCTCATTACGATATGGATGTCGTCTCCTCCATCCTGCTCAATAGAATACCAAACTTTGATATGAATTATTGGACTTTTTTGATCTTCTTTATACTGAATTTCTTTTATGAACTCGCTTTTCAGCGTCAAGATAGTTAACCTTAAAAAAAAGTCAAGTATATTGGGAATTGCTTTTTAGAAGGCCTTGGAGTCGAAAGTAGCCTCGGGGGATTTTAAAAGTTTGGTAGGTAAAAAAATCTATTCTTGTGCTTTGCCTGACATTACAAAGCTTTTTCTAAAAGCTCTGCTAAATCATAGACTGCCATCTTGCTTTCCATCCCCTTCTCTTTGATTCCATCCCCCAGCATGGTCAAGCAATAGGGGCAGGCAGTTGCCACCACGGAGGCACCGGTCGAGGCAACTTGATCTATGCGCATGTGATTTATCCTTGTGCCGATGGTCTCCTCCATCCACATCCTGCCTCCACCTGCACCACAACAGAAGCTTTTCTCTTTAGTTTTCTCCATCTCAACCAAACTGGTATTCTGGATGGAACCTAAAAGTTTTCTGGGGGCATCATAGATATTGTTATGCCGCCCCAAATAGCAGGAGTCATGATATGTCGCCGTCATCTCCACGCCAGTTTTGAATCTCAACTTCCCTTCTTTGAACAGACTCCAAAGGAATTCAGTGTGATGGAACACCTGATATTTGCCTTCAAATTGATGATATTCATTCTTAAAGGTGTTAAAACAGTGAGGACACGAAGTGATGATCTTTTTTATTCCATATTTATTGAAAAGTTCGATATTTTGCTGCATAAGAATCTGAGCTAAATATTCATTCCCCATTCGGCGAGCAGTCTCTCCACAACATATCTCCTCTGTGCCTAAAATTCCGAAGTTCACTCCCGCCTTTTGCAAAAGCCTTACTAAGCTTCGGGTCACCTTCCTGTTGCGCTCATCAAATGAGCCCGCACACCCCACAAAGAGGAGATAATCCACATCGCCTTTTTCAGCTACAGTTTTCAAATCCAGATCCTTTGCCCAATCTGCACGGGTGGCAAAACCGATGGTCCAGGGATTGTAATTGGTCTCCATGTTCTTGAAGAAGAGTTTGACCTCCGGAGAGAACTTGCTCTCTATTAAAACCAGGTAACGTCTCAAATCCACCACCTTATCGATCACCTCCACCAATACCGGACAGGCTTGCTGACAGGCGCCACAGGTGGTGCAAGCCCAGAGCTCGTCTTCAGAGATTACATTTCCGGCGATCGGCGAAATCTCTTTTTCGGCATCCTCTCCCTTACCCAGACTCTTCGCCTGACTGGTCAGATGATCTTTCAAATCCTGAATGACCTTTTTGGGGGAGAGAGGCTTTTCGGAAAGATAAGCGGGGCAATTGTCCTGGCATCTGCCACAGCGGGTGCAAGCATCTGTGTCGAGTAGTTGCTTCCAGGTAAAGTCCTGCAGTTTCGCCACTCCAAAAGTCTCCTGATTCTCAATATCCGGTATGGGCTTGACCTCTCCTGCGGGTGCAAACGATCTGAAGAATTGATTTAAAGGAGAAGTAATCAGATGTAGAAGTTTGGAATAGGCAACGTATCCCATGAAGCCAAAAGCCAAAAGCAAGTGTATCCACCAGAAAACTACGTGAAGTATTTTTGTCGAGTATACACTTGCTTCGGATGACACAAAAAGCTTGCTTATTTGCCAGCCCACAAATGAATATCTCTCAAAATCGGGTTTGGTGATGGCAATGCGAACTCCTTCGTTGAAGAAACCGGTGAGGAGAACAAGAAAAATCAATATCAAACCGATCAGATCTTCTGGCTTGTTATCCAGTCTATCCGGCTTAAGAACGTACCGGCGAAAGGCCAGCAGAATCACGCCAATTAAGGCTAACAATCCGAACAAATCCAAAACGAAGGAGAAGAAAAGATAGAAATTCCCACAAATGAAGATTTTATCAAACAGTAGCTTGGTAAAATCCTCTTGCAAGAAGATCAGGAAGGTGCCCAAGAGGAGAACGAGAAAACCCCAGAACAAAAACAGGTGCGTTATCCCCGGGTATGGCTCTTTGAGGATTCGCTTGTGAAAGAGTCCAAATGAGAGAAGCGATCCAATCCTTCTGGGTATGTTATCAAGCCTGTTTTCCGGTTTGCCCATTCGCCAAAGTCGAATGCGCTTAATTAGACCATAGGCGAAGATCAGAATAACAATTAAGCCCAAGCCATAAACTGGCCAGCGCACCCAATGTCCCACGTTCCAGAAAATCTCTCGCGTGATTTCCATATTTCGATTTTCTGCTTTAAACTTTAAACTTTGAACCTTAAACGCTTTAATCTTGCGCTTTCAGCTTTTTAACCTCTTCGGCCAACAGCGGAACCACTTTAAAAAGGTCATCTACGATCCCGTAATCTGCCACCTGGAAGATAGGGGCTTCGGGGTCTTTGTTGATGGCTACGATGTATTTCGAAGTCCGCATTCCTGCCAGGTGCTGAATGGCGCCGGATATACCGCAGGCGATGTAGAGGTTGGGATTGACCACCTTTCCGGTTTGTCCTACCTGCCAATCATGGGGAGCAAAGTCTGAATCCACAGCCGAGCGGGAAGCCCCCACCGTGGCGCCCTCCCCAAAGGCGGAGGCTAATTCTTCCAGGACCTTGAATTTTTCCTTACTTCCCATACCCCTGCCTCCGGAAACGATCACTGAGGCTTCGGTCAAATCAATTTTCTCCCCTGCCGTTTTGACCATCTCCTTGATAGTCGCTTTTAGGTCCTGTGGATTGATCTCCACCGCCACTTTTTCGATCTCTGCTTTTTCAGAGCCTTTCTCTGGCACTGGCAAAACATTCGGTCTTAAGCAAACCATCTGCGGTCGGGCTTCAGGGGTGATGGTATCCACCATTACCTTTCCGGCAAAAACGGGTCTTTCTGCCAGAAGAAGTCCCTCCTCGTTGATTGTAAGCCCCACGCAATCTGAAGCCAGTCCGGTTGTAAGACGCCCAGACACTCGGGGAAAGAGGTCCTTGCCCAAAGCGGTAGCTCCACCCAAAAGGATTGACGGATTACCAGCTTTTACTAAATCCACGATCGCCTTGGTATAGGCTTCGTTGGAATAATCTTTCAGAGCTTCGGAGTCACAGACAAAAATCTTACTGGCGCCGTATCCATCAAGCTCCTCTGTCAGGCTATCTATCCCTTGTCCTAAAAGCACAGCAGATAATGACCCGCCAGTTTTTTCTGTCAGCTTAGCTCCGATGCCTAAAAGCTCAAGAGAAACCTTTTTTAGTTTTCCTTCCTTTTGCTCAGCTACTATCCATACATCGTTTGACATTTTCTATCCTTTCATTAAAGCATTTTGATTCCCCCTCACCCTCGCCTCTGGCGGGATTTTCAACCTACCCTCTCCCCCTGGGTGAGAGGGAACAACCTCGTCTCATAAATAAATGCGTTTACACTAAATCAGCTTGGCTTCCACACGCAGCAGTTTTGCCAGCTCAGCGGCCGTCTCTTGAGGTTCTCCCTCGATCTTTTTTCCCGCCTGCCTTTCCGGTGGAAGCCTGAAGTTCTTCGTCTTCAGCTTGGAACCTTTTTCACCCACCTCATCAGCATCCAGACCTAAAGTCGAAAGATCAATCTTCTTGATTTCCTTCCTTTTCGCTTTCATGATGCCTGGAAGCGAGGCATATCTCGGTTCATTCAAGCCCTTCTGAGCCGCTATCACCGCAGGCAAAGGCATTTCAATGATCTCCTCCACTCCTCCTTCTGTCTCCCTTCTGGCGGTGGCGGTTTTTCCATCCGAGGATATTTCCAATCCCACAACCACCGAAACATAAGGAAGGTCCAAAAGCTCAGCCAGACAGCCAAACACCTGAGAGCAGTCGAAATCCATCGCCTGCTTTCCGGCCAGGATCAGATCGTATTTCATATTCTTAATCGCACCAGCTAAGATTTTAGCAGTGGTGAAGCTGTCTGAGCCCTCAAAAGCGGGATCGTTTAAATGAACCCCTTCATCCGCACCCATGGCTAAGGCAGTTCTTATGGCTTCGGTTGCCCGGTCAGGACCCAAGCAAACGATGGTAACCGTGCCTCCAAGCTTTTCCTTGATCTTCAAAGCCTCCTCCACCGCATACTCATCATAGGGATTCATCACGTATTTGAGCCCCTCAGTGACGATCCCTGTCCCCTCCGCATTTACCTTTATTTTGGATTCGGTGTCAGGCACCTGCTTCATACAAACAATTATGTCCATAACTAACCTCCGAAAGTTTGAGAAACTTTTCACAAAGATAAAAAATCCACTTGGCATTGTCAAATGAAAAACCGTGAAACTAATGGAATGGCTGAAGGGAAATCGGACATTCAAGAGAATACCAGCACCTAACTTAAGTTAGGTGCTGGTACTAAGGTTAGGTGCTGGTGCTGCATCGAAGAAAAAGCGCCGATCTGTAGGATCGGGGTACCCTTATCCCGATCTTGCTTCTTATGGTCAAGGGTGAGGGTTTATCCTGAAGGATTCACCCTGAAGGGCACCCTTGACTAACGGAGTTAGTTGGGGTGGGGGTTTAATCCCCGCCCCAACTAAGAACACTAAGGCAAAAACCCCTTCTCTTTCATCCACTCATCATTAAACATCTTGCTAAGATATCGTGCACCGGCATCTGGCAGTATTACCACCACAATTTTATCCTCACTCAAATTTTTCGCCATCTTTAAAGTTGCCCAGACCGCTCCTCCACTTGAGCCTCCACCGAAGATACCCTCTTCCCTGACAAGTCTTCGTGCCATAAGAAAACAATCTTTGTCTGTGACCTGAATCACATCGTCCATCACATCAAAGTGCATGGTGGGAACAAGCATATCCTCCCCTATTCCTTCCACCATGTAGACGTGAGGCTCAATTAACTTTTTCGTTTTGAAGTAGTCGTGAAACACCGAGCCAACCGGGTCCACTCCAATCGCCTTGATGTTGGGATTTTTTTCCTTAAGATATTTTGCCGCACCGGACATGGTTCCTCCGGTGCCGATGCCGATCACCACATAATCTAACTTGCCCTCGGTCTGTTCCCAGATCTCCGGTCCGGTGGTTTTGTAATGTGCCTCACAGTTTTTTTCATTGAAGTACTGTTCTAAGATGACACTGTTGGGGGTTTCAGCATGAACTTTTCTGGCGACCTCATAGTAGCTTTCCGGCGAATCAGGAGGAACATCGGTGGGGGTAACTATCACCTCTGCGCCGAAAGCCTTAAGCAGATTTATCTTCTCCTGGCTCATCTTATCAGGAATGGTGAAGATGGCTTTGTATCCTTTGGATGCCGCATACATGGCGATTCC
>CAYOFL010000098.1:0-11085 GCA_964403165.1 uncultured Ignavibacteria bacterium
GAAGACGAAAATTGGATAAAGGAATATTGGATCGACTCCCGAAGATGTAGATTAATCAAAAGTCGGTGGGGGCAAAAAGGGGGCGGAGAGTCCTATCAGATAGAATATAAGAATTTTACAACACAAAATCATTCCGAGATTCCAAAAGTAATAAACATAGAATCCCGGGCAAAAGATTCTGCCCGGATTAAATTTAAAGAGAGAAAATTTAATCCGCCTCTCCCTCTAAAAAAATTTGAGCTTAAAATCCCACCCGATGCCAGACAGGTTACCTTTGAAACCCGTAAAAATAGTTAACCTCACTCCATCAAAATGAAGAAGAGTGACAAAGTGGTGGGGGTTGATTTTGGTATCCTCAAAAGAAAGAGGTCTAAAAACAAGCGTTTCAGAATTCAATCGCGGAAAAGCCCTTAGGCTTAAAGGCTGGAGGGTTATCTTTTTTTATCAGATTAATTCTGTTGACAAATATATTTATTGGCGATATTATACAAAGCAATTAAACTGCCATCTGGCATGTTGATCAATTTGGTAAAAGAAGGAGGAACATTCAGATGAAGAGCAAATGGACTCACGTGATTCTGGTGATTTTAATTGCGGCAGTTACCATTCTAATTTTCTACAAGACCACCCGGTTCGACTTTCTAGCTGACGACTGGCGCTTGATCTATGATAAGTCGGAATTCCTTGAAGATTGGAGTAATATTGGCACTGTATTTACTCAGCCCTTTTCCGCGAAGACTTACGAGCCCATTCCTTTCTATAGACCTGTGATAACAGTGGTCAATTTCGTAAATTTTCATGTGCTGGGTAAGACCACCTTTGGATACCATATAATCAACCTCATTTTCCATACTCTAAATGCCATACTCTTATACCTGCTGATCTTCCTCCTTTTCAAAAGGGAGCTTTTGTCACTTCTTGGTGCTCTTTTTTTCGCCGCCCATCCCATTCATACCAGCTCGGTGGTGTGGGTTTCCGGGCGGACAGATCTAATCGCTTGTTTCTTCGTTCTTTTGACCGTTATTCTTTTCTTCAAAAGAAAGGATCATACGGGCACCTTGCGATTTCTTCTTTTTGCGGGGTCAATCTTCACTTTCCTACTTGCGCTTCTCTCCAAGGAGATCACCTTGGCTTTGCCTCTGTTTTTGTTTGTGTGGGACTATCTATCTGAGAGAGAATCAATCAAAAAGAAGATAGCTCCCTACATACCTTTTGTGATTGTAACCATATTATATATTATCCTGAGAATTGCGGTTATCGGCAACCTGGGAACCGGCAAGCCTTATACTTCCGCCAATCTATTTCAAAGATTTCTCACCACCTTTGCCATATATTTCTACTATTTCAAGAAATTCATCTTTCCAGTTTTTCTTAATTTTTCTCCCCGGGTTTTGACCATCACCACCATGTTCAGTCTGAAGTTCTGGGGGGCGCTTTTATCTTTTGCTGTAGTTTTGGCACTGGGGCTCTCCTTGCGGAAAAATGAGAAAGAGGTCTCTTTTGGAATCCTCTGGATTCTTGTCTTTTTAGTGCCGGTTTTAAATTTGGTTCCTCTCTATGCTTCAGTGAAAGAATGGTGGGCATATATTCCATCCATCGGCTTCTGTATGATTTTAGGGAGACTGGCTGAGATGGGAGTGAGCTGGGAGAGAAAATTATTCGAGATCAAACTGCCCAAACCAAAGCCCCAGGATGAAAAGATACCTGAAGCTGAGGGGACTGCAATGGGGGAGGTTCCTTTAGAGGAAGAAGAAGTTTTGGAGGTGAAAAAGAGTAAGTTTCCGGAAAGGATAATGATAAAGGCAGGTCATGCGCTTTGCTTGTTTTTTGCTCTGCTTCTTCTGTTCTATGCGTTTACCATCAAAAGCAGAGCTATGATTTTCAGAAAGGACTATCATCTCTGGACCAATACTTCAAAGATAGCCCCTTATGATGCAGTAGCACATAACGCCTTAGGGGTTATCCTTAAAAGGAAGGGAGTGGTGCGGTGGGCAAAAATGGCTTTCCAAAGAGCAGTCCAGGCAGACCCTAATTTCGCGGAGGCGCGCAATAATTTTGGAAGTACGCTGGAGGCATCAGGTCAAGATGATTCAGCTTTAGTTCAGATGAAGGAGGCGATAAGGCTTGATCCTGAGTATGTAGACGCTTACAACAACTTGGGCATAGTTTACGGGAAAAGGGTGGAATACGATTCAGCCATAGTTGCCTTCGAACGTGCGTTTGAGATAGATCCCACACATTTTTCAGCCTGCAAGAACTTGGGTTTAATCTACGCCGATATGGAGGACTTTCCACGAGCTCTGAAATACTTTGAGAAGGCGCTGAAACTTGCCCCCAACCGCCGGGAGAAAGAAGGCATAGAATCCCAGATGGATCAGATCAGGGTTCGAGGTTTTTGATCCTTCTTAAGGATTTTTTGACCTTCAAGAAGGTTGACTGTTTGCTTTTAAAAATTTTTGGTCTTTGAAAAGGTCTTGTTTTGTAGTTGCCCAATTATTGGTTTTTGTGAGCTCGATCACCCCGCCGTTGGCGGGGGATTTTCAATAAATCGAACAACTACAGAGATAAAACTTTCACTTATCTTTTCAAGTTAGCAAAAAAATTTAGCCTGAAGGTAAGTGGACGAAAAGCACAAAGAGTAAAAAGTAAAGCTGTCAACTAAATTCAACATATTATATGGCAACTTATGGTTGTTTAAGAGAAGAGTTGGAAAATCAGGAAGAGAAGTATCTGGCTTCCTATGCCATAAAAAGCAGGCAGAGCAAGGGACGAAGATTCCATGAGGAGGATCATTCTTACCGCACAAATTTCCAGAGAGACAGAGACAGAATAATTCATTCCACCGCCTTCCGCAGATTGGAATATAAAACTCAGGTTTTTGTCAGCCATGAGGGGGATCATTATCGTACCCGATTGACCCATACCATCGAGGTGGCTCAGATTTCTCGCTGTATTGCCAGAGCATTAAGGCTAAACGAGGATTTAGCCGAAGCCATCGCCTTGGTGCACGATCTGGGGCATACTCCCTTTGGACACGCAGGGGAGGAGACCTTAAATGAGATAATGAAAGATCATGGAGGGTTTGAACATAACCGACAAACCCTAAGGGTGGTGGATTTGTTGGAAGAGAAATATCCTGACTTTCCCGGATTGAATTTGACCTACGAAGTGAGAGAAGGAATAATGAAACATGAGACCAGCTACGATCACCCCATCCCAGCGGAGTTTAATCCTGACGAAAAAGCAACACTGGAGTGTCAATTGGTGAATCTGGCTGACGAGATAGCCTATCACTGCCATGATATAGATGATGGCTTAGCCTCCGATGTTTTAAAGGAGGAGGAATTAAATCAGATCACCCTTTGGAGCGATCTGTCTAAAAATCTAAAAAAGAAGTATGCCCACCTATCTCCCTCTCAGAGGAGACATCAACTGGTAAGGACGTTGATCAATTTTGAGGTGTCTGATCTAATCGAGGAAACCAAAAGAATCGTTCAGAAATATCAGATAAAGATGCTTGAAGATGTGAGAAATGCCGGAGAAAATATTGTCAGATTTTCAGACACCACCAAGAAACTGAACAGCCAGCTAAGGAAGTTTTTGTTTGATGAGATGTATCGGCATTACCGCATGATCCGAATGGCAGACAAAGCCAGAAGGATTATCACCCCACTTTTTGAAGCATATTTGGAGGATTCGAATCAACTCCCGCCCTCGTTTCGCCATCGACTCAAAGATGAAGACAAAATGCAGTTGATCTGCGATTACATTGCCGGCATGACCGATCGATTTGCCCTGCAGGAGTATAAGAAACTATTTGACCCCTTTGAGAGGGTTTAGTTTAAGCCTGTAAACAGTTCGGGCAGGGGTTGTACCCCTGCCCGTTGACGGGTGGGGGTTCAACCCCCACCCGAACAGAGAGTGCCCGTTGGGTCCCCAGACCCGACAGGGTTAAAGCCTGCCAGGTCAGGGACCTAGCAGACACTTTAAATCATTATTAATAGATTTGTAGGTCAACCATGCCCGAAGGGCTGGTTGACAAATCTTTTATTGTCAAGCAAGCTCTGAGCCATGCTTGACCTACGACTGTTTAACCAGTTGCTTGTTTTTCTCTTTGCTAATTAATTTGGAGGAGAAAGCCTTCAGCTCTTCTAAGTAGCGACTGTTGTGCACCTTCCATTTGATGAGCATCCAGTGTCCATAGATTCGAAATTGGAAGTTTTTGAATTTGAACTTGACCGCAGCCCTGATCACCTGTAATAACGAGTAAAATTTGGGCATAGCCTCCAGCATCACCCCAAACTGAAGTTCCCACACCGACATCTTGTTGGGTTTATATGCCACATGATGCCCATCGTATTGACTCCAGTCGAAAGAGGTTATCCGATTCTCCGAGACCAGATTGTCATATACCGGGGTTCCGGGTAGAGGGGTTAAAATCACCATCTGCACCGTATCGATTTTCCAGTTGATGGCAGATTTTACCGTCTGCATGATCGTATCTCTGTCATCTTGCTCTCCACCCAGGATAAACATCCCGTGTATTTTAATTTTGTATTGGTGCAGAATTTTGATAGCCTCTTCCATCTCCTCCACAGTTTGACGCTTGTTGTATTCTATAAGGGTTTGAGGATTGACCGATTCCAACCCGACATACAGGACTTTACAACCGGACCTATGCATCAATTCTAAAAGTTCTTTATCCTTCACCACATCCAGCCGACTTTGGGCAGTCCATGAAATATGTATATTATTTTCCAGCACCAACTCCAAAAACCTTTTGGTTCTCTTTTTGTCAGCATCGAAATTATCATCATAAAAAAACATCCATGCTTTGGGATACAATTTGTGATAGTATTTTATATCCTCCAGCACCTTCTCCGGACTGCGAGTTCGGTATCGGTGCCCGAACATTTTGGTGACCGAGCAGAAGGTGCAGTCGAAGGGGCATCCACGCGAGGCCAAAACCGGAATTATCGTCGGGTTCTTCCAGCCTTTAATCAGCGAAAGCTCCGGAGTGGGAAGGCTATCCTGATCTATTAAGTACGGTCTTTCGTCGTTATGATACACCCGTGACCCTATTTTGTAGGATAGCCCTAGAATTTTGGAAATAGAGGAAGCATCATTTCCGTTTTCTAACCAGGATAAAAGCTCCAGAATCGTCTGTTCACCTTCTTTTCTTACCACAAAGTCTGCATAGTTATCCAGCGCCTCTTCCGCCATGAAGGTGACGTGCGCTCCTCCCATCACGATGGGGATGTCTTTTCCTAAAACCCGTGCTTTCTCCTTTATCTTCCTGGCGATGTGATAAGCCTCCGGAGCAGTGCTGGTGATGGTGGAGATCATCACCATATCGGCGGTTAGCACCTCTGCCCAATCGAGGGGAGCGATATCTGGGCAGAATAATTTAACTAAGTATCCCTTATCTCTCAGGATCGTGCCCATAATAGGCAAACCCAGGCGGGGAAGCTTAAATGCACTGAACACGTGAAAGCCGGGAGATGCTGATTCTATCCCTATAATTTTTTTAATTTTCATTTTTCCCTTTGTTTACCATTCTCGGTTTATGGCTCAAATATAAACTTCATTTAATTAACCCAAGAATACGTCTTTGTCAAGTTTTTTATTAAGAACTTTCGAAAAATCATTTCGGCAGGATGAATTGAGGAGTCGCCAAAGGGTAGTTTGGAGTGCAGACCAAATATAAATTCTATTTTCGCTAAGAACATGCAGGTTGCGAGTTTTTCCTGTTTATGAAAACTTCTTTGAAAGGTGTTCGTTTTCTATTATTATATCACAAGTAGAATACCTGAGTGTGTCTCCGAAGAGGAGATAATCCGGCTGAAGTTTGATTTCGTTTATACAAAACTAAAGTAGAGAAATGGCAATTGACTTTTTGAAAGATTTGAATCCCGCCCAGAGGGAAGCTGTTACCTACACCTCCGGTCCGCTTTTAGTTTTGGCTGGAGCGGGCAGCGGGAAAACCAGGGTACTGACATATCGCATCGCATATTTGACTGCGGTTAAGAGGGTCGATCCGTGGAATATCTTAGCTGTAACCTTCACCAATAAGGCGGCAGGTGAGATGAAAGAGAGGGTGGAGAGGCTTTTGGGCAAAGCTAGCACCAGTGTGTGGGTGAGCACGTTCCATTCCTGGTGTGCAAGAACCTTAAGGAAAGAGGCGAACCTTTTGGGTTATACCAACAATTTCAGCATATATGACCAGAATGATCAAATATCAGTGATAAAAAAGTGTATGGAGGAACTTAATATCTCCACAAAGAATTTTTCTCCAGATGCCATCCAAAGTCACATCTCCTCAGCCAAAGATAGGTTAATTGGCTGGCAGGATTTCTCTACCCAAGCCAAAGATTTTTTTGAAGAGACTGTAGCAAGAATCTATCAGTTTTATCAGAAGAGGTTAGAGGAGACGAATGCCTTTGATTTCGATGATTTGATAATGAAAACCGTTGAGCTTTTCACTCATCAGCCTGAGATTTTGGAAAAATATCAGAGCAGGTTTCATCAGATACTAATAGATGAATATCAGGACACCAATCATGCTCAATATGTGCTGGTGAATCTTTTGGCATCAAAAGGTCGAAACTTGTGCGTGGTGGGAGATGAGGATCAATCCATTTATGGCTGGCGAGGAGCGGATATCAACAACATTCTTAATTTTGAAAAAGATTATCCGGATGCAAAAGTGATAAAGCTGGAGCAAAACTATCGCTCCACTCAGGTGATCCTGGATGCGGCAGGCGCGGTGGTCAAGAATAACCTGAGCCGTAAAGGAAAAACTCTTTATACCCAGATTGGGGGTGGGGAAAAGGTGGGTCTCCTGATTCTGGAAAACGAGCATCAGGAAGCGGAGGCTTTAGTGAAGCGAATTCAGCATTATGTTCAAGTATACGGTTATTCGTTATCTGATTTCGTCATTCTTTACCGCACCAATGCCCAATCGCGCGTGCTGGAGCAAAAGCTCAGAGACAACGGCATACCTTACGTGATAATTGGGGGCTTGAGATTCTATGAACGCAAAGAGGTAAAAGACCTTTTGGCATATCTGAAGGTTTTGACAAACCCCAAGGATGATTTAAACCTGAAAAGAATCATCAACGTGCCAGCCAGAGGGATTGGAGCAAAGACCATTTCAAAGATAGAGAATTTCTGCTTGAGAAGTAACTTAAGTCTCCTGGAGGGGATAAGCCAGATAGATAAGATTGAAGGGATCTCGCCCAGACTCAAAAACACCATACATGATTTCTCCAAGATGTTGGATAAATTTGCTTCTATGAAAGATGAATTACCCATAGACGAACTTGCCGAGTTGGTCGCCCAGAAAACCGGCTACTTAGATGAACTCAAAAAAGAGAGGACTATTGAGTCGGAGAACAGATTGGAGAACATAAAGGAGCTGATCAATGCCATCTCTGAGTTTAAAGAGAGATCTGAGCAGCCCACGCTGGAAGGATTTTTAGAAGAGGTTTCACTCATCACAGATATAGATATGTGGGATAAAACCAAGGAAGTGGTTACTCTTATGACCTTGCACGCCGCCAAAGGGCTGGAGTTTCGGGTAGTTTTCATCGCTGGACTGGAAGAGGGACTTTTCCCTTTGTCTCGCTCGCTGGAGAACCCGTCTGATCTGGAGGAGGAAAGGAGACTTTTCTACGTAGGGATGACCCGGGCAAAAGAGAGGTTGTTTCTATCCTATGCCCGCCATCGCAGGCGGTTTGCGGATATGGTAAATTTTGAGTCTAGGTTTTTGGACGAGGTGCCGCAGGAGCTTTTAAAGATAGAGGATCACGTTTTTTCAAAGAAAGAATATCTTCACAAAGTTGATCTGGGCCATGTAGAGTCTTTCTTCCCCGAATCAGCCAACACCTGTAACTCCATGCTACAGGTGGGCACCCGGGTGATTCACTCTCACTGGGGCGAAGGAAAGATTATTCATCGGGAAGGTGCTGGCGAAAACCTGAAGCTGACCGTTATCTTTAGCGGAGGAGTTAAGAAAAAACTTATGGCAAAATATGCCGATCTGGAGATTGTAGGGTTGTAGACGCAGGTAACAAAAACGTGTTTCTAATATTATGATTACAGGTCGGCTACTTCATCTAAATTGGGACAAAAAATTCAAGCCTGTGCTCTTCTCTTTAGCACAGGCTTGATCAATCTATATATGAAAATTGAAGAAGGAGGAAACTCCTACATTTTATCTATATGTAAAAATCGTGCCAGTTTCAAGGAGGAACCACACTGATACAGGACAGATGTAACTCGTTGTAAAGTATAAAGATAGTTGAGTGCATACATGGAACTACGAACTTCTTATTATTTTTCCTACTACGTAGACGCAGGGAATTGCGATCAAAGAAATAACTCTCAATAGGAGAAATTAGGCATTTTTTTATGCCCCATACTCTTAACCTCATCGTAAATTCTTGCGACACTAATCTGTCTGTTTCTGCTCATTTTTCATTCCAATATCCTCCGATAGATCGGTCTCCATAGCAAAAAGGATGAAAGTCTGATTTGCTCGGGGTAATCGCCCCCTGTATATTCCCAAAAGTTTTAAAAAAGAGAGGAAAAGAGGTAGCCGCAGGCTTTAGGAGCTGTTGAAAAACCCTATTGGCAGGGCTAAATGCCCTGCCCTATGAGTGATAAGTTGTTGTTGCCCATAGGGGCGGGAATTCCCAGACGGGTCTCCGTTATCCCGCCCCGAAGTGGGACTTTTTCAACACGCCCTTTAGCCTGTGGGGGGGGCTCCCATGCCAAAATCAGTTACTCAATATGAATACAACATTAATACAACCAAACAAAAATTTTTCTTGACTTTTGTTGTGCACCGCACTATATTAGAATCAGTCAATAGTCAATAGTCAATAGTCAATAGTCAATAGTCAATAGTCAGTAGTCAGTGATCGGTAAACAGCAGGCAGATTTTTTTGTCTTATGGAAACTCGGGTCATAAAAAGATACAAAAACAGGAGGTTGTATGATGCTCTTGAGAGGAAAACCATCAAGCTTGAAGATGTGGCATATCTGGTCAGAAAAGATGTTGACTTTAAGGTGATCGATAACAAAACAGGTAAGGACGTTACCCTATCTGTTCTGTCCAGAGTTTTCTCAGATACGTTATCTGAAGATAAAAAGAATCTTAAAGAAACCACCAAACTCATACGTTTACTCATTTCTAAAGGAGGAGGGAAGACCATGGATTTTTTAAAAAAATCGGTTCTTTTCGGTCTGGGTCTTTTTGACCTGACCAAGGAGAAGGCAGAAAGAATCGTGGATGAGATGATCAAAAGGGGCGAGATGTCTCAATCCGACAAAGCCAAGGCGGTTAAGGAGCTTTTGAAGGGACACGAGGAGAGGATGAAGAAGTTAAAAACAAAAATCGATGAGAGTGTGGAAAAGGTAACCGCTAAGGTAAAGGGAAAAGAGAGTGAGGAGTTAGCTAAGCTTCACAAAAAAATTGATGAGCTTACCAAAGTAGTGGAGAAGCTGGAGAAAAAATTGGGAGGGAAATAAAAGTTCGTTGCTTTTAGAACTTTTCGCCATTTGATCTTGAGACAGTCCTGAAGTTTGTAGTTGAAGCGTGATGAAGTCTGTTGGTTCTGATACCAGCACCTAACTTAAGTTAGGTGCTGGACTTCAGCTTACAAACCAATCTTCTCTTTGATCCCCTGAAGATTTATCCCCAGGAAATAATAACCGGAATCCTTTTTGACGGTGAGATTTTTCCCCACACCTATTTGAATAAGATCATCCGGAAACGAGAAGACAAAGCCCAAGCCTATCTCGATCTTTTGACCTGGATCAAAGTCCAGAAAAGAAAAATTTGCGCCTAAGCCAAGCTTATTTGATAAACTCCTCTCCCATCTTATGTATCTGATGGTGTAGCTGATTCCAGCGCCCAAGCCACCAGGGTGGTTTCCGGCTCTCTGCACAGAAAGAATGGGGAAGGAGAAATTTCCGCTAAACCCATGTATCTTCAAGGGGATATATCTTTCAAACAGATAGGAGTAATTTATATGATCGTAGATTTTGATGTGTATTTCATCCCCTGGTTCCAAAGCCCATTTGCGTAATTTTATATAAATTTCCTTAAAAGGGGCACCACTTTTCGGATCGTAATCTCGACGATCATATGTAATGTCGCCGGAATCGCTCATATGGTAATACACCGGCGCGGGAATATTAAATCTTTTACCTCTTTTCCTGATTACCTCAATGTCAATTTTTACTCCTGCTTGAGCATCCATAAGGGAATCGACAAATCCAATAAGAATAGTGCTGCGATAGTCAACGGAGTTTCCCCGATATATGGTATGTATATAGCCATCCCAGGTGCGTTCCTTGAGGGTGATGAAGCCTGTTTTACTTCCTCCATTTGCTTTGTGAGGCAGTAGCACGAAGATAAAGAGTAGGATTGTAATTAGAGCTTTTGGTTTCACAGCCACTCCAAGAGTTAATTAACTATGTTGTTATAAAATAACGTCCTTATCCGCGCTTTGTCAAGTTTTTTGTCGGACGCAGATCAAAAAATTTGTAACCGGATGATACTTTGGAGTACTGAGCTTTAGCTTTGCTTCAGGCATTAACCACAGAAGAAGATAAAAAACCTCATCCAAGGGGAAGCCCATAGGGGTGGGTATTTATCCCATCGCCGAACACACTTACTCAAAAATATCTTGACCTAACTTCTGTTCCTCTTATATTCAAGTCAGACAAGTCACAAAGTATTTCGAGGATAAGGTGTAATACGATCCATAGCAGAGTTTTTGACTGGAGGAGACATGTATTACGATAACATCACAGATTTAGTGGGAAACACGCCTTTGGTAAAGTTGAATCAAGTAACCAAAGGGATCAAGGCACAGGTGTTGGCCAAGCTGGAGTTTTTCAATCCCGGCGGAAGCGTGAAGGATCGCATGGCTTTCTATATGTTGAAGGAGGAGGAGAAGGAGGGAAGGCTCAAAAAAGGAGGCACCATTGTGGAAGCCACCTCCGGAAACACCGGAGTGGGAATCGCCATGTATGCGGCATCCAAAGGATACAAAGCCATCTTCACCATTCCTG
>CAYOFL010000099.1:0-11064 GCA_964403165.1 uncultured Ignavibacteria bacterium
TCCTGAGATCTTCGGGATCGAAGGACACCCTGAAGGGGACTAAGGGGGAGAGGTTATCATAAAAACCCAAAATCACCAAATGGTAAAGTAAACTACAACTGATTTTTCAGAAAATGGTAAATCAACTAAGAGTGATAATTCGAAAGGGGGAATTAAAGAAAAGGATAAAAGAGCTGGCATCTGAGCTCTCAAATGATTATAAAGACAAAAATCCAGTGCTGGTGGGAATACTCAAAGGAAGTTTTATCTTCATGGCGGATTTAACAAGAGAGCTTCAGATACCGCACCAGATAGATTTCATCTCTGTAGCCAGCTATGGCTCTGGAAAACAAGGCTCGGGAGTGGTGAGATGGCTTAAAGATTTGAGCATAAATATTGAAAATAAGCACGTAATAATAGTGGAAGACATAATAGATTCTGGTCTTACTTTGAATTATATAAGAATTAACCTTTTGACCAGAAATCCCAAAAGCTTAAAGATCGTAACTTTGCTTAATAAAAGGAGGAGACGAAAGATAGAAATACCCTTAAGGTACGTGGGTTTTTCCATACCGGATAAGTTTGTGGTGGGTTATGGTTTGGATTACGATGAGAAATATCGAAATCTGTCTTATATTGCTCAGTTAGAGGATGAACAAGGATGAACAATAGAACAAATAATGTTTTGAAGGAAAAGTGGGCAAGCCTTGTGTCCGACCGTGGATCCTGTAAGAATTTGCTTAAAAGAAGCTCAGGAGGCGATGGAGGGAGGAGGGGTCGCCAGAGTCGATCTCCAAATAACAGAAAGCCTCCAGAGGGGAAGAAAGATGAATTAAGAAAGCGGAAAGGGGCTCGCACCCTGATCTTCTGGGTGATTCTTCTGTTTTTTTCCATCTTTTTGTTCCAGTATTATTCTCAAAGCAAGAGGGACGTGGTCACCATCACCTATACTGAGTTCATGCAACAGCTGGAGGGATCCAATATCAAGAAGGTGACCTTAGTGGAAAAGGATATCCAAGGGGAATTTGAAAGAGAGATATCCAAAACTGTGGGAAAAAAGACAGGTCGTTTCAGCAAGTTTGAACTCCACATTCCGTTTGAGGATCCTTCGCTTTTGGAGAAGCTGGAAGCAAAGAATGTGGAGATAGATGCCGAGCCACCCAGCACCAACTGGTCCGGGATAATCTTGACCTCACTTCCCTGGTTAATTTTGATCGTCTTCTGGCTTTTCATGCTCAGACAGATGCAGGGTGGACCAAAAGGTCTTTTCTCCTTTGGAAAAAGCAAAGCCAAGCTCCTCTCCGGCGACCGACCCAAGGTGACCTTTCAAGACGTGGCCGGGGCAGATGAAGCCAAACAGGAGCTTCAGGAGATAATCGAGTTTTTGAAAGACCCGGGCAAATTTCAAAAGTTAGGAGGGAAAATCCCCAAAGGAGCACTGCTTTTGGGAGCTCCCGGAACAGGGAAAACCCTTTTAGCCAGAGCTGTTGCTGGAGAGGCAGAGGTGCCCTTCTTCAGCATGAGTGGATCTGATTTTGTGGAGATGTTTGTGGGAGTGGGCGCCTCCCGGGTGAGAGACCTTTTCGACCAGAGCAAAAAAAGCGCCCCCTGTATCATCTTCATCGATGAGTTAGATGCAGTGGGAAGGCATCGGGGAGCAGGATTGGGGGGCGGACATGATGAGAGGGAGCAGACTCTAAATCAGCTTTTAGTGGAGATGGACGGATTCGAATCCAACGAAGGGGTGATCCTCTTAGCCGCTACCAATCGTCCGGACGTTTTGGATCCCGCGCTTTTAAGACCGGGAAGATTCGATAGACAGATCGTGGTGGACACCCCCGATGTAAAGGGGAGAGAAGGAATACTCAAGGTTCATACCCGTAAAATACCTTTAGCCCAGGATGTGGATCTTTCCATACTGGCTCGCGGCACTCCGGGTCTATCTGGTGCGGATTTAGCCAATATTGTAAACGAAGCCGCCCTCCTTGCCGCCAGAAGAGACCATGATAAGGTAACCATGCAGGATTTTGAGGATGCCAAGGATAAGGAGATGATGGGAACTGAAAGAAGAAGTCTGGTGATAAGTGAGGAGGAGAAGAAGCTGACCGCCTATCACGAGTCCGGGCATGCTCTCATAGGTAAGCTGGTCCCCGGTTCTGATCCAGTTCACAAGATGACCATCATCCCCAGAGGTCTTGCCCTGGGCATCACCCATTATCTTCCCATAGACGAAAAACATACCCACTCAAAAAAATATCTGGAGACCAAACTTCTGCACCTGATGGGGGGGCGGGTGGCGGAGAAACTGGTGTTTGACGAGCTGTCCACCGGAGCTGCCAATGACATAGAAAAAGCTACAGAGCTGGCGCGCAAGATGGTCTGCGAATGGGGAATGAGCAAAAAATTGGGTCCTTTGACCTTCGGCAAGAAGGAAGAGCAGATATTCTTGGGTCGGGAGATAGCCACCCACAGGGACTACAGCGAATCCACTGCCCAAGAGATCGACAAGGAAGTCAGAGAGATAGTGGAGGCGGCGGAGGTGAAAGCCACCGAGCTTTTGAGCGCCAACACAGACAAACTCCATCTTCTGGCCAACGTCTTACTGGAGAGGGAGATTCTGGATGGAGAGGAGATCGACAGAATCCTGCGGGGTGAAAAATTAGAGCCGGTTAAGCTGGAGACGGAAAAGAAGAAATCATAGGTCGGCGGTCCGCAGTCCGCAGTTCGTATGAATGCATACGCATCGGCAGCATGGACAAAGAGAAAATTCAAAAAGCGGTCAGAATGATTCTGGAGGCGGTGGGAGAGGATCCAGAAAGGGATGGGCTTTGTGATACTCCTAAAAGGGTGGCTGACTTTTACGAAGAAATCTTTGCTGGGCTTTCTGAGGATCCTGAGGCTCAGATCAAACTATATTCTGCTCCCAATCAGGATGATCCGAGTTTGGATCCGGTGGAGATGATCATCGTCAAGGACATCTTCTTTCACTCACTTTGTGAACATCATCTTCTTCCCTTCTTCGGAAAAGCGCACATCGCCTACATCCCTAAGGACAACCAGATAACTGGATTCTCCAGGCTGGTGCGGGTGATCGAAGTCCTGTCAAGAAGACCTCAACTGCAGGAGCGGCTCACCGCTCAGACTGCCGACGTTTTGATGAAGATTCTTAAGCCCAAAGGGGTGCTGGTCATCATGGAAGCGGAACAAATGTGTCTTACCATGCGGGGCTTGAGAAAACCAGGTTCTGTGACCATCACCTCCGCCATGCGGGGAACGCTCAAGGAAGATACCCTCAGAAAAGAAGCCTTCTTGATGATAAAGGGATTCATCCCCAAGGATTCATCCGAGTAAAAGTAAAGTTTAAAGAATCTGTCTACAACAGAATTTTGCCTTATCCAATCAGTCATCACCGTTGTTACGGGGCACCCCTACCCTGCGACATTTCTGGTGGAAAACGAGGGCATCTTAAAGAAACGTTTTGGAACCACACCTCCAGAAAAAGATAGGTGTTGAAACCACTAATATTGGAGAATATGGCGAAGATCAAGAGATGAATTAACTAAGGGTTGCAGATAATTCAGGTTACTTTTTTAACGTAACCTAAAGGTTGCGGCTACCTTTTTTCTACACCTATCTAATGAGCATATACTTGGTAGCCGCAGACTTCAGTCTGCGTTTTTCATATAGTTATGTGTGATCTTTATGTAACTGAAATGGCAAAAAGATGATTCTCCGGTTTAAGAAGAAAAAGTTGGATCTCTCCTCCCGGACCCATATCATGGGTGCATTGAATGTAACTCCCGATTCGTTCTCCGATGGGGGCAAGTTTTTTAAGTTAGAGGATGCTATAAGACAGGGGATGAGGATGGCTGAAGAGGGGGCGGACATAATCGATGTGGGGGGAGAATCCACCCGTCCCGGAGCAGATCCGGTTCCCATCCAAGAGGAGCTTTCCCGGGTGATTCCGGTAATTAAGTCTTTGTCCAAAAAGACCGACGTTCTCATCTCCATTGACACCTATAAAGCCGAGGTGGCCAGGCAGGCGCTGGATGCGGGAGTCCAGATGATAAACGATATTTCCGCATTGCGATTCGATTCGGAGATGAAAAAGATCGCCTCAGAATATAAAGTTCCGATAAATTTGATGCACATCAAGGGGACTCCCAAAAATATGCAGAAAGATCCTTTCTATGGGGATGTGATCGGTGAGATTACGGAGTATTTGAAACAGAGCATCAAAATCGCCCAGGATGCTGGAATTCATAAGGGAAAAATAATAATCGATCCGGGAATTGGATTTGGAAAAAGGTTGGAGGACAATTTAAATATCTTGAAAAATTTAAGAAATCTTTCTATATTGGAATGTCCCATTCTGATTGGGTGCTCGCGAAAGTCCTTCATCGGCAAAATATTGGACGTGTCCGTGGAGGAGAGACTGGAAGGGAGCTTGGCCGCATTAGCGGTGGCGGTGGCAAACGGAGCAAATATAGTGCGGGTGCATGATGTCAAAGAGAGCAAAAGAGTGGTTAGTTTGGTGGATGCAATAGTGGAGGTAGATTAAAAATGAGAGCTGTAAAAGGATGTCAAATACCAAAACATGTGGCAATCTTTCCGGACAGGGTGATTATGTGAATTTATTTAATTCGTTTGCTATAGTAAAACTGGAAATGGGGTGCTTTTCAGATATGAATGAGAAAGGGGATATTTAATATGAAAACTAAAGCAAAGATTAATCCTGAGGAATATATCCTTTCTGTGTTGTCGCCAGAAGATAGGCTGGAGGCGGCTCTTAGGATTGCCAGGGAAAGCTTCAGGAAAACAACCCTAACAATTAAGGATGTTGAGAAGGCTGTTAAAAAATTAAGGAGAAAGGCTTACGAAGAGGTTTAAAGATAGGGTAGTTGTTGATACCGGGGTGCTTGTATCTGCTTTTGTCTTTGGAGGCATCCCTGAAAGGGCAATCAAGAAGACATTTGCCGAGACTGAGATATGGGTGTCTCCCCAACTTCTCAAAGAATACAGAGACACGCCTTTTGAACTCGAAGTAGAAGGCAAGATAAGCGATGTTCAATTGAGATCACTCCTTGCCGGTATCGCTTCATTTGTGGTGAATGCCAAAGTGGTGGTTTCGAAGAAAAAATTATCTCTTTGCAGAGATGCTGAAGATAACATGATCCTTGAATGCTGCTTGGCGGCTGATGTAAATTTTTTGATTACCGGCGATAAAGACCTCCTTGAGGTTGAGAAAACCAGATTGAGGACGAAGCTACCGAAATTAAAAATAGTTTCTCCAAGAGCCTTTCTAAGACATAAGAAATAGTTTGAAGGTTATGGCTTTTATCGAACTCGACCAAAAAATCAAACAAGCCATCCAGATCTGGAGGCGGAATTACGAAGGGACAAGCTCGGTAACCAAAAAGCTCCTTGAGTTTTAGTTTAGGGGGGAGCAAATCCCTTACTACAATCAGGAGGGATATTTAAGGTATTATCATGCTGATTTTGTGGTGAAAGAAGTAAAGGCTATGTATCTTGTTAAAACCAAGGGGATGGAGGGGGTGAAAGTGCCTATAAGGGATAAGGAAACGATTCGTTGGTATGAGAGTGTGGCAAGATTCTTTGGAAAAACCTGGAGGTATCTTAAGGTGAGACCGTATGATCTGGAGACTCATAAGCCTCGCAACTTTAAAACCTTAGCCACAGCCACGCTTCAGAGATTATGAGGGAATTATGGAACTATTTCACATCAGCTTTTTAAAATTCACCGTGGTCGATTTGATCGACGTGGCTTTGGTAGCATTTCTGTTTTCACGGCTGTTGATTTTGATGAAAGGGACCCGTTCGGCGCAGATCGTTTTAGGACTATTCTTGCTTTTTTCCATCTCGTTTTTAGCCTTCTGGTTCCGATTGGAGGGACTTAAATGGTTGATCACCAACATTGCCACCGTGGGGATTTTGGTTTTAGTTATTGTATTTCAGCCGGAGTTGAGAAGTGCCCTAGCTCAGATAGGACATAACAAACTTTTTCGCCTATTTTTTAGATACGAGAAAGGGAAAACTTTAGATGAGCTGGTCAAGGCGGCTATCCGACTTTCTCAACTCCGTTATGGTGGACTTTTAGTGATTGAAAGGAAGATCGGGCTCAAAAATTTCATAGAGACTGGAAAATCCGTCAACGCCGAGGTCTCGGCTGATCTTCTGGTAACCATATTTACCCCCTACACCCCCCTTCACGATGGAGCCGCAATCATACAGGGAGATTACGTGGTGGCGGTGGCTTGCACCCTTCCCTTGACCCAAAATCCCCGCTATGCCAAGCTCTTCGGTATGCGGCATAAAGCCACCATCGGGGTGACCGAGGAATCAGATGCCGTTGCCATTGCAGTCTCCGAAGAGACTGGAAAGATATCGGTTGCCTTCAAGGGGGTGTTGTACGAACAGGTCGACAAATCTGCATTGAAAGAAACTTTGATCAGGATGGCAAAATCTGGATAATGGGGTAAGTGTGTCCTCATTCCCTTTTAAAAAGTTGATATGCTATTTATCGATTATGCAGAGATCTCTGTTAAGGGAGGAAACGGCGGCAGAGGATGTGTAAGCTTCAGGCGGGAAAAGTTTGTGCCCAAGGGAGGTCCGAATGGAGGTGATGGTGGGGATGGTGGGGACGTGATCATTCAGGTAGATTCCCATATGACCACCCTGTTGGATTTCCGTTACAAAAGACTATATAAAGCTGAAAATGGAAAGCCGGGAGGCGGGGCTTTAAAACACGGAAAGGAAGGCAAAGACGTTTTAATAAAAGTTCCTCCGGGGACTGTGATCAGAGATCTGGATACAAAAAAAATTATAGCGGATTTAACCAAGAAAGGTCAAATAGTGGTGGTGGCTCGTGGTGGAAAGGGGGGAAAGGGGAATGCCTCCTTTAAATCACCCACCCTACAATCTCCCAGAAAATCGGAGCCAGGAACCGGAGGAGAGGAAGTAAGGCTCTCGCTCGAATTGAAACTTTTAGCGGATGTGGGAATGGTGGGCCAGCCCAATGTGGGCAAATCCACTCTTTTGTCCCGACTCTCCTCTGCCAAGCCCAAGATAGCCAACTACCCCTTCACCACCCTCAGCCCTAACTTGGGAATAGTGAAGCTTAAAGATCATCAAAGCTTCGTTTTAGCTGACATTCCCGGATTGATCGAGGGAGCTCACCAGGGAAAAGGTTTGGGCATCCAGTTTCTCAAGCACATTCAAAGGACAAAGCTCCTTCTTTATCTTTTGGACGCTACCTCTGAGAATACTAGGAGTGACTATCAGGCGCTTTTGGAGGAGATTGAGCTTTTTGACCCCTTCCTCTCTCAACGCCCCAAGGTGGTGGTTTTAAACAAAATCGATCTTTTGCCAGAAGTAAAAAGATCAGAAATTGCCAAGGGTAAAACTCCGGTGTGTTTCATCTCAGCTTTGACCGGCAAAGGGATAAAAGAGCTTTTGAAAATTATAAGATCTGCGTTAGAGGAGATAGAAAAGGATTCATCCTGAATCAGTCCATAAGGAAGGATAGTTTTTTCGAAGCTGGTTTAACGGTGACGAAACTCGTTTCGAGGCTGGAAGCTCGGTGATCGAAGCTGGAAAATTCCCAACAGATGAAACAGATGAAAAATTTCAAGCTTCGGACTTCGGAAGTCGAGTTTTGTGACGAGCTTCGCCAACGAGAACCACATCCGATTTCGTTTCTTGCTCCCCGTGGGATGTTATCCCAGACGAGCGCCCGTACGGGTGGGGGTCTCCGTCATCCCACGGCATTAGGTTAGAAATCCCGCCAAAGGCGGGGGTGGATGATAACATCCACCCAGGAGCGTAAAAAGTTATGAGGATGGCATTTTGGATTCTTCAGAACTAAAAAGCTGGCTGGCACTCTTCACCGTCCCCAAGGTTGGTCCGGTTCGCTACATCTTTTTGGTCAAACACTTCGGCTCACCAGAAAAAGTGTTATCTGCATCAAAAAAAGAGCTGGCAGAGTTGCCGGACATAGGACAGGTTATCGCCTCCAACATAAAGAATAAGGTCGATTGGAAGAAGGCAGAAGAGCAACTGATGCTGGTGGAGAAAAACCAGGTGCAGATTGTAACCTTCAGAGATGAAAACTATCCGGAGAATCTTCTGTCAATCTACGACCCTCCCCCGTTTCTTTTCGTCAAGGGGGAAATCAAAAAAGTAGATCGGAATGCGGTAGCAATAGTGGGATGCCGCTCCGCCTCTCTTTACGGAAAACGGATCACCGAAAGGATTGGGAGGGAGCTGGCTAGGCGAGGGATCACCATAGTGAGTGGACTGGCGCGGGGGATAGACTCCATCGGACACCTCTCCGCCTTAAAAGAGAAGGGCAGGACTTTGGCTGTCTTCGGCTCAGGATTGGATATAATTTATCCTTCGGAAAACAAAAAACTAACAGAGCAGATCAAATCATCCGGAGCCATCCTTTCTGAGTTTTACTTGGGCACCAAACCCGAAGCACCCAATTTCCCCAGGCGGAATAGACTGATAAGTGGGCTTTCTTTGGGAGTGGTGATAGTGGAGGCGGGGACAAAAAGTGGGGCACTTCTCACTGCCCATTGTGCCTTAGAACAAAACCGGGAGGTCTTCGCCATACCGGGTAATTTAGGAGCAAAAAATAGTGAAGGAACCAATAGACTAATAAAGCAGGGAGCCAAACTGGTCACCTCAGTGGAGGATATATTGGAGGAGTTGAGAATAACCACGAAGGTTGGGGAATCCCCATCTTCTGTTCTGACCGAAGAAGATCTGTCTCATCTTTCGGAGAAGGAAAAAGATATATTTAAGCTTATCTCAGATGAACCTTATCACATAGACAAAATCGCTAACCAGGGTTGTGTTAGCGTTCCTCAAGCCCTATCTGCGCTTTTGTCTTTGGAGCTAAAGGGCCTGGTGAGACAGCTTTCCGGTAAGATGTTTGTGCGAACTTAAACTCAAATAGAAATCGATAGCGGTTCAGTTGATACAGATTCAGATTTTTTTATATTAAAAAATTAAGTTCATGAGAGCAAAATTCAGTTCTTTATAGATGATGCAAAAGCTTGCATTTATTGTCTATTTTGTTTAAATTATAACCTGACCACGTTTAAGCTATAATGTGCGGGATGTTTAAAAACTCCTGCCGAGTAAAGAAGGATAATGTTTTGGTTGAAAGGAAGATTGAGGTCATAAACAAACTGGGACTGCATGCCAGGCCAGCCGCCATGCTGGTGCAGAAGGCGTCTAAGTTCAAATCGGAGATCAAACTACAAAAGGAAGATGTAGAGGCTAATGCCAAAAGCATCTTAAGCGTGATGATGTTAGCCGCAGAAGTGGGAAGCTTTTTGATCATCAAAGCCGAAGGTGAAGATGAAGAGCAGGCGGTGGAAGCAATAGCTAACTTGTTTGAGGAAAAGTTTGGAGAGGAATAAGTGAGAAAACCAGACAAGCAGGTTTGTGTCATATATCGGGGGATTCCCGCCTCACCCGGGGTGGTGATAGGGAAGGCGTTTCTTTTAGATCGCGAAAGCATCCAGGTTTCCCAAGAGAAGATTAAAGAAAATGAGGTGACAAAGGAAATCTTAAAGTTTAAAGAAGCTTTAAGCGATACCAAAGAGGAACTTCTAAAAATAAAGGAAAAGGTAGCCAAAAGGATCGATCCAGATCATGCCAAGATATTCGAGGCTCAGATCATGATCCTGGGGGATAAATTATTTAATAGCGCGGTGATCGAGAAAATAAAACAAAGCCGAAGCAACGCTGAGTTTGTTTACAAAAAAGTGATTGAACAGACAATAAAGACCTTATCCTCTTCTAAGGATGAGTATCTCCGGGAAAGGGTAATGGATATAAATGCGGTCGCCCGCCGTCTGATCTACAATCTTTTGGGCATAAAACATCTTACTTTAGAAAGTATCGACTCTCCGGTGATTTTAGTGGCTAAATCTCTTTCCCCCGGCGATGTGGTGCATATGAAGAAGGAAAGTATCTTGGGTTTTGCCACCGACATGGGTGGAGGAACCTCTCACGGGGCTTTGTTAGCCAAATCCATGGGAATTCCGGCTGTGGTGGGACTGAGAAACTTCTTTGGTCAAATCCAGGATAAACAAAGCATCATCCTGGATGGAATAAAGGGGGAGGTGATTATCTGTCCGGATGAGCGAACTTTAAAGGAATATGAGAAGAGAAGAAGTTATATACTTAAAAAGACAGCTGAGCTTTCCGAACTCAAGCCACTTCCGGCAAAGACTTCTGATGGAAGGAAAATTGAGCTTTCCGCCAATATCGAGCTTCCTGCTGACACCAACTCTGCCTTGGAATATGGGGCTGAGGGCGTGGGCTTGTTCCGGACGGAGTATCTATATATCGCCCGGGCTGACTTCCCCACCGAGGAGGAGCAATACCAAGCTTATCGGGAGGTGGCGGAGAAAGTATATCCCAAATCGGTCATCCTGCGGACCTTCGACTTGGGTGGGGACAAATTTGATCGGCATACCGGGAATTTGTATGAGACCAATCCCTTTTTAGGATGGCGAGCCATCCGCGCCTGTTTAGATCTTCCGGAGACGTTCAAAATTCAGCTAAGAGCCATGCTGAAAGCCAGTGCCAAAAAGAATGTAAAGATCATGTTCCCCATGATCTCTGAGGTGGGAGAACTTCAAAGAGCCAAAGCAATGCTGGAAGAGGCTAAAGGGGAATTGAGGCGAAAGAAAATTCCATTTGATGAAGAAATTCCGGTGGGGATAATGGTGGAGATACCTTCTGCCGCATTGGCGGGTGACGCTTTAGCAAAAGAGTGTGATTTCTTCAGCATCGGGACAAACGATCTGATTCAATATACTCTGGCAGTAGACCGGGGCAATGAAAAGATCGCTCATCTGTATCAGGGGTTTCATCCCGCCGTGCTTAGGCTGATAAAGGAGACCATAGATGCCGCACACAGAAATGGCATCTGGGTGGGCTTATGCGGAGAGATGGCCGCCGATCCTTTAGCCACCACCCTGCTGGTGGGGATGGGAGTGGACGAGCTTTCCACCTCCGCCATGGCTATCCCGGAGATAAAGAAGA
>CAYOFL010000100.1:0-11049 GCA_964403165.1 uncultured Ignavibacteria bacterium
ATTTAAGGAATAGCGTAGAGCCAGAACCTAACTTAAGTTAGGTTCTGGCTTTTTTTTGAAACGCACAGTTTGTCGCTTGGGGCGGGGGTTCAACCCCCGCCCCAACAGGAGCTTGTCTCGGACGAAAAGCGTCGCGCACCCTTCAACTTGGTTCAGGATTAAACTGAGTTCGATGCTGCATTTTGTTCCTAAGAGTTGTGGCAGTGTATCCTTCGCCTGCGCCCTCAGGACAAGCCCTTACCCTGCCACAAAGTTGAAGGTCGAGGGTGGGGGTTCATCCTGAAGAGATTTCCCTCGATCCTGAGATCTTCGGGATCGAAGGACACCCTGAAGGGCATCCTCGACCAACCAGTGTCAGGACCTTAGTCCTGACACCCTTTAAAATGCCTTATTTCAGATAGTTTTACCAAGAAGTGGCTTTTCATTTTTAATATATGCATTTTTCCTCCAAGATCAAGGGGATTTTGCTCAACTGAGGCACGAGAAAAAATAGCCGAACCTCTGAGTTAGAGGCTCGGCTGGGTCTGTGATAAGTGAATATAGACTCTTATAACACGACTACTCGTTGGCCCACGGCGGGGTGCAGCAGTTAGGATCAGGCGGCGGCCATGGTTGCCTGTATAGGTAGTTGAGCAGATAAACAATGTCGCCAATATCCACTACGTCATCATTGTTGACGTCACCGACACACATATGTGGCACAGGCGGCGGCCACGGCTGCCTGAACAGATAGTTGAGAAGATACACCACGTCGCCAATGTTTATCACCCCGTCGTTATTCACGTCGCCGCAAACGAACGCCTCACCAAATTCCTGCCAGAAACCTTGCAGTAGTTGGTAGGAATCCGAGTTGCCGGAGCCTACCGCGGTCTGAGTGACCGTTCCGCCCAGCTGGTAACTTGCGGAACTGCCATCAGTGCCTCCCAAAGAGATTACCTCCCAATTGATCTCTTCACCCGCTTTGGGAGCGGGAGGAGCAGGCTGAACCTGACTCTGTTGCACTTCCACCGGTTTGATTTGGACAGCTGCTGTGGTTTTGGATGGCTGCGCTTTCTTAGCTTTCTCGGCAGAACCGGCGGCGGCATGCAGCACAACGATCAACGTAATGAATAGAAACAATGTTTTTTTCATATCCACCTCTTTTTTGCCAATTAACGGTTCGTTGCCTGTAGCTTTCCAAGCGCCTCGCGCAGGTCGGCGATCTGGGCATTGAGCTCTTTGATCTGTCCCTGCTGGCCCTTGACAGCTTCGACCAGCAAAGGCGTAATCCTGCCATAATCCACGGACATGTTGCCATTGTCGTCAACCAGCACAACACCCGGAACCAGATCCTTGATTTCCTGTGCCACGAAGCCCAGATGAGTCTGATCATCAAACTTCATGGCAGGATATTCATCCTGCCTCCAGGAGTAGGAAATGCCTCTCAGCCTGAGCAGTGTTTCCGCTGCATCCCCGATTGTCTGAACGTCTTTCTTGTACCGGCGGTCGGAGCAGGCACCAATCGAACCCGTATAGCAGATATCGCCGACCACGTGCAATTCTTCGGAGGGGTCGTTGGTTCCAATGCCGACCTTGCCGGCCTTGAGAACCAATGTATTGCTATATCCGCTCTCGTTATCCTCAGTGCCCAGAGTCAGGTAATTACCATCGTTGTGCCAACTTATCGAACCGCAGTTATCGAGGTCTTCACCAGCCAGAAAACCTGAGAATTTTCCGGCTTCGGAATTCCCGATTACAATCCAATCTCCCAATAAACTGCCCAAATCGTCACCCACAACCAGCGGCTCGCTGGGGAAGTAAGTCCCGATTCCAACTTTGGCTTCGCTGGCTGAGGCTTCCATAAATACCGGCGGGCCTAATATCTCGCCAAAAGCATAATTGAGCAGCAGTTTAGCGGGTGTCAGAAAAGATTGCAGGTGATTGGCATCATCATAAACCGCGACCTGGCCACTTCCGCCCTTACCGTTGTAACTGCCGGTAATCTCGGCAATCACCCGCGGCGGTTCCGGCTGCGGGTTGAACATTTTTATACTGGCGCCGGAAGACGCAGTATTGCTGATTTCGAATATCTTTCCACCCTCATTTCCCGGATCCATGCTATACATGCTAAAGTAGCCGCCCCATTCATCCGCAGATTCATTGACACTCATCTCCATAATTCTTACCGGTGGTTCCAGCTGGGGGTTGAACATCTTAATACTGGCGCCGGTAGAAGGGAAAGCGCTCATTTCGAGCACCTTTTTGTCGTCCGCTGGCTCTATGAGGTACATCGAGAATCTGCTGCCCCATTCATCGCCGGACGGTCCGACGGTTTCCTCAACACTCATCTCCATTATTCTCGCCGATGGTTCCGGCTGGGGGTTGAACATCTTAATACTGGCGCCGGTGGAAGGGAAAGCGCTCATTTCGAGCACCTTTTTGTCGTTCGCTGGCTCTATGAGGTACATCGAAAACGAGCTGCCCCACTCACTGGTTGCATCGTTCACCGTCAGTTCCACCATCTTGGAGGGCGGATCTAACGAGGGGTTGTACATCCGGAAGCTGGCTTCGTGGAACGGGCTGGGCTCAATGCCCATGACCATCATGGGGTCATCCGGCCAGCCTGAACCGGGATCGAAGAATTCCAGCTTGCCGCCCACCATGGGCGAGGGATCTAAGCCCATTCTCACGTAGGGGTCATGTGGCAAGGAGCCCGTGGGATCGAAAAACTCAAGCCTGCCCGGACTCCACGGCGTGGGTTCGACCCCCATGCGGATGGCCGGGTCATGCGGCATATCTCCCGCCGGGAAGAATTCGATGCTGCCACCAGTTGCCTGAGACTTCATCTCGACAAGAGTCTGGTCCGAATACTCCCCATCTGGATTGTACATGGTCAGGTAAGCCGGTCCCGCCCTGTCCTCGCTGCCGATCATGACCGCGGTGGCGCCTTCGGAGGACTTCAGGCGGAGGAAACCCTCACCGGTCTCCACATCACCGCCGGACATGTTTTTGGCTATGATGGCGCTCGGCGCCGATGTCAACCGAGTACGAGGTGAAATGACCTCCACCCCAACTTGAATTTCAAGATACAACGGTTCGATTTCAAAGATCGAAGCATCCAGATCGAAGACGCTGCCCAAAATCACGTGGAACAGGCCATCTTTGGTCTCAACTAAAGGATGCTCCTCCGACCATTGGAGGAAGCCACCGGTAGAGTCATCATATAAGCTGAATGTTAGCTGATAAGTATCATCAGCCACCGGGTTGCCGTCAGAATCGGTCAAACGACCCTGGTAGTTGATTAATTCCCCGGCTTGAATGGTCGAACCGATTAATCCGACCAAAATAGCTAAGATGAAAATTGAAGCGTTACGCATTACACACCTCCCAATTTTATTGATGGTTCCGATTTTTGCCATATGACCGGTGGCATTGGTTTCACCACCGTCGCTGTTTAACCTGGCTCGATGCCGACCCATTCGGTGGGCTCCTCGAAAAGGAATACTTCCAAACAATGCACATGACCTCATACTCACCGTCGGGAATAGTAGTACCTGAACTGTTGGTCAAGCGATCCTGATAACTGATCTGGTGCGAAATGTGCATAAAGACAGCACTCCTTGCCCAGAGTAGGAAGCAAAGTCACTGGACTGCCAATACGTAAGTAGTGCTTGCAGATTCTATAAATATAATAACTAAAATCACGCAAAAAGTCAAGGAAATTCTTACAAAAAGATGTAGAGAGGCCAAATACAAATCATACACTTTTTGAGAAAAAGATTAGGCAACACCCAAAAGAAAGGTTATTCTGGAAGATGTAGCGCCCGAGCTTGTCTCGGACGAGGAAAGTTTTGTCAGTTATTGCCACGGCTGAATTTAAGGAATAGCGTAGAGCCAGAACCTAACTTAAGTTAGGTTCTGGCTTTTTTCTGAAACGCACAGTTTGTCGCTTGGGGCGGGATATGCGTATGCATTTCCGCCATAGGCGGATCCGCCTCAGGCGGACATACGAAAATTCCCGCCCCTATGGGAGACAACTACTTATCATCCATAGGGCCCGCCTTTGGCGGGCCAAGAGGTTTTTCAACAGCCCCTTAAACCCCCGCCCCAACAGATCATTTGTGATGCTGAGGAAATTGCTATTCCCGAAGCATTAAAACATTTTGAGACCAAGAGCGAGCCAGTTGGCTCAGCTCCTCACGTTTTTGTGGATCACTGCAAACCTGTGGCCACAAAAGATGCCACGATGCCAATTGAATTTGAAGTTCTACTAAAAGGGTTTTCACGTTTAAGGGAGCTTCAGGTGCAATCCATTCTATAAAGAACTTGCTCTCCTCTAACATGGTTTGCACTGCCTCCCACTCATCGGGATGGTTCGAGCACGAGGCTATCCGCGCCAAATTAGCCGCTATTCCACCCAATCGCACCTGAAAACCGTCTTGCAAATAACGGGTTTTTATGGCTTCGAGATTTCTCACAGCATTTCCCCTAATAGTTCCCTTGCCACAGATTCCACCTTAGAACGAATGCTGGGGTCTTGAATCTCCATGTTTGAAAGTTGTGGCAGGGTATCCTTCGGCCTGCGTCCTCAGGACAAGCCCTTACCCTGCTACATAGATAAAGGTCGAGGGTGAGGGTTCATCCTGAAGAGATTTCCCTCGATCCTGAGATCTTCGGGATCGAAGGACACCCTGAAGGGCACCCTCGACCAACGACGAAATTATCTGCGGAGCAGACTTAAAACGCTTTCTATATCTTCTGGCAATTCAGAATTGAACTCTCTGTATTCGTTTGTCCTCGGATGAACAAAGCCCAGTTTTTTGGCGTTAAGAGCTTGTCTGTCGATCAGACTCAGTAGTTTTTGAGCAAAAGGGCGCTCTTTATCATAAATACCCTTGATCCACTTCTGTCTGCCGCCGTATTCCGGATCGCCTAATACCGGATGATTCAGATAAGAGAGATGAACCCGGATCTGATGAGTCCTGCCCGTCTTTAATCTAATAGAAAGAAGATCACACAGATCAAATCTTTCCAAAACCTGATACTGGGTCAACGATTCCCGCCCTTTCAGACGGGTCACTGCCATTCTTTTTCTGTCCTTTACAGCTCTCCCTATGGGCGCTTCGATTATTCCTTCCTGAGTAGGCATATGTCCCCAGGTTATAGCAAAATATTCACGCAGAAGAGTCTTGTCTTTTATTTGCTCAGTCAGACCCAGGTGAGCAAAATCATTTTTTGCCACCACCAAAAGCCCTGAGGTGTTCTTATCCAGCCGGTGCACAATGCCCGGCCGCAAAACTCCATTTATACCGGATAGGTCTTTACAATGGAAAAGAAGGGCATTCACCAGAGTATGAGAGTAGTTCCCCGCCGCCGGGTGAACCACCATCCCTGCCTTCTTGTTAATCACTAAAAGATCGGAATCCTGGTAGACGATATCTAAGGGTAAATCTTCTGGCTCAAGCGAAGGTCTTTTTAAAGGCGGAACTTCGATTTCAATTTTCTCTTCCCCCTTTAATTTGTAAGAAGGCTTTATGGGCTTGCCATCCACCAGTATATTATGATCTGAGATCAATTTCTGAATGAAAGCACGGGAGAGTCCAAGATCCTCCTGGGAGAGGAACACATCGATTCTTTTTCTCAACGCTTTTGGGGGAACTGAAACCCTTATACTTTTTGTGGAGTTTTTCTCCATGGATTACTCAGACTTATCAGAGTTATCAGGGGTGGGGACTTCTTTGAAAAACAAAAGATGAATGATTACTAAAACCATTCCTATAAGGACAAAGCTATCCGCTAAGTTGAACACGGGCCAGCGATCAAGATAAAAACCGGGGAATTTTAAGAATAGGATTTTTGTCGGAGGAAGAGTTATATTGAAGAAATCAAAATCCAGAAAGTCGACCACCTCTCCGAAGCGGAAGCGATCGATCAGATTTCCCACTGCCCCTCCCAACACCAGGCAAAGTCCTATTTTGAAACTCCTATCTTTAGCTTTGGTTTTGAAAAAAAACCATAGGGTAACCCCTATGGCTAAAAGAGAGATGAAGGTATAGAAATTTTGACTTCCTAATCTGGTTCCGAACACCCCGCCCGGATTTGAAACCAGGGTGAGCTTAAAAAAATCATCCACAATTGGAACAGACTCACCCGGCAGAAGAAGATGAGTCAACAGAGTCTTGGAAAGCTGATCGGCAAGAATAGCCAGTGCGGTGATGATCAAAAATCTTGAAGGAAAAGCCTGGGCATGTTTTTTGACCAAATCATCTCCCCTGAATCCTGCGGCATGAACCATACGGTTCATGCCTGCGGACAAAAGCCCTCATCGAGCCTCTTTGGCTTTTTTGAGTTCCTCTTTCTCTTTGCAGACGATGCAATATCTGGCGTGGGGAACTGCTTCCAGTCGGACAGCGCTTATCTCCTTTCCGCATTCCTGACATTTCCCGTAGGTTTTGTCCTTGATGCGGCGCAAAGCCTCGTCTATGTGATGAAGAAACCTACCACTTTTGGAAGCTAATTGAAACGTCTTTTCCCTTTCAAAGGAGTCTGTGCCCTGATCCGCCATATGGGTAGAGTAAGAGGAAATCTCACCGGCTGCATCCTTGAGAGTGCTGTCAAGACCGGTCTTCTTAAGAAGTCCCAGCTCATCCAGCAACTCCACTCGTTTGGCTAAAAGCAGGGCTTCGTATTTTTGCAAATCTTTCTTCTTCATCTTCTTCCTCCGCTTAGGGTCTGACTCTTTCTATAGAGATCACCGCCTTCTCTCCATTTATATCCCACTTTTCGGTATACTCACCTTTAGCTTCAGATGAGGAGAGTTTTACAGACAGCGTCTCTTTTTTGATATAATCCTCAAATGTCTTTATGGCCTTCTTGAGCCGGGGAGTGGTTTTGATATTTGCATTTATTCGATCCATCACCTCAAAGTCTGCCGCCTTACGCATGTTTTGAATCTTGTTCACCAGCTCTCTCGCAAAGCCCTCGTCCTTAAGTTCTTCCGTCAAGACGGTGAAGATCGCCACCTTGAACTCGTTTTCCGCCTCCACCACCCAGCCCTCTTTTTCCTTTTCTTGAATCTCCATATCCTCCGGTTCCAACTCCAGACCTTCTCCATCCAAATCTATCTTTAACCTGCCATCGTCTTTGAATTTCTTCAACTCATCCTGTCCCAATGACTTTATTTTCTCTGCCACCAGATTGGCTCTCTTTCCCCATTTCGGACCCAGTCGACTGAAATTTGGCTTGGCAAAAAGCTGGACTAAGGACGTATCCGGCTCGAGAAACGAAATCCTCTTCACGTTAAGCTCCTCTGATATCAAGCCGAACAAAGATTCCAAATCCTCCTTGGAGTCTGTTTTAGGCACTGCCACCAGCATCTCTCCCAATGGCTGTCTTATCTTTATTTGCGCTCCGCTCCGAGCCGCCCTTCCCAGGATGACGATTCTCCTTAAGGCTTCCATCTTTTGCTCCAGTCTCTTGTCGACATATTTTTTGACAGCTTCAGGGAATTCAGTAAGATGAACGCTTTCCGGGAATTTTGTGTCAACTTTTGCGCAAAGCTCCTGATATATTTCTTCCGCTATGAAAGGAGTATAGGGGGCAATCAGTTTGCACACCGCCACCAGGCACTCCCACAGAGTTAGATAGGCGGAGATCTTATCCTTAGTCTCCTCAGACTGCCAGAACCTTCTCCGACTCCTCCGAACATACCAATTACTCAAATCCTCTATAACAAACTCCTGAATCTGGCGAGCGGCTCTGGTCAAATCATAATGATCCAGAGCGTAGGTGACGTCACCGGTCAAGGAATTCAATTTAGATATGATCCAGCGGTCCAGATCGGTTCTCTCCTCAATCTTAAGTTGATGCTTTAAAGGGTCGAACTTATCGATGTTGGCATAGAGGGCGAAAAAGGAGTAGGTATTTCTTAAGGTGCTTAAAAACTTCCTTTCCACCTCGGTTATCGCCTTCTTGTCGATTCTGGTGGGAAGCCATGGGTGGCTCACACAAAGCATGTACCACCTGAGCGCATCCGCGCCCTGAACGTCCAAAACCTCCCACGGGTCTATCACGTTTCCCTTGGATTTGTGCATCTTAGCACCTTCTTTATCCTGAACCAACTCGATCACAATCACGTTTTTGTAGGCGGATTTATCAAAAAGAAAGGTGGAGATGGCCAAAAGCACGTAGAACCATCCTCTGGTCTGGTCCACTGCCTCGGAGATGAACTCACAGGGGAATTTTCCCTTAAAATCATCCTTGTGTTCAAATGGATAATGCCATTGAGCATATGGCATGGATCCGGAGTCAAACCAGCAGTCGATAACCTCTGGAGTGCGATGCATAACCCCGTCACAATTAGGGCACCTCAGAGTGATCTGATCGATCATGGGCTTGTGGAGGTTTATCTCCTTCTTGAACGAGGCCAAGAATTTGTCTTCTATGGCTGAACCCAAAAGCTCCTTTATGCTGGGGACGGATTTTTTCTCACCGCATTTGTCGCAGATCCAGATGTTCAAAGGCGTTCCCCAGAACCTTTCCCGGGAGAGAGCCCAGTCCACATTATTCTCCAGCCACTCTCCAAACCGCCCGGAACCCATCTCCGGCGGATACCAGTTTATCTGCTTATTGTTCTTGAGTAGCTTATCCTTATAAGCCGTAGTTCGTATATACCACGACTTCCGCGCATAATATATCAAAGGTGAGTCGCATCTCCAGCAGAAGGGATAGGTATGAACATACTCACTCCTATTATACAAAAGATTTCTTTTCTTCAAATCCTCCATTATGCCTTCATCTGCATCTTTTACAAACATACCTTTCCAGGGGGTGACCTCAGAGGTGAATTCCCCTTTGACGTCCACCAGCTGAAGTACAGGTAAACCATACTTTTGCCCTATCTCATAGTCGTCTGCTCCGAAAGCGGGTGCAATATGAACGATTCCGGTCCCCTCCTCCACGCTCACGAAATCAGCTAAGATTACATAAAATGCTTTTGATCTGTCCGTCTCTGCGAAAGTGTAGAGTGGTTCATATCTCAGCCTTTCCAAATCCTTTCCTTTGAACTCCTCCCTTATCTGGTATTCGCCTTCCAGAGACTGCTCCAGAAGTGCTCTGGCTAAGATCAGCTCCTCACCCTGATGTTCTACCTTGACATATTCAATGTCTGCGCCCACAGCTAAAGCTACATTGGAGATCAAAGTCCAAGGGGTGGTGGTCCATACCAGAAAGTAGGTATTGGCTTTGCCCTCCAGCCTCATTTTAACGCACACCGAAGGGTCGGAGACCTCCTTATATCCTTGAGCCACCTCATGGCTGGATAAAGGGGTGCCGCATCTGGGGCAATAGGGAACAATCCGGTGCCCTTGATAAATTAGTCTCTTCTCCCAGAACTGAGAGAGTATCCACCACACGCTTTCGATATATTCGTTGGAGCAGGTGATATATGCTTTATCTAAATCCAGCCAGTAGCCTATCCTGCGGGTGAGATCATCCCATTCCTTTTTATACCGGAAGACACTTTTTTGGCATTCGGCGTTGAATTTGTCAATACCGTATTCTTCCACTTTCGCCTTGCTGTCTAACCCCAATTCCTTTTCCACCTCTATCTCCACCGGAAGCCCATGTGTATCCCAGCCCGCCTTCCTTTCCACCTTAAATCCACGCATGGTCTTGTAGCGGCAGACCAAATCTTTAATGGTGCGGGAGATCACGTGATGAATCCCAGGCTTTCCATTGGCGGTGGGGGGTCCCTCATAAAAGACGAAATCGGGGGCGTCTTTTCTGATCTGAATACTTTTATGGAAAGTGTTCTCCCTATCCCAGAACGCAAGTATCCTTTTTTCCATGTCAGGATAGTTGAAGTCTTCTTTGATCTCTTTGAACATAGCTGATCTCAATCCTGGTTTGATCATTAATAATATGCTGTTTCACTGTCGTGGAATACCAGAACCTAACTTAAGTTAGGTTCTGGTCTATTTAGATATTGGTCTGCTCTTTTTCTTATCTTTAAACCTTGAACTTTAAACTTTAAACTTTAAACTTCACACCTTACACCTTCATCTCCCCTATCACTCTGGTCATTATCTTCTTCAAAACCGGCTCTGCTCTGGCGGCTGTTGCCAGAATCTCTGCCAGATTGGTAGGTCTCAAGGCATCCGGCAAGCCCATATCTGTAATTAGGGAAAAACCCAAAACCCTCATATCTTGATGCCGCGCCACGATCACCTCTGGCACGGTGGACATCCCCACCACGTCCGCTCCGATCAACCTCAAGAATCTGTATTCTGCCGCAGTCTCCAGATTGGGACCGGCAACCGATACATAAACTCCTTTTTGCAACTTGAGCCCTGAGTTCAAAGCTACACTCTCTGCGAGGTCAATCAGCTCCGGATCATAACAACGACACATATCCGGAAAGCGGGGACCCAAACTTTCGTCATTAGGACCAAACAGAGGATTTGAGCCCAAAAGGTTAATATGATCCGAGATGACCATGATGTCACCGGATTTGAACAAAGGATTCAACCCTCCACAGACATTGGAGACCACCAGGATATTGGCGCCTAAGTCCTTCATCACCCTCACCGGAAAGGTCACCTGCTTCAGATCGTATCCTTCATAGTAATGAAATCTCCCCTGCATGGCAACCACATTTTTTCCAGCAAGATTTCCAAAGATCAACCGTCCAGCGTGGCTTTCCACGGTGGAGACGGGAAAGTGGGGGATCTCCTCATAGGAGATTTTCGCCTCCACCTTGATCCCTTCAGCTAAAGACCCCAACCCAGTTCCCAGAATTATGCCTATGTGAGGGATAAATTTTGTTTTGCCCCGAATAAACTGGGTGGCTTCATTTATGGTCTCTTTAAGATTCAGTGTATTTTTCATCTCTCCCATTTCTACTTCCTCGCAAAGCTTTTTCGAGTTTCTAAATCTTCGTCTCTTTATGTGAATCCAATTTAGATTGATCTCGGTTGCCAGCTAACTGAAGTTCTTCTTTATACGATTGATCTTCCTTCTCCATTGATTCCAAAACCTTCAGGTGAGTCTCAAGCATTGATCTTAATCGGA
>CAYOFL010000101.1:0-11006 GCA_964403165.1 uncultured Ignavibacteria bacterium
GATGGTTCGACCATTCGACAAGCTCATGGTGCTGAGCGAAGTCGAAGCACAAGCTCACCACAAGTGGGAGGGAATAAAAGGAAGGGTGAATTTAACCATTTCTTCTCCGGCGATTCTTTTCACCCTCACCCAAGCCCTCTCCCGTCAAGGGAGAGGGAACAACTCTTCCCTCCCTTGCCCGCCCTGAGGCACCCCGCCAACGGCGGGGTGTCCTCCTTGATTGTGCTTTTGCTCCGGCTCTGCTCTACGCTGTCTTCAACTCAGAGGTGCACATGGGGCAGCGGGTGGCTTTGATGGGAATGGTGGAAAAGCAGTGCGGGCACTCCTTTGTGGTCGGCTCGGGTGGTGGCGCCTCCTTTTTCCGCTTGAGCTGGTTGATGCTTTTTATCAGAAGGAACACTGCAACGGCAACTATGAGGAAGCTGATGACCGTGTTGACAAAAGCGCCATAGTTCAAGGTCACCGCCCCTGCCGCCTGAGCGTCGGCAAGAGAGGCATAAGGAGCTGCCATCTCCGCACCATGTTTCAGAACAATGAATAGGTTGGCGAAATCCACATTGCCCAAAGCCAGCCCGATAGGAGGCATGATTACGTCGGCCACCAAAGACTTCACGATGGTCCCGAACGCGGCACCAATTATGATGCCCACTGCCATGTCGACCACATTGCCGCGCATGGCAAATTCCTTAAACTCCTTTAGCATAAAATCCCCTCCTCCAAAGGAAGTTTATGGGTTTGGGTTTTCCATTAGTCTTTAACGGACAGGGACGAGCCCTGTCCATACGCATTACACGTTTTTCATCGCACCTTGCCTCTGGCAAGCGATGCAAATATGCCACCGAAACAAAGGAGTGAACCATTCGGTTCACCCCGCAAGGCGGTAAAAATTATGAATGCTGTTTTGACACTTATCAAAAAGATATCGTAGGGACAGCCTTTATGGCTCTCCGCCTAATGTAATGTGGACAGGGACAAGCCCTGTCCCTACGAATTGTACCCTTTTCACCGTACTTTACCTCTGGCAAGTGATGCAAATATGCCACCGAAACAAAGGAGTGAACCATTCGGTTCACCACGCAGGGCGGTAAAAATTATGAAGGCTGTTTTGGCACTTATCAAAAAGATATCGTAGGGACAGCCCTCGTGGCTGTCCGCCCAATACCATCTGGACAGGGACAAGCCCTTTCCCTACGAATTCTACTCTTTTCACCGCACCTTACCTCTGGCAAGTGAGGCAAATATGCCACCGAAACAAAGGGCGGTAAAAATTATGAAGGCACACTTGGCACTTCTCAAGAAGGCGGGGTAATTCTCCGGTGTAATTTCTACTCTCCCGATGTATACGGCGAACACCAGCATGGCAATACCCATGCTCAGCATCTGGCCGGTCAGGCGCATGGTTCCCAGCGTGGCGGCGGCTACCCCGTAAGATCTCTTTTGAACCGAACTCATAATTGCATTGGTATTGGGAGAGGAGAAAAGGGCTAACCCAAAACCAATAACAATTAAACCGGTGATAACATATCCTAAACTGGTGTTTTGACCCAAAAAAGTGAACAGGAAAAGTGCGATCATTGTAAATCCCATGCCTATTGAAGCTACTACTCTCGGTTCAATCTTATCCGATAGCCTGCCGGCAAGAGGGGAGAAAAGAGCCATCATCACAGGTTGGCAAACCAATATTATGCCTGCATACTGAGGACTGAGCCCCTTGGTATACTGTAAATAAAGGCTTAAAAGAAAAGTCACGGCAAAAGTGGCGCCATAATTAATCAACGACGCTAAATTAGAGAAAGCGAAGACCTTGTTGCCTCTGAACAGGTTCACATCGAAAACCGGACTTTTTGCTCTCATCACCCACTTGACGAATGTTAGAAGTCCCAAAACACCGAACCCGATCAACCATGCACCGGACATGGCTGGCAGAAGAGTGAAACCATACATCATAGCCGGAAGCGAGACTGCATAAATGACGGAGCCGGCAAAATCGAACTTCTCCCCTTTTGCCCCAGCCCATTCCCCCTTTAGTTTCCACAACGTAAAAGCGATTATTAGCAAGCTAAGAGGAACGTTTAAGAAAAAGATACTTCGCCAGCCCAAATGTTGGGTTAAGAATCCACCCAAAAAAGGTCCGAGCGAAAGCCCGGAATAAACTGCGGCAACGTTTATTCCCAAAACTTTTCCCCTCTCACCCGCAGGAAATACCGAGGTTAAAATTGCTACTCCAGTGCCAAAGATCATGGCGCTTCCCATTCCCTGCAAAACCCGGCAGGAAATTAAAAAGATGGCAGAAGGAGCAATTGCCGACAGGAGAGACGAAAGAGCAAAAATGAGTATACCGTATGTGAAAATCCTCTTCCTTCCATATATGTCTGCTATCCGCCCAAAGGGGACTAAAAACATTGCCGCCGACAAAAGATATGCGGTAGCAACCCATCCTAACAAAACCGCATCCATTGCAAATTCCCTTCCGATGGAGGGAAGTGCGATGTTAACCGAGGAGCCCATGAAGGGCGTAAGAAAAGAGGTCAATGTGGCGACAAGTAATGCCGCTCTTTTGGTGGCAGCGTCATCCATATATTCTCCTCATGTCCGGTTTTTCAGTACAATAATGATGAACCCAGACATAGATATGACTGAATAATGCAACCACTAAAGCAGCTTTGGACAAAAACAACAAACCGGGAATCCAGAATATCAGCAGACCGAAAGTATACATTGCATTATCGGTGAATCTAAAAATACCTTCTTTTACCAGTTTTGCCTCCCGATAGGATGGATCAAAATGATCAATCCCCAGGGCACGCCTGAATGTGAAGTATCTCGCAATTGAATAAAGAACGTATAATACGAGTAGTCCAAAGACAAGTGACAAGCCATATGATACTATTGGATTAACATTGAAGCTGTTTTTATTTGATATAGCCAGGAAGAGTATAAAGACAAATTTGGAGATCATCAAAATCAAAAAGATTATCGAATAATAAGTAAATCCAGAACGACCGAAAAGCCTTGTGAGCAAGGAGTAATACAGTTGTGTCCGCCAACAGAGCCATACATATATTTGATGCATAATAGGAATAGCAACTCCTATGTAGAACCATGTTCTGGTGCGGACACCTAAAAACTGACCTGGCAGAAAACCGTCAGTTCGACTGATAGCACATAAGCCGCTCAAAAGAATTAGTAATAGTAAATAATGCAATAATTGCTTTTCGAAAATCACCTTCAATCTACTCATTTTTTCCCTACAGGCATTATGTATATAGTTTGTTCCTCCTTTGGCAGATTTAAAGTCTTCCTCACCTCCTCATCTTCAAAACCTGCCATCTCTACAAAGCTATGGGGCGGTTGAAGGATCCCAGCTGGTGCGTAAGTCTTCATTAAAGGAATCGAGAACTTTCATATCTTCAGGAGAAATTGTAAAATCGAAAACATCTGCATTTTCCAAAATTCTATCCTTTCTTGATGATTTTGGTATGACCACGACCTCTTTTTGTAACGCCCATCGAATGAGAATTTGAGCGGGGCTCTTGGAATATTTTGAAGCTATAGCCACCAGTTTTTGATCCTTCAACTTATGTCCCTTGGTGAGCGGGCTGTATGCCTCCAGTTGAATGTCGTGAGCACGGCAGAACTCCAAAAGATCTTCTTGATAAAGATATGGGCTAAATTCGACTTGATTAACTGCCGGAACTGTGGATGAGTTGTTCAAGAGCTCCTCCAGATGATGGGTCATGTAATTGCTCACACCTATTGCCCAACATTTTCCCTCTTCCAGCAGCGTTTCCAACGCTCTCCACGATTCAGTTCGGAGACCTTCCACGGGCCAGTGAATCAGATAGAGGTCAACATAGGAGAGCCCCAGTTTTTTTCTGCTCGTTTCGAAAGCGGCCAGAGCTTTATCGTAGCCATGGTCTGTATTCCACAGTTTGGTAGTGATAAAAATCTCTTCCCGTGGAATGCCGCTTTTTCTTAAAGCTTCTCCAACATCCTCCTCGTTTCCATACATTGCAGCGGTGTCGATGAGCCTGTAGCCAGCCTCCAAGGCACAAAGGACGGCTTTTTGTGTTTCCTTCCCGCTCCGCGATTGAAATGTGCCCAATCCAAAAATGGGCATCTCAACCCCGTTGTTGAGTTTTACTTTCGTGTCAATCCTAATTTCTTTCATCATCATAATCTTGCCCTCCGCATCCGTCTATTTTGATGAGTTTATAAACAGCTTATCCGAACAATTTGGCATGATGCCTGAACTATTGCGTGTTTGCAAAGTGCTGAAGGCATTTGGGTGAGGCCATTGCCCGAAATAGATACATGCTATTATGCGCCGTTGCCCATTATTTCTTTTTCAGCTATGCAAATCAACCTCTCACTTTCGGAATTATATGGTCTCTTATCGAAACCGGCAAATGTATCGACTACACGCAGACCTGCATCAGCAAGAAGTGGCTCAAGTTCTACCAAATTGTAAGGGCGTTGCTTATGAACCTCAATTGTTCCATCTGAAAACTCAAATACCGTCGTCGCTTCTTTTTTTATTGAATCATAGCTACACTTTTGAACAAAAGACTCTCCGCCCAGTTCACGCTTGTGCGTTCCCTTGTGGCGATTAGTATATAATCGATCCGTATTGGAATCGAAGACAAATAACCCCGATTTATGAAGAACGTTAGTAATGCGATAGAACATCGCTTTTACACCATCTGTGTCAAGCAGATAGTTGAGAGAGTCGAACGTGCATGTAGCCAGATCAAATTTATCCTCAACGGCAAAAAGGGTCATATCCTGCACTTCGAAAGAGACGTTGGATAATCCCATGGATTTCGATTGGGCTATCTCGATCATCTGCGGTGAGATGTCTATGCCATACACATAGTGTCCCCGGTTAGCAAGCTCTACTGCCAAGGTACCCGTTCCACACGCAAGGTCGAGAATCCTTGCCTGAGCAATGCCACGCTTATCGAGGAGCTGGTTGATCAAACTTACATATTGTTCTGAGAACTTCCCCCAATCAAGGTCGTATACCTGGCTTAAGCGTTCATAAATTTCCATTGGCATGAGAACTTTACCTCGCCACCCTCAAATTACAATTAATCGCTTCTACCATTATGCGTGTATCTGAAGTCCCGATGATAGTCTGAGTGTAAGTAATCCCCGCTTTCAGTGAGACAAGCCCTTCGGTTTCCCCTTCACTATGCTCAGGGCGGGGCTCAAGATAAACTCTGCGAACCGCAGACACGCAGTCAACTGGCGTTTTCAAATCAAAGTCAGTTCCATGAATTTCGTCCTTTCTATGGGATTGAACCGATAGGGTTCGATTTCTTTAAAGCCCAGCGAACGATAAAGTGCTATGGCTTCCTTTATGAAACGTAAGGAAGATATTCTTTGGAATCGGCCTGAAAAAAATTCACCATTTCAAAAATTGTTTATACCACTATCCCCAGCTTTTTCAAAACTAAGATCATTACATAATAAAGAAAAACCATAACCAGCCATGAAATTATCAGTGCCGGATAAAAAGACACTTTATTTTTTTAAAAGCACAGGAAGCATAATGAATAACGAAAGAGAAGGTAAGACCATCCAGAAAATGCTGGTAGAGAGTTTGGTAACTTTTTCAACGCTGCTTGTATCAATGTAAAGCCAGATCATCGCCAGAACAGACACAATGGGCAGAGAAGCTAAGATTCCGGCGACCAACGAAAATCTCTTTGAAACTTCAGATACGGCGACTATCAAAAGGGCTGATATGGTAAATTTTAAGATATAATAGAGCATTCGATCTCCTCCTGTATCTGTCAATTACTTAATCACCCTTACAAGGTGCCCTCAACGTTTTCTATCGATATGCACATTGTTTTCTATCAATATGCACATTAATGATTGGTAGTAGTCTCAAGAATTTTGGATTATTTCCACAATAATTAAGAATGCCAATTTGCACGCCGTTGAGGTGTCTGGCATGATTAAAGACTCCAACAGAGACACCACTTAGATTTCTTTTGACCCTGCAATATCCTCCCACTGCAAGACCGGTTAAGTTCTCGGACTGAAGTTTTGCTCCTCCGATTGTAAAACCGGTTATTTCTTCAGCTCCAACCCCGATACCTCCAATTGTGATGCCTGTTATATCTTTTGCCCCAACTCCCACACCTCCAATTGTCAAGCCCGTTACCTGGTTTGCCCCGACCCCAATGCCTCCGATTGTTATTCCGGTTATCTCCGCTGCTCCAACTCCTACCCCTCCAATTGTCAGGCCCGTTACCTGGTTTGCCCCGACCCCAATGCCTCCGATTGTTATTCCGGTTATCTTCTCTGCCCCGATTCCGATTCCACCAACCGTTATGCCATCTATGGTTTTTTGACATTTAAGCCCGATACCTCCAATTGCTACCCCTTTTATTCTCTTAGCTACAACTCCTATTCCTCCTAAAGCAAAACCATTCAGGCTCCCGGTTGCCAGCCCCACGCCTCCGATTGCTATCCCGTTTATTCTCCCCGCCGCCAGCCCGACCATTCCAAAACCAATACCATTCAAGCTTTCGGTGGCAAACCCAATCCCTCCAATTGCTATGCCGGCTATTGTGTGGGATGCTAGTCCTACAGTGCCAAAAGAAAAACCTCTTATCTCTTCTGCGGCTACGGCAACTCCACCAATAGCAATGCCGTTTAACTGGTTGGCTTCTGGTCCTACCAGTCCCAGGGCGAAACCATTGACTTTTGCATCGGTATTGTCTTTCGGTTTCCAGAAGGTAAAATTGAAACCGTTTATTCTCTCAACCCCGTTATCAACCAAATTGAAACGTATTCCGTTTATCCTCTTTGAATTGCCGAAACTTATGCCATTACCCCGATAGGTAATGTCCAGTGAGGAAGCGAAAGTATTACTGACGGTCATCATCAAGAAAACTACTAAATACACAAAATAGCGTTTCATGATATTCTCCTGATTGGAATCCTAATGAATTGGGCACGAAGCGCCCTTTTTATTATTTTCAAGTCAAGTATTAGAATAACACACCAAGCCTTCTCTTACAAGGAAAAAGAGAATTGCCGACTGTTTCATCTACGTGTTATGAGTCTGGCTGTTCAAAATTTTTTGAACACACCAGGTTTTACTCTCTGGTGACAATTGTAAAAGATAGAATCTTTGAGATTCTGAATCAACGCCCCCAAGTTACAGGAATTGCCAAAGGGAAACGGTTCCAGAACCTAACTTAAGTTAGGTTCTGGCTAAACCCCATACCATCCCGCAAATATGGATCTTAAGCTTGACAAATCCTTATTTGTCAACCCCGCCTTTGGCGGGGTTGACCTACATGACTGGATCGGGAATAGATCTGTAGGGGCGAACCTTCAGGTTCGCCCTCTCAATGGATGGAGCTGAAGCTTGCCCCCTACTTAAGTTAGGTTCTGGTCAAACTCTGTATCTCCATAAGCATTGATCTTCAAGTGGACTGACAACGGGGGAGTTACGAAAATAAAGAACCCTCATTCCATTGGCTGAAGAAATGAGGGTATGGGGAGAAACGACCAAAGAGGCGGCTGATTATTCGTTAAAAAGAAAAACAGATTCTTGATAAAATTTTGCTTTCTTACTCTTTATCCGATAGGACAGAAGCTCCTTTAAAAACAGATTTTTCTCCGAAAGTGGAGCATTATCCTCCAGAACTGAGCAGGAAATTTCCAGGCCTAAAATCCTTTGAGGAATCACAAATCTGGTCACGCCGAAGGGGAAAAGTATTCTGCTGGAAACTAGATCAATCACCTGCTCCTTTTTGAATACTGGAAGGATATTGATGGCTAATCCATTCTCGAAGTTATCAAATGCAGAAGACGAACTCTCATCCGAGCCAGAATGATAAATCTCCCATGAGGTATTATAAATGGCTATCACCCGATAGAGGTTTTTCACCCGCCTTTCGACAGATGAATCTCTTTGACTGACCACCAGTCCAGAACGATCTTTAAAAAGAATGAAGCAAACTGTTTTTTCGTCCGCCGACCACCACTCCCCTCCACAGGAGGATATTTGAAGATCCAACTTTTTGAGCTTTTTGGCTAACTCGTCCTTTTTGATATTGAATATTAGATGATCCCAGGAGGTAAGCTTCACATTTTCATCCATCAGATCTGTCTTTTGAACCAACGCATCGCGAAAACCCAAAAGTTTTAAAGCGGAAATCCAATTAACTCCATCCAGAACCAAAAGTTTCCTACTCTCCTCAGAAGGTAAACCTCCAGGTTTATTCTTGGCTGGTCCTACAGATCCATTGGAAAAGCTTGCCACCAAAACCGGGTTCTTCAAATGTCCGCCCCTTTTGATCTGTTCTGCCAGCCGGCAGACCCAGTTAAAATCACAGGTTTCATGAAAGATTAAATCGTCCAAATGAACAAATCCAAGTTCAAATAAATTGTTCTTCATGGCTTTACTTCCCTCGTGTAGCCTTGGTGAAAAATCATTTCAATGCTTACTTTAAGCAAATTACATGCCACCAACTCGAGCCAAACTCTCACCTGTTATATTAAGGGTGGAAAGATTAATCTGTTGTTGCATATGGGATTACTCTACAAAAAGGCAGGGGCTTAACTTATGTTAAGGGGAGATTTAAACAAGCAGGCTTGATATCAGCCATGCTCGTATGCAACAGGTTTCATACTTCTTGCAAGATTTAAAAAAGCAGATGACAGTAGGCAGTAAACAGACGGCAGTTAAAGTAAGCAGTATCCAGGAGAATAAGTTTCATAGCTTGCAGGATTTAAAAAAGCAGATGGCAGTATGCAGTAAGCAGTAGGCAGACAGTAGTGGACAGTAAGATGAGTTTCACACTTATTGCAAGATTTAAAAAACGAGTTTGCTTTTTGAATTGGGCTTGTGTATTCGAAAAGAGAGATCATTTCTCTTTCCCATTGCCTTTAAATAAGTAGACCTTTTCTTTAGTTATGATGCAAAATCTTTTTCCGTCAGAGGAGAACTGCACTCGGGGAAAGAAAGCACTCCAGAGTTTATAAGAAAGGTCCCTTTTCCATATGATCTTTCCATCTTTGTCGAAAACATAAATCAAACCCTTAGTATGCCTTTCTTCAGACAGAAACTTTCTGCCTTTATCGGAGTCTATTCCGGCAATTATCTTTTCGGCGTCACCGGATATATCCACCGAGATAAAGGATAGCTCCGGCTCATCCAGAGTATATCGCCATAGGAGTTTTCCCGTTCCGACTTCAAACAGATAGAGATTTTTCTTGTCGATGACGCTAAGATATTTATTCTCCGGTGAAAAAGACATTCCTCTGACTAAAGGATTTATCTTTTTCGGATTTCCGATTGGTTTGCCCCTATAGTAAAATTTTAGATTCCCATCAAAAACAGTTGTTACGTACTCCCCATCTGAGGAGGCGGCAAATTTATCACATAGTCCAAAGTTAGCCTTCAAATTGCCTGAATTATCAAATGCTAAAAGACCATCTTTGGCACTGTTTATCAAAACATGTTTTCCGTTCAGTGAAAATACAATCCCTTGTGGGAATTTGACCTTGGTGCTGGCGATCAATTTACCAGTGTGATTATAAAATACCAGGCGGGATCCTGTGCTTCCCTCACCACTGGAGATTCCTACCACCAGAGTGGCTTGGTTGGAGATATAAAAATCGGAGACCTCGGGATTTTCAATCTCCCACAGCTTTTTCCCGTTTGCGGAATAAAGTTTGAATCTTTCTGCCGCCAGAAATCCGGGGGATGCATCCTTCGAGTAGGTGGTTATTCCAAAAAACTTTCCATCTTCAGAAGCAACCAACCCTTGATTCGGACCTAGATCAGCCTGATAGGACTCTTTTCCCTCAGGCGTTAATACCCAGAACCTTTCCTGAGACGATAGAATCAATTCCCCATCTAAAATGTCACCACTAATTGTCTTCCCCTCAACCGACACCTCCAAGACTAACTCAGGCTCAAAAGCCAGACCATACTTGAAAAGGAGTAATAAAAGCACAAAAGCAAGACAATTTCTTAGAGTTTTCATATCTACCTCCTGGACAGAATCTCGAAACTGAGAATTTGCCACTAAAGCTATCTTCTTATAGTATAATCCAAACCAGAAAGTTGTCAAGCTTCAAATCTTGTAGAGTTTCGCTCAAGCCAAGATGTTGTCATCCTCACTGAATTCCCTCTTATGGATGTCGGAGACCATTCTGGGATAACATCCATAAGGAGCATGAGGATTCCCAACAGATAGAACAGATTAAGGAATATTATTCTTAGCCTAATCTGTTTAATCTGTTGGGAGGTGTTGTCAAATCTTTTTGGTTTTCCATCTTCCTTTGCTGAACCAGTAGGTCAAAACTATTCCTTTAACTACGCTGGTTGAGGCTATAGCCCACCATACTCCGGTTATTCCCATGCCCCAATGGACGGCCAGAAGATAAGCTATTGGGATGCGTGCAAGGGAACCGAAGATGGAGACGACCATGGGAGGGATGGTGTTGCCCGCTCCTGCAAAGGAGCCCTCGAACACGATCTCCAGTGCCATAAATATCTGGGATATAGCCAGGATTCTCAAATATCCGATTCCGATCTCAATCACTTTTGGATCGGAGATGAAAACAGAAGCGATCTGCCGGGGGAAGGTGAAAAACATTACGCCTACAAAACTGGTGACCAAAACCGCTATCCCGGCTGTCTGCCAGACGGCTTGAGCTGCTCTTTCCGGCTTGCCCGCTCCCAGATTCTGTCCCACCAGAGTGGAGGCGGCTATGGATAAGCCAAAGCAGGTGAGAAAAGAGACCGACTCCATACGGTTGCCGATCCCTAAGGCGGCAATGGCTTCTGTTCCGAACAAGGCCACGATCTTGTTTATAAAAAGATAAACCACGCTGAAGAGTATCCAGGCGGATGAGGCTGGAATGCCGACGCGCAAAATCCGCCAGACCATGGAAAAGTCTAAATCCAGCTTGGGCAGAAGCGAAAACTTGAAAGCCAACTTCCCCCGGATGATCAGGAGAATGAAAAG